>CANLAQ010000052.1 GCA_947488235.1 Flavobacteriales bacterium | reverse complement strand
ATTAACATTCCTTGATCTGGTTCATCAGACATGTGATCTTTACAAGGCCACCACAGACTCGCTCCTATTCCTTGACATGAGGTTGCTACAAAATCTTTACCCGATTTATCCTTCGTCCAAGTAAAGCCTCCATCCCACGGTGGATTTTTAGCTCTTACAGGATTACCCTCAAAGATAATTTCCAAATCATAGCTAGAATCTACAACTTGTTTTTTTGCTACTGAAATAAAATGGGCATTCCCATCATCACGAACGGAAAGGGAAATTCCATCTTGCATCACAGAAACTATTTTCATAGGATACTGAAGATCAATCTGCAATTCTTGTTGACCCGATAGCACCTTATAACGAATTACATTTTTTCCTTTAATACTTTTACTAGAAGGAGAAACTTCAAAACTAAGACTGTACTTTTGCACATCCCACCATGCCCTTTCCTTGCCAATACTTCCCCGCAATGAGTCTTGATGGTTATATTTTTGAGACCATAGAGCACCCATTGGTAAAAACAAGAGCGAAAATCCAATCAAAAATTTCATGCGGCATTATTTTTTTTAGCATAATAATTACGAATAAAAAACACGGGAATTCCTAGACCAACAATAAGCAGGCCTAAGAGTGTGTTTTGCGTTTTCGTAATCAATAAAATCACACAAATAGTAGTTGCTAAGAGAATGTAAAGTGCGGGAGTAAACGGATAAGCAATAACTTTGTAGGGTCTTTCTGCTTTAGGTTCTTTAATTCGAAGTTTGAAAATCCCTGCGATGGTAATGATATAAAAAATCAAAGAAGCAAAAGTCGCATAGTCCAACAGATCTCCATAAGACCCACTCAAACATAGCACACTTGCCCAAACTGCCTGAATCATTAAAGAGAAATAAGGAACGGAATTTTTATTCAATTGAGCGGCTCTTTTAAAGAACAAGCCATCTTCTGCCATGGCATAATAAACTCGGGCTCCTGAGAGGATTAATCCATTATTACAACCGAAAGTAGATACCATAATGAGAATCGCCATAAAACCTGCTGCAAAATCTCCAAAGACTTGAGAAGCGGCGGCTGTTCCAACACGATCTGTTCCTGCACCTGCAAATTGAATTCCCTGAGACATGATGTCTGTTCCGTCTGGACTTCCATGCAAAGGAATCAAGGCCAAATAAGCTAAATTGGCCAATACATACAAAACGGTAACAATACTTGTACCCAGGAGCAAACTCAAGGGAATATTTTTCTTCGGATTTTTAATTTCACCCGCAATAAAGGTCACATTATTCCAAGCATCACTTGAAAACAAGGAACCGATAATAGCGGTACCGAGTGCGAGCATCAGGGCAACTCCAGTAATTGGTGAAATGGATTCCGTCCAGTTTTTACCCCCATCACTACTGATCCATGTAGGCGCAGCGTCCCACATGTGCGCCATGTTTTGAGAAAAGACCTCCCCTTTTAAACCAATCGCTAAGCCAAGAACAATCAATGCGAGTAGTGCTAAAAGTTTGGCGCTTGTAAAAACCATTTGAATAATTTTACCGCTTTTCAATCCTCTACTATTGATAAAAGTCAGGAGAAAAATACTTGCTATAGCAAGAACTTGAGCCGCTGAAATTTCAAAATTTCCTAATGATAAGAGTATGTGATCAGGTCCCAATTCGGGAAAGAAATAAGCAGTATATTTTGCAAATGCAACTGCCACTGCGGCGATTACACCTGTTTGAATTACTGTAAAAACCGTCCATCCGTAAAGAAAAGCAGTGAATTTTCCCCATGCTTTTTCAATATAAACAAATTGTCCACCTGCTTTAGGCATCATGCCTGCTAATTCACCATAACTCAAAGCGGCCATTAAGGTAATGAGACCTGTCAGGAGCCACAAAACCAATAGCCATCCTGCCGAACCCACCATACGCCCCATATCAGCACTTACGATAAAGATTCCGGATCCAATCATGGAACCTGCTACAATTGCTGTAGCATCCATTAAGCCTAAAGAGCGCTGAAAATCATGTTTTTCTTCTGCCATAATCACTATATATAAATTGGAAAGCAGGGTGCTTTCGTGGAAGTTAAAAGTAATGAAAAATAAAAAGCTAGTCTACATAAAGACAATATCCTTTATCTTTAGCTTGTGAAATTATTTTTTGTTTTTCTTTTTGCACCACTTATCTGTCATTCGCAAACGAAGTTGACCCTTGCTTTTGGTTCGTGCGGACATCAAGATACAGACTTACCGATACTTTATGAAGTAGCCAAGCTTCAACCCAATTACTTTGTTTTTTTAGGGGACAATATCTACGGAGATTCCAAGCGAAAATCTGTTATGAAAAAAAAATATGAGCAGCTTGGCGCTATTCCCTCCTTTCAACTTTTGAACGCCAATACATCCATCCTTGCAACATGGGATGATCATGATTTTGGAAAAGATGACGCCGGAAAAGAATACACCAAGAAAAAACAAAATAAGAAAATTTTTCTCGACTTTTTCAAGGAACCCCTTACTTCAGATCGCTGGGTCCACGATGGAATATATACCAGTTATATTTTTGAACTTGAAGGTGCCAAAGTGCAAGTGATTTTACTTGACACCCGAACCTTTAGAGATCAATTGATTAGGACGAAGCGTAAAAATCGTGGGACAAACAATCCAGAGTATGAACTTACTTATACTCCGCATACAGATTCGAGTAAAACTATTTTAGGAAGACAACAATGGACTTGGTTGAAGGGAGTATTATCTCAAGCTGCAGATTACAGAATTATTGCTTCCTCTACACAATTTGGAATCGAATACAATGGTTATGAATCATGGGCAAATTTTCCTTCTGAACAAAACAAAATGCTTCAATTGATTAAAGAAACGCAAGCAAATGGAGTGATTTTTATTTCTGGAGATGTGCACTATGGGGAATTTTCTGAATTGACAAATAAAGAATCTTACCCGATATTTGATTTTACTTCCAGTGGTCTCACCCAAGAATGGCGTTTTGCCACACCTAATAAAAATAGGATTTCGGGACCCATGATGCAGAATAATTTTGGAATGATAGAAATCAATGCTTTGGAAAAAACAATTAATATTCAACTTAGAGATAAGACCGGTATTATTGTCGCTGAAAAATTACTTCACTTGGACGCATTGAAAAATAAACCCTAAACGAATTCGGATAATTCCAACCATCGATCCGTTTTACTTTCCAATTCCGTTACCAGTACTCCTAAATCTTGTCCGATTTCATATAGTTTAGTGCTATTTTCAGGATTAAGTAAGGCTTCCGTTAAAGCATTTTTTTTCTCTTCCAGTAATTCTAAGTCGCGCTCCAAACTTTCAAATTCGGCTTTTTCCTTAAAACTCAACTTGCGTTTTTCACTAGAAGTTGAAATTAATTTTTCTTTAAACTCATCCTTTTCAGGTTTTTCAGTTGTCGTCTTATTGTCCTTTGAATTGCGTGCTTTTTGAATTTGAGCTTTTCTAAATTCCGTATAATTACCTACGATATCCTTTAGAACGCCTTCACCTTCAAAAACAAAAAGGTGGTCCACCATTTTATCCATAAAATAACGGTCATGCGATACCACCACTAGGCAACCTTGAAAACCACGCAAATATTCCTCTAGGACACTCATTGCAAAAATATCAAGATCATTTGTAGGTTCATCCAAGATTAAGAAATTAGGATTACTCATCAAGACCTTCATCAACTTCAGACGGCGTTTTTCACCACCACTTAATTTATGCACGAAATTATAATGCATATCGCGATTAAATAAAAATCGCTCCAATAATTGCGCAGCAGAAAGCTCTTTTCCTTTTTCTAGCGGAATAAATTCTGCAACATCCTTTACGACATCAATCACCTTCTTATTGTCATCAACCTTTATAAGATCTTGACTGTAGTAACCAAATACAATCGTATCACCGATAACTACCTTCCCTCTATCTGTTGGCTCTTCGCCAATCAGCATATTTAAAAAAGTACTTTTTCCTGTTCCATTATTACCAACAATACCCAAGCGTTCTTTTCTCTGGAAATGATAAGAGAAGTCCTCCAAAATAACCTTAGGATCATAAGACTTACTTACCTTATGGAACTCCACTATTTTGGAACCTAAACGCTCCATTTTTATTGGCAATTCCATTTCATCCTCATCCAAGCGCATTTGTGCCGTTGCTTTAATACCATCAAAGGCATCAACTCGAGCTTTTTGTTTGGTACCTCTTGCTTTTGGCTGTCTCCTAATCCAATCTAACTCTTTGCGAAAAGTGTTTTTTGCTTTCTCAACAGTAGATTGCAATTGTTCTTCTCGTTCAGCCTTCTTCTCCAAATAATAAGAGAAATTACCTTTATACTTATATATCGTACGATCGCTTAGTTCAAAAATGGTATCACACACCACCTCCAAAAAATAACGATCGTGAGTCACCATCAATAAAGTGGACTTAGATGCCGAGAGGTAAGACTCAAGCCATTCAATCATATCCAAATCCAAATGATTGGTAGGTTCATCTAAGATTAAAAAATCAGCCTCAGACAATAATACTTTTGCTAATGCTACTCTCTTTTTTTGACCTCCGGACAAAGAACCAATTTTCTGATCCGTTTGATCTAATTTTAGAACCGATAGAATTTGCTGCACTTTCACTTCTATATCCCAAGCATTCATTTCCGTTATCGCTTGATAACAATCCGCTAGAGCATCCTCATCATTCGTTGCCATAGCAAGATTGTAAGTCTTGATCAACTGAAGTGCTGGAATATCATGATCAAATACCGCTTCTAGAATAGATTGATCAGGATTGAGCGATTCTGTTTGTTCCATAAAAGCAACGCGAATATCATTTCGATAAACAATACGACCACTATCATACTGCTCCATATCCATTAAACAGCGCAGAAGCGTAGTTTTACCTGCTCCATTTTTTGCAACAATTGCCACTTTTTGTCCTTGATCAATTCCAAAAGTTAGATCTTCAAAAAGTATGCGTTCACCAAAAGATTTGGTTAGGTTTTCTACCGATAAATAATTCATGTTAGCGTAATCTGTTGAGAGAGTCAAGTAAATTCTTGTCTCGTTTAATTCCTCGCATCCCTAAATAAGTAAAAGGTAAACCAAGAACTAATAAATAATAACCCAATTCTAAACTTACCGTCTCAGGGACATTGGGCATTAATTTAAATAAAAACAAAGCGGTGACCCCTAAAGTAAATAGGAGGTAAAGTACAAAAGTCATTTGCACTATTTTCAGTTGAAGTTTTAATTTTTTAAATTGAGTAATGCTAAAGATCAAGAATGCAATGAGCACTAAAATAATAATATAAAGAGGGAAATTATGAACCATGTCTTTACCCTCCAGGAAGCCATAAACAGTACATTGATGCATTAAGTTTTTTGCTTCATAACTAGCCAAATGAACACCACTTAATAATACACAAAGATTTATTATTACAAAAGTCAAATATAAATGTTGAATGCGTTGAATCATTTTTTATTTTTTTTTACAAATGTACTGACTTATTGCGAAGGTAGAAATCTAAAATCACCATTGCTGCCATAGCTTCAACAATAGGAACTGCTCTAGGCACAACACAAGCATCATGACGGCCCTTAATTTCAGAAGATTTCAGTGCACCATCTTTTGTGAGCATTTCTTGAGTTTGAAGAATACTAGCAACAGGTTTAAAGGCAACCTTAAATTCAATTGGCATGCCATTGCTGATACCTCCTTGAATACCTCCTGAGTGATTACTTTTAGTACTTCCATCCGCATTAAATAAATCATTGTGTTCTGATCCTTTCATTGCAGCTGCAGCAAAACCACTTCCAATTTCAAATCCTTTTACTGCATTTATAGATAACATGGCCTTGGCTAATTCCGCATGTAATTTATCAAAAACGGGCTCCCCTATTCCAGCTGGGACATTTTCAATACAACAGGCAATAAGGCCCCCAATAGTATCTCCTGCCAAGCGAGTTTGTTCAATTTCTTGAATCATTTTGTTAGCAGTTGATTCATTTGGACAGCGCACCAAAGAGGCTTCAATTAGTTCTTTTGGATAAAAACCAAATTGTTCTAAAGAAATACTTCCTACTTGACAAACATAAGTAGAGAATCGAATGTCTAAATGATTTAATACTTGTTTTGCTAAAGCCCCTGCAACTACCCTTGCAACAGTTTCTCGTGCGCTAGATCTTCCACCACCACGATGATCACGGATGCCATATTTTTCAGTATAAGTATAGTCAGCATGCGAGGGACGGAAACTATCTTTTATATTTTCATAATCTTTTGACTTTTGGTCATCATTTTTTATAATGAATCCAATTGGAGTTCCTGTAGATTTTCCATTAAAAAATCCGGAGAGAAATTCCACAACATCTTTTTCTTTTCTTGGACTTACCAAATCAGATTGTCCTGGTTTTCTGCGGTCTAATTCTGATTGAATGGCTTCGAAATCTATTTCAATATTTGCAGGCATACCATCAATTACACCACCAAGGGCAATTCCATGCGACTCTCCAAAGGAAGTTAGTGTAAAAAGAGTACCAAAATTCGATCCTGCCATGGTCCAAAGTTAAGGAGAATAAGCGTAATTTTTAGGAATTTAAGGGGTAGAATGTCAATCAAAATAGACTTCAATAAAAAATCCCTTCTAGTAAAAACTAAAAGGGATCTCCATATTGATATTTATTACTTATTGCTTAACGAACTGCAATTCGCTATTAATTTTGATATCATCACCTAAAACAACATGTCCAGCTTCAGTAACAGCACCCCAAGATAGACCGAAATCACTTCTTTTGATTTTACCAGAGACAGATAAACCCACTTTAGTTTGACCATAAGGATCAACTGCAACTCCAGATAATTCTCCTTCTAAAGTAATTGCTTTAGTTACACCTTTAATTGTTAAATCACCAGTAATCGTTAAGTTACCTTCACCATTATTAGCAACTGAAGTAGATTTAAAATTTAAATTTGGATACGCAGCACCGTCAAAAAAGTCAGCGGACTTTAAATGACCATCACGATCAGCAACACCCGTATTAATACTGTCTATTTCTGCTTCAAAGTTGATGTTTGAATTAGAAAAATCATCTCCTTCGCTTGCAACATTTGCTGAAAAGGCACCAAAAGATCCACTGATGTTTGAAATCATCATGTGACGCACTTTAAAACCAATTTCACTGTGCATGCTGTCTAAATTCCAAGTACTTGTCATAATTATATATTTTAAAATTAAAAGACAAAAGTAAGTCCTTTGAAAGTAAGAAAAAATGACCTAGGTTAGGAGTTATTGAATTACTTTATTTATGTAAATTTACGGGATGAAAAATATTATTTTTTTGAGCTTGCTATTGCTTATGATTAGTCCATCGTTGATGGCTCAAATCATTGGGAATAATACAGAAGAGCTTAAAAAAGTCAAAGAAAAGAAAATTTCACCTACTTATGCTTTTATTGATTTTAACCACACCAATAGTTTTCGAGACTTATCACAAAACACCGATTTTTTAACCATTCCCTTAGGTGAAAGGGCTTATGAAGAAGCTTTAAAAGTTTGGTCTTATCAATTAGGGATGAATACTGGAATAAAACCAAATTTAAGATTTGAGGGGGGAATGAAATTTCTTCAAACGGGCGAGCAATACACTTATCAAGGGGCATTAGGAGGAGACAGTACCTTTAATTCGCAGAGCAAATACCGTTATTTGAGTATGCCTTTACAGCTAAAGTGGGAGAAAGGAAATCAGTTAAGATTTTCGATAGGAGGAGGAATACAAGCACAACTCTACATCAACTATTTACAAAATCAACAATGGACCACGAGTTTAGGTGGCCCGAAAGACGCTAAAATAGAACAAAATATTTATTGCAATTCATTTGCGCTTAGCGCTTTAGGTGAAATGGGCTTGCATTATTTTGGTAAAAATAATTACGGAGTTTTTTGCAAAATGACCTATCGTTATCAAATCACCAATACTTATATTAAAACAGCAGATTATCAACACCTTTCAAAAGGACTGGGTTTAAGTTTTGGACTAAGTAAAAATATCGAATAATGAAAATTAGAACTGTCTGCGATTGGCTTAGCAATGAATTTCCTATTGAATTACAGGAGCATTACGATAATTCAGGATTACAACTAGGCGAAATTGATTTAGAGGTAAAAAATGTTTTAGTTTCCTTGGATTGCACAGAGGCAATCGTTGACGAAGCCATTTCAAAAAACTGTAATTTAATTATCAGCCATCACCCACTATTATTTGTGGGATTAAAGCAAATTGGAAATCATTCCTCTATTGAAAAAATTGTACGAAAATGCATTAAAAACGATATTACCTTATTTTCCATCCATACCAATTTAGACAATCATCCTTTGGGTGTTAATGCAGAAATAGGTAGAAGGTTGAATCTTCTAAATACGCGGGTTTTACAAGCGATGGAAGGGCAACTTTATAAATTGGTAGTATTTGTTCCACAGGAAGCACAAGAAAAACTTGACACTGCTTTGTTCGCTGCTGGAGCGGGAAGTATCGGAAACTATGAAGCATGTAATTTTGTTAGCGAAGGAATCGGATCATTTACTCCGAAAGAGGAGGCAAGTCCTAGCGTTGGGAAAATTGGTGAACGCAGTTCAATCAAAGAAAACAGTGCGCAATATTTAGTACACCAAACCCAAGTGACAAAAGTTTTAGCAGCGATGAAATCGGCACATCCCTACGAAGAAGTAGCGTATGATTTAATCCAATTAAAAAATAAACAAAGTACTTTTGGTGCAGGATTGATTGGTGACTTAGCCGAAGCGATGGAGGTGAATCAATTTCTAGCACAGGTAAAAAACACCTTTAATTGTGGAGTGATCCGCCATACAAAAGCACACATCACACACATCAAAACAGTAGCATTATGTGGGGGTTCAGGTAGTTTTCTTAGACATCGAGCACTTGCTTCTGGTGCAGATTGCTACATCACTGCAGACATGAAATACCATGAATTTTTTGATGCTGAAGATAAAATTATGTACTTGGATATTGGGCATTATGAAAGTGAGCAATTCACTTCAAATTTATTGGTAGAAAAACTTAAAGAAAATTTTACTAACTTTGCCGTCCGTTTAAGTGAATTAAATACAAATCCGATTAACTACCTTTGAATATGGCAGCAACTGCAAGCAAAAAAGAAGTAACAATAGCGAACAAGCTAGATACACTTTTTGAACTTCAAAAAATTGACTCTGAAATAGATCGTATAAGAACGATTCGTGGTGAACTTCCATTAGAGGTTCAAGATTTAGAGGATGAAATTGGTGGCTTAGAAACGCGTTTAGCGAAGCTGAATGATGAGTTGAAAAACTTAGAAACTGAAATGGTAGATAGAAAGCAAGAATCAAAAGATTCAGAAGCTGCTATCATTAAGTACAAAGAAAGACAAGATAATGTTAGAAATAATAGAGAATTCGAATCTCTTGCTAAGGAAATTGAATTTCAAGAATTAGAGATCAAACTTCACGAGAAGAAGGGTAAAGAAGGGAAGATTAAGATTGAAGGAAAAAAAGAAATTATTACAGAAGCAGAAGAGCGTCTAGCAGAAAAGAAATCAGATTTAGCGTTAAAACAAGCTGAATTAGATGCTATTGTTAGTGAAACTCAGAAAGATGAAGACCGCTTAACAAAAGCTTCAACTGATGCAAAGAAGAACATTGAAGAGCGATTACTTGCTGCTTATTCAAGATTAAGATTGAATTCTAAGAATGGTCTTGCAGTAGTAGAAGTGGTAAGAGGTGCATGTGGAGGATGTTTTAATAAAATCCCACCACAAAGACAATTAGACATTGTTACTAAGAAGAAAATATTAGTTTGCGAACATTGTGGTCGTATCCTAACACCTTTTTCTGGTGAAGAATAAATATAAAAATTACAAAAAAGCCTTGCATCTGCAGGGCTTTTTTTTTGTCTATTAATTCAGTTTGAATTCAATATCCATTGCTGACAATTCCTTGTACAAAATTGGATTTGGCTTAATGCGTATTGATTTAGAAGGCAAGCTCACTTCGACACCATCTAAATGATCATAAACAATAAACTGAACAGGAATATCACCAATATTTGAGGTAAATAATCCATTCAATTTATCAATCATCAGATGGTTTAATTCCTTATTAGATATTTTTAACTGCATGTTTTTAGCGCGCTTTTCACGCAAATCTTGCAAGAGTTCAATATTATTTAAAACAAACTCCAATTCAGTTCTTCTTCGCGGAACTTCAATACGACCACGAACCGTTATGAATACCCCAGGGGTTAAGAAGTGTTTAAACTTAAGATAGGTTTCTTGAAAAATGTTAAGTCTATACTGATCCGTATAATCTTCAAAAACCAAAGTACCAAAAGGATCGCCATTTTTTGTCAAACGGTGTTCGACTTGGGTAACAATGGCTGCCATCATTAAATCGACACCTTTATGCTTTTCTAGATCTTGTAACATTCCCACATTGGCAAAACAGAATGAGTCGATTTCAACCTTATAATCATCTAGTGGATGACCGGAGATAAAAATTCCAATCATTTCTTTTTCCTTACTGAGTGCATAACTACTCGACCATGGATCGCACATTGGGACCGTTGGTTCAGGAAGTGAGAATTCAGAACCTTCACCGAACAAAACTTCTTGATTGGAGTTGCTGTTATTTTGAAATGACTCCCCATATTTATAGGCAATCTCCAAGAAGTTGCGATTTTTGGCATCCATGACAAAATATTGAGCTCGATGCACTCCTAAAAAAGAATCAAATCCACCAGCAAATACTAATGCTTCAAAAATTCGTTTCGTGCACAACTTTAAATTTACGCGTTTTGAGAATTCAAAGACTGAGTTAAAAGGACCATTTTGTCGTTCTCGGATGATTTCTTCAACAGGAACAGAACCTAAACCACGAATGGCTCCCATTCCAAAGCGAATGGCTCCATCCTTATTTACGGTGAAATTCAATTTAGACTCATTCACATCAGGACCAAGAACTGGAATTCCCATCCGTTTGCATTCATCCATAAAGAAAGTTACTTGTTTGATATCACTCATGTTATTACTCAAAACTGAAGCCATGTATTCAGCTGGATAATTTGCTTTTAAATACGCTGTTTGATAAGCAACCCAAGCATAACAAGTAGAGTGAGATTTATTAAAAGCATAAGAAGCAAATGCTTCCCAGTCTTTCCAAATTTTCTCCAATTTAGTAGCGTCATGTCCTTTTAAACCACCCCTTTCTATAAAAGTAGGTTTCATTTTTTCTAGAACCTTCGCATCTTTTTTACCCATTGCTTTCCGCAAAGTATCTGCTTCACCTTTGGTGAAATCAGCCAAGCTTTGAGATAACAACATTACCTGTTCTTGATAGACGGTAATACCATAAGTCTCTTTAAGATATTCCGCACAATCATCTAAATCATATATAATGGGCTCTATTCCATGTTTTCGTTTTATAAAAGAAGGAATGTACTCAATAGGTCCCGGTCGATACAAGGCATTCATTGCAATTAAATCGGCAAATTCGGTAGGTTTAAGCTCCTTCAAATTCTTTTGCATTCCAACCGATTCATACTGAAAAATACCCACCGTTTCTCCTCTTTGAAACAACTCAAAAGTCGCTAGATCTTCAATTGGGAATTCTTCTGGATCGAGATCAATCCCTCTATTTTCTTTAATTATTTTGACCGCATCTTTAATTAAAGTAAGCGTTTTTAATCCCAAGAAGTCCATTTTCAATAGACCAGCTGCTTCGGCAACTGAATTGTCATATTGCGTACAAACCATATCTGAATCCTTTGCCGTAGCAACGGGGACAAAATCAGAAATATCTCCTGGAGTAATGATGACACCACAGGCATGAATTCCAGTATTCCGTAGTGAACCTTCAATTTCCATTGCTTTCTGAAGTACCACCGCTTGCATATCTGTACCTCTATAAATACGGCGTAATTCCTTCGCATTGGAGAGGGCGTCTTGATTATTCTTTAGTGCCTCACTGAGCAACATATCCTCTAAACCAAATAATTTTTTTAGAGAAATATCTGGAATTAGTTTGGCCAATCGATCTGCTTCCGGCAAGGATAAATTCATAACCCGAGCTGTATCTCTTACTGCAGATTTTGCAGCCATGGTACCATAGGTAATTATTTGAGCAACTTGATTGGCTCCATATTTATCAATAACATAATCAATCACCTTACTCCGGCCTTCATCATCAAAGTCAATATCAATATCGGGCATGGAAATACGATCTGGATTTAAGAATCTTTCGAAAAGTAAATCATATTTAATGGGATCAATATTGGTAATCCAATTGCAATACGCAACCACAGAACCGGCGGCTGAACCGCGGCCAGGACCAACAGAAACACCCATTTTTCGAGCTGCGTGACAAAAGTCTTGTACAATCAAAAAGTAACCAGGATATCCTGTATTTTTTATTGTTGCTAATTCAAATTCTATTCTTTCTACAAGTGCATCACTAAGGGTCCCGTAGCGTTTTTTGGCCCCTTCATAAGTCAAGTGCTTCAAATAATTGTTTTCCCCTATTTTGTCTCCTGAAGCCGCATCACCGTCATCAATAAATTCGCTAGGAATATCGAATGCAGGTAATAATACCTCATGTGCTAAATGATAAATTTCACATTTTGATACAATGTCCATTGTATTACTGATGGCTTCTGGAAGATCTAAGAACAAGCTCTTCATTTCCTCTTGCGACTTAAAATAATACTCATTGTTCTCTAAACCAAAACGAAAACCTCTGCCGCGACCTTTCGGAGTATTGACCAATTCATTTGCTTTTACACAAAGTAAAACATCATGAGCAACGGCATCTTTCTGTTCAATGTAATAGGTATTATTAGTAGCGACAATTTTCACTTGATGTTTCTTCGCAAGCTCGAGTAA
>CANLAQ010000051.1 GCA_947488235.1 Flavobacteriales bacterium | reverse complement strand
GGATTAAATTTAAAAATTGACAGAAATATCATCAATACCAATTCTGTTCAAATTTTAATTAATGCAGCGGATGCAGTTTTAGGAAAAACTTTATTAATCAATGGTTCATCTTTTGTTCCAACTGTATACCAAGTTCTTGCATTAGATGTAAACTTAGATGGAGTTGTGAGTGCTGGAGATGTATCTCAAATCAAGCAAAGAGCTACATTAAGTATTCCTGAATTTCAACAAGCTTGGAATTATTCAGCGGCTGGTGTTTCTAACGGTCAACCTTCAAGAGACTGGATCTTTGTTGATCAAACATCAGTTACTTCAGGAGCAGCTTACCAAATTTCAGCAACTTTCCCAGCGAATGATAATGTTGGATACTCTAAAGGTAAAGTACCGATGGTAGGAGCTTCTTTAGCTGCGACAGTAACCAACTACTCTACTTGTCCAGTAATTACAGAAGAGACTTTCAAAGGAATCTTATTGGGTGATGTTAATGGAAGTTATGCAGCATATACTGCAGATGGAATCTTAAAATCTGAAGATGGTGAAATCATTTTAGACTTAGAAAATGCTATCGTTTACGGTTCGACTGTTAAAGTACCAGTTGCTTTAAGTTCAAAGTCTCCTGTTAATGCACTTGACTTAGCGTTTATGTTTAATGAAGATAAATTATCTTTCCAAACGATTGAAGCGTTAAATAATGGAACAGATGCTGAGGATTTCTTAAATCCAAATGACAGAACTTTCAGATTTTCTGCCAACAACATGGATAATTTTGATCTAAACAGCAATGTTGCTATGGTAACTTTCGAAAGTACTGATGGTACCATTAACAAGAAAGATTTCAATTCTACTTTAGGATTACTTAACGGTAAGCCAGTTCAAGTAACTTTTGCGAAATCTACTTCAATTGCTAATTATACAGATGTACTTAGTATTTTCCCTAACCCATCAAATGGAACCTTCAATATTGTTTTGAAAGAAACAGCGAATGTTCAGATAATGGATATCAATGGTAAAATATTGAAAGAAGTTGGTACAGTTAATGCAAATACAAAACAAGCAATAAACCTGGATAATGTTAGCGCAGGGGTTTATTTAATGCGTGTTTCTAATGAGCATTTTAGTTCAACACAAAGAATTGTTATTGAGAAATAATAATTTACTTTTTTAGTTCTGAAAGTCGTGGTCTTTGGCCACGGCTTTCTTTGTTTATATAAAATTTAAGCTATGAAAACGATTTTTACGACCATTTCAATTTTATTTTTAGTCTTTACTAATCTCAACAGTCAAACGAATAAGCCACATAATGGACAAACAAAAGATCTTACAGATACCATGTTTTTTGACCTCAGCCAAGCCGTTTATTCGACAGTTGGAAGTGTAAATTATATTGAATTTCCCGTTTGGATTAAATCTTCTAGTACCCAAATCAGTTCTTTTGATTTTTGGCATCAATTTGATTTGAATAAATTAACCTATGTATCTACCACATCACTACTGGTTGGATTGGATGCATTTTCAAATTTCAATGTAAACAATTCTTATTTAAGTAATACGACATCGGGTTCCTCGATAACTTTTATTGTTCCTACCAATACGAATTTAATAAAAGTAAAATATAGTATCAATGGTAATTGCACTACCATATTACCTACTGATTTCTTCAGTATTACAGCATTAATTGATGGTAATGTATCCTCATCAAAATTTATTGAGGGACAAGGTGCTGATATAGAAATTACCTCACCGAATCCACACTGTTCTGATGCTTATGTTGGTTTTAGTTGTGGCACAAGTATCTACGGAAAAGAAATAGCAACCTACTCTTGGGATTTTGGAAACAATCAAAATTCAACTTTTGCAACAGACAGTACCTCATATCTAACAGATAGCACTTATCAAGTTGCATTAACGCTTACAACAGTTGATGGATGTACTTATAATATATTGGATTCAATTACCATCAACCCCACTCCTATTACAAGTTTCACCTATGTATGGTCTCCTAACTTAACATCTGTAGATTTTACCAACACAAGTACGATTAACAATGGCACTATAAGTTCTAATTATTGGGATTTCGGAGACGGAACTAATTCAACAGGGTTTGAAGAAACACATCCATACAACACTGTTGGGATTTTTACAGTGAGTTTAACAGAAACATCAGATTTAGGTTGTTCATCAACTTACACAGTAAATATTTCGAATACAGATGACTTACATGAAAACAATATGCCCAACATATTATATTTCCCTAACCCTGCTAATGAGAGCGTTCATTTTTCTATCGAAAAAGCTGAGCGAATTTCAATAATTGATGCCTTTGGAAGAATTATCTACAGCGGAAGTCAATATCTGTCTCCGAATGGAATTGACATCAATACCAAGCAATTCAGCGCTGGGAAATATCTAGTAAAAATTGAAAATGAGACTCTATTAGGGATCTTCCCATTGATGATTTATCATGATTAATTGATCTGTTGTTATAAGGAAACACTACTTTTCGAATTATTAGTTAGAAGCACCAAATTAAATTTTGGTGCTTTTTTTGATTTATAAAGCCGTACATCTGATTTTAAGAAAAAACTAACTTGATATTCAAATCATTAGCATACTCAATTCAAATGCTTTAAATTTAACTTAGAATTTGAACTAATAATAAAGAATAATGAATTGTATAAGAATAAAAAGTGCTGTATTGCTACATCTTATTGTGCTTTTGACTTTTTACAGTTGTAAAAATGAAAACAAAAAATCAAACCTTAGATTAAATAAGACGGAACAATATCAATTAGATATTATTGGGAAGGATAATTTTAAAATCTCCTTAATTCAAGATAGAATAACCCATAAAAAAAATGAGCAATGGAAAATAGTTGTTGCGCATAAGAATAACAAATCAATCAAAGTAATTAACAAAACAGCCTTGTATAGAGCACTCAACAAAATAATATCGACTGATTATATCGCGCCTAAAAATGCTAAATACAGTTATCAAAATTCAAAATTTGAAGGGGTTGAGGCCATTGAAGGGAATAAAATAGATACCCTGAAATTTTGTTTGGTATTAGATAAAGTAATATCAAAAAAGAAAGAGCAATTCAATCTTTTAAATACCAATTGTTATATAAAACCCAGCTTCTATTTGAAAGATCAAGCATCTTTAGATGCGTTAAGATTGATGCAAAAAATAATGAAAGTGAAAGTTTCCTATAATTTTGATAATGAAATAGTAAAAATTCCAGCCACTATTTTTGCTAAATGGATTAAAACTGATGATCAAATGAAGGTGAAAATTGATGCCTCGCTCAGTTATAATTTCCTCGTTAAACTAGCAAAAGAGCACGATAAAATAATTCCTTCAATTCATTTTATTTCAAAAGAAGGGAATCCTGTTAGTCTAAGTAATTCAGAATTAGGGGACCGAATGGATATTTTTTATGAAAACAAAATCTTGACCAATAACTTGCTTACGCTAAAGGATGAAGAAAGGAAACCAAAATACATCATTAAAAATATCTCTTTGAGTGCTTTGACGAGCAATCGAAATTATGTTGAAATTGACCTAAAAAAACAAGAACTCTATCTATATAAAAATGACAGTTTAATTTTTCAAAGTGATCTCGTAAGTGGAAATGAATCTGCTGGAATGAGCACCACTAAAGGAGCTTTTTTTGTGAAATATAAAGAAACCAATGCTTGCCTTGAAGGTCCAGGATATAAAACCTATGTGACTTATTGGATGCCTTTTATCAATGGTATCGGAATGCACGATGCAAGTTGGAGAAAATCTTTTGGTAAAGAGATTTATAAAACTTCTGGGTCTCACGGCTGCATCAATTTACCCCGTGCAAGCGCGCAATATATTTTTCAAAATGTTGCTCCCGGAACAATTGTATTGTGTCATTAGTCTTCCATTTAGATAGATTTTTTTTGCGCACTTAAGCTTCCTAGAAATTATTTCTATATGATTTTGATAATACTTTAATCGTATTCATACCTAAGTATTATTTTATTGGAATCAGAAAAGAATTCTCATCAATAATAGACAATGCTTTAAAGCAATTATCGAAAAATAATTATCTTAGCCCATATGAAACATTTATTTTTCATAACAAGCTTCTTAGTATTTAACTTACAAGCGCAAGAAAATTCTAGTATTATTATTAATACTGGCGATAATAATTTAGTAAACACTTTACCAGATGGTAGGTATATTCTAAATGATGAAGGCGCCTCGTACTTTGCGAAACTTTCTTTGGATTGTGTATCGAAATCTGAACCACATTATTTTTATAAAGCTATTCAAGAAGAAGGAGATACCATTGGACCTAAAGATCTTTGGCCTTCTTTTTATGGTTGCTATGACTGGCATAGTGGAGTGCACAACCATTGGTGCATGATTAAAATACTTAAAAAGTACCCTAATATTCCTGAGGCAGGTGAATTGCGTAAACGACTCAATGAAAGTTTTACCTCAGAGCATATTCAAAGTGAATTAATTTATGTCAGTAGTCATGAAAATGGTTTATTTGAATTTCCTTATGGACAAGCATGGATTTTGAAAGTTGCAGACGAATTGGCCACATGGGAAGATCCCGACGCGAAGATCTGGTTACAAAATTTGTCACCTTTATCCTCTTATATTGCAGCAGTTAATGGAATCGTTTGGAAAAGCGTCAGCCGTGTCGCTCTATCTGGAAGTCATGACAGTCCGGCAATGGCCTTGTCTTTTGCCTATGATTATTCCATTAGTTTTCATGATGATAAATTAAAAAAAGTTGTTGCTGATGCAGCTTTAAAATATTACAATAAAATTCAAAATGTACCCATTGCAGATGAACCTTTTAAATACGACTTTATGTCTGCGAGTCTTTTAGTAGCCGACTTAATGCGAAAGGTTAAAACTCCTGAAAAATTTGTTAAATGGAGTCAAAAATATTGCCCAGACTTGTTTATAGCGAATCGTGTTAACATTCCCCTTCAAATCAAAAAATCAGAAAAACACGATGGATATGAGTCCCATTGGGATGGATACCATTTGAATAGAATTTGGTGCTTGAATGGAATGCTTAAAACACTTCCTGAAGGAACATTAGATGAAGCAACAAAAAAAGAATGGACAAAATCTATGAACGAAATGTGGGATTATGCTCAACAAAGTATTGGTGTCGGGAATTATGATATTGATCATTGGCTGTCTACTTTCTCCGTTTTCGCCTTGATTGGTTATGAGTAATAAATAATCCATAACGATATCCTCAACGCTTTCAGTTGAATTATGGATTGATAGTCCAAATTGATCTTCCACTATTTAATTTCTAGACTTTATATTTATTCTAAAGGAAATAAGAAATAAATTGAACATTTTGAATATAAAGGTGTATTCTTAAATAACATAAAGTACTACCTTCATTCCATGAATTTATTGTCAATTCTCTTTCTTTTAATATCAAGCATTGCATGTGCTCAAGCAGATTGTGACTTCAAGTATCAAAATAAAAAAGGAGGCAATTACATTTTCTCCATTTACTATGAATCTGATTTAAAAACTCCTTTAAACGGAACATGTGAAAGACGATACAACGACAATAAAATCTTTGAAAAACGCACTTTTAAAGATGGTAAATTAACAGAAGAAGAATTGAATTATGAAAGTGGGGCAACAAAAATAAAAGTGCATCCAGCTTGGAATATACACGATACGGTCATCGCCACCATGGAAACTTATTGGGAAAATGGAAATCGAAAACAAACTAGTATTTATTATTGGGATAAATCCAAGCGGCGTTGTGAAAAATATATAGATTATCATATCAATGGTAAACAAAGATTTGTGAGCTATTACGCCTACGCAAGGCTATCAGAAATTAATGAATATGACATCAAGGATTATCCACCCCACACAATTGATTACGATGGGTACACCACCCTAAGGGTTCCTTTTGGTAATGCACTAGAGTATGATGATAATGGTGTTTTGAAATCAAGGACATCACATCAACTCATATTGAATGGTGGACACGAGCATTCCTCGAAACATGGCCCTTTTGAAGAATATCACCACAACGGGAAGTTAAAAACAAAAGGATATTACAAGGATGGAGATCCAGATGGCGATTGGCTTATCTACAATTTTTTGGGTGCCAAAATTGAAGAGCAACACTTCCAGCGTAATATGAAAGTCAATACTTGGAAAGGTTGGTACGACAATGGAAATAAGCGCTTTGAATACATTTACGATACCTTGTCAAATTTCATTTTTCACCCCATCAAAAAAGAATGGAATGAGGCAGGAGTCCTAACCTTTCAAAGAACTATTGATAGAAGAGGTGATGGATTTGAAAAAAAATGGACCGATAATGGCCTACTAATCCAAAGTATTGAATTGGTAAATAATTCCAAAGAATTGGGTTCAGATAAAACTTGGTATCCATCAGGGCAATTAAAATACTTCTTAAACAATCATAGAAATGCTGACACCACTTATGTTAGTTATTTTCAAAATGGAATCATGGAGGAACTTCATTTGAAATCAAAATCAGAATTGACTGAATCGATTTTAAATAAAAACTGGAACGAGATTGGTGTGCTTTTAAACTCTTTATCAAAGATTACAAGTCCAGACAAATCGACGGTAGATTCCTATGAATTTTGGTCCAACGGAAAAAAGAAGGTGCACACCTATCAATTGAATGACATGCGCAAGCAAGAAAAGTTCTTTGAAAATGGGAACTTGCAATCAGTAATTCATTATTTGGGAGGTAAACTAAATGGTAGCTCAGAAAATTTCGACAGTTTAGGAACCTTGTTACAACAATACGAATACTCCAGCAATCTTCGAAATGGCTGGTGCAAGCGTTTTGATCATAAAGGAAAATTAGTATTTGCTCAGTATTATGAGAATGGTTGTTTGAAAAAAATGACAGGAGAAGTATCCATAAAAAGACGCACATGGGAATCCCTGACAAACGACGAAAAAGAAGGATTTGTAAATTTGGTTTACACAGATTTAATGAATCACCAAAATCAATCTAAGTTAATTTATTCCAAAGCACAGATCGATTCTATTGCAATGATCTATTTACAATTATTCGATGAGTGGTCAAAGCATTTACCCTTCCCTTTTCCAGAAAAAATCTATACGAATCAAGTCGTTAGTTTTCGTTTGCCAGGTGTTTATTTGACAGAATTGGAGAAAAAAGATACCACGAATAAATATGTGAAGGAATTACTTACCGCTTTTGATAAATATTCATGGAAAACCTCCAATTTAAAATTTGAAAATGGTTACTTCAATTGGGATTTAAAAGTGGATGGATTTTACACCCAACGGTTTATTCAGCAAAATTTCCCCTTGTTTCAGCCCTTCATTTATATCACTCCGCATTCAAAAAATATTATTCCGCTAGAAACAACTTTTAATAAAATAAATCGAACGCGACTCATAAGTATAAATCAATTATCGGATTGTGTCTATCAAGCAACTACCTATTCCTATTACAGAACCTTCCAATTTCTAATCTATCCCGATGGGGAAGTAGATTTATTAAATAATATTGATTGGGATCAACTCAACGAAATTGATGATTTTTCAAGAGAAATGCCTTATGATTAATATAAAATTCATTTTTGCTTCAATAATTCTTTTTGCAAGTTTTCAATTGCGAAAAGATCTGAGGCCCTATTATCTAACCGTGTCTTTGAGTGCTTCGAAAACAAAATTTACGACAACTGAGCCGGTTCAAATGCATTCAAAGCAGGGCTATTTTTTATGATCTACCTTTTTATGATGAAGGCATTAAAATTAAATTTATTATAAAAAATAGCTATGCAATTATTTCAATCGAAAAAAAATACGGAAATTTATTCTGCAATACAGACATTATGATGAAATCCATATTATTACTCACACTTTTTTTTATTTCAACAGGTACATTAGTTGCTCAAGATACATTATCAGTCCTTTTCATTGGCAATAGCTATACTTCCGTTAATAACTTGCCCCAACTCGTTCAAAGTCTTTCAAATTCTGCTGGTAAAATATTGAATATTGATTCAAATATTCCTGGAGGATTCAGTTTGTCAAATCATGCTAACGATCCGACAACTTTTTCAAAAATAAGTCAGGGAAATTGGGATTATGTGATATTACAGGAGCAAAGTCAAATTCCTACTATCGATTTTTATCGATATAATAATATGTATCCCGCCATTACAGACTTAAAATCACTAATTGAACAGTACAATCCTTGCGCAAGAATAATTACATATATGACTTGGGGAAGGCGATACGGAGGAATGCAATGTGACGCAAGCAATACTTATTGCAGTCCAAACTTTTTAGACTTTAACCATATGCAGGATTCGCTAACAAGTGCCTATACAGAAATAAGCGAACAATTAAATATTCAATGTGCCCCAGTGGGTGTTACCTGGCAAAATATTTTGAATGATACCACTTTGGTATTACACAGTGGAGATAATAGTCACCCAAACATTGATGGCAGCTATGTTGCTGCACTTACGATTTTTAGCAGCATCTGGAAACAAGGCGCAAGTGGATTGAGCTATACAGCTGGTCTTCCTGGTCCATTAGCACAATATTATCAATCAAAATCTGACAATACACTTTTCAATAGTTCCAATGATTGGAATCTTCTTATCAATAACCCAAGTGCTAACTTTAGTGCTTCAATTTCAGGCTTTAACACAACATTTACCAACTTATCATCCTCTATTAATTCACTTAATTATTTATGGGATTTTGGAGATGGAAACACATCAAATATGCAAAACCCAAGTCATAATTATTTGACAAATGGAACTTATTTGATTACACTAATTGCCTCTAATTGCATATTTGCAGATACCATTACCAATTCCATTCAGATTGGAACCAATGGTATGGAAACAATCCCGTCTAGTAAATTTCAATGTTACCCCAATCCAACTACAAATCAACTTACAATAATAGCAGATAATCAATTAATTGGTTCAGTTTATACTATTTATGATAAGACCGGAAAACCTGTAAGAAAAGGCACTATTATGTCAGAACACCATGTTGTTGATGTAGAGAACTTAACAATAGGATCTTATATATTGGGTGTTGGTGATAGTTTAAAGCAAACACTTATTGTAATCAAAGAATAAAGCAAAAAATTCAAGCTGTTTAAGATTGATATTTATCCGGCAAAATAAGATTCAAAAAGATTAATAACCCTAAAGCTACCTCTTCTTTTTAGGCTTGCCATACTTATCTTGCATGGCTTTTTTATGATTGTAACGCACATTTACCTTCTTATTTTTCACTTTTTTATCATGAAAAGAATCGCCTTTTTTCTCTCGTTGAGATAACTTAATGTTTTTTCCTGGAATGATAATCTTTGGTTTCTCAAACTCCAATATTTCATCTGTAAATTCGATTGCTTCACTAAGTTCCGTAAATGAAAGTTGTCGTTGCATGAGTTCTTGAATGGCAATCAACGCCGCTTCATCTTTTTCAGATACAAAGGTGATCGCAATACCATTTTTATCCGCCCTACCCGTTCGACCAATGCGGTGCATATAATTTTCCGGACTTTCTGGAATGTCAAAATTAATCACATGGGTAACATCCGTAACATCAATACCACGCGCAATTAAGTCGGTAGCAATTAAAATACGAATGGCTCCTGATTGAAAATTCTGTACGGTATCGAAACGGAAATTCTGTGCTTTATTGGAGTGAATAATTCCAATAGCATCCGAAAAAATCGGCTCAATTGCCTCAAATAATAAATCTGCTAAAGAACGAGAAGAAACAAAGACTATAATTTTGGAATTAGCCTCGGTTTGTTCCATAAGATGCTGCAATAAGATAACTTTCGAAAGGAAATTAGGAACACGATAAGCTGTTTGATCTATTTTTTCAATAGGCAAACCAACACGGGCAGCTTCAACGCGAACAGGCGTTATCAGATAGTCCTCTAAAAACAAAGAAACTTCTTCCGATAAGGTTGCCGAAAAAACCATGTGCTGTCTTTTGGCAGGTAAAAAATCAAAAATATGCAGTAGTTGTGGTCTGAATCCTAAACTCAAGGTTTCATCCACTTCGTCTATCACTACTTTTTTTATGTTTTTTAATTGTAAAGTACCATTTATAGCTAAATCAAGAATGCGACCTGGAGTTCCAACTAGGACATCTATTCCTTGTAACACCGTCTTGGCTTGCGTATTCATATTGGTTCCGCCATATACACCACAAACTACTACATTCATGTAAGTTGTTAACTTCTCCACTTCACGCACTACCTGTGCAACCAATTCTCTGGTAGGCACAATAATCATAATCTGTGGATGAGGTTCTTTAGAAAATTGCCACATACACAAACACGGAAGCAAATAAGCCATGGTCTTTCCCGTACCTGTTTGTGCAATTCCAATCGTATCTTTTCCGGACATCATCACATTAAAACCTACGGCCTGAATGGTTGTTGGCGTTTCATACGCTAAATCATCTAAGGCATTCCAAAGGGGTTTCTTCAAATTTAAATCGCGAAATGTCATAGAAACAATTTTTAGCAAAGCTAAGAAGAGATTGTTGATTGTCTTGCATTTATTTTAAATGAAAAAAAACAGCCTATCCATATCGTTTTATTGTGAACCTTTTCGTATTCTTGATGTTAGTAAAAAAAGATCCAGCAAATGCAAAAATCAGCTTATGTATTTACTCCATTCGAAGCGCCCAATCAATCTCCATTCGAGAAATTGTTTGATGTTTTTAGTGAATTAATTACACATACTTCTGGAGATGTCGATGAGGCTTTGGATTGGCTAAAAATCATTGATAAAGAGTACCACCTGACCACCGATGAATATACGATGGAGGATTTCATTGAAGACCTAAAGAAAAAAGGATACCTGCGCGAAGAACTTCAGCCGGATGGTCAAGGTCAATTGTCCATTACCGCAAAAACAGAACGCGTGCTTCGAAAAAATGCCATGGACCAAATTTTTGGAAACATTCGAAAAAATGGTGCTGGAAATCACAAATCCAAAAAAAGTGGACAAGGTGATGAAGCCACGGGTGAGTTTCGCGATTTTCAATTTGGCGATTCCCTTGAAAATATTTCCATCACGGAAAGTTTAAAAAACGCGCAAATTAATAATGGCGCTGGTGAGTTTAGATTGACAGAACAAGACCTAGTCGTTGAAGATACACACCATAAATCTCAAATGAGTACGGTGTTAATGATTGATATCAGTCACAGTATGATTTTATATGGAGAGGATCGCATCACTCCGGCTAAAAAAGTTGCGATGGCTTTAGCAGAATTGATTACTACTTCCTATCCGAAAGACACCTTGGATGTGATTGTTTTTGGAAATGATGCGTGGCCGATTAAAATCAAGGACCTCCCCTATTTGAATGTGGGACCCTACCATACCAATACCGTTGCAGGATTAGAGTTGGCCATGGACATTCTGCGCAGAAAACGAAATACCAACAAGCAAATCTTCATGATCACGGATGGCAAACCAAGTTGTCTTCGTTTACCGGATGGACAATACTACAAAAATAGCAATGGATTAGATCAAATGATTGTCGAAAAATGCTATAATATGGCCGCTCAGGCAAGAAAGATGCACATTCCAATCACCACCTTCATGATTGCTCAAGATCCCTATTTACAATCCTTTGTAGAACAATTTACGGCTTCAAACAAAGGAAAAGCATTTTTTACAGGCTTAAAAGGACTGGGAGAAATGATCTTTCACGATTACGAAACCAATAGAAAAAAACGAATTAACTAAGAAAAATGAATACTTCCATCTCCACATTTGGCGCCTTAAAAGCAGCTGGATACCAATCTAAAAGCATTAAAACAGAATTAAGAGACAACTTAATTACTGCGCTTCAATCAGGCAAAGAAACTTTCCCAGGAATGCATGGCTATGAAAATACGGTAATCCCACAATTGGAACGCGCCATTTTGTCCCAACACAATATCAATTTACTTGGTTTACGCGGACAAGGAAAAACTCGTATAGCGCGCTTAATGATTCATTTATTAGATGAATACATTCCTTATGTTACAGGAAGTGAAATGAACGATGATCCTTTTTCTCCTATTAGCCGATATGCTAGAGATTTGGTAGCGGCAGAAGGTGATAACACCCCTATTTCATGGTTGCATAGATCAGATCGATTTTTTGAAAAATTAGCCACACCAGATGTAACGATTGCAGATTTAATTGGAGACATCGACCCTATTAAAGCTGCTAACTTAAAATTGAGTTATGCAGATGAGCGCGTAATTCATTTCGGAATGATTCCAAGAGCCAATCGTTGTTTGTTTGTGATCAATGAATTACCAGATTTACAAGCACGCATCCAAGTTGCTTTGTTCAATATTTTAGAAGAAGGCGATGTTCAAATCCGAGGATTCAAATTGCGTTTACCTTTGGATTTACAATTTGTTTTCACAGCTAATCCTGAAGATTACACCAATCGCGGAAGCATTGTAACCCCATTAAAAGACAGAATTGGATCACAGATATTAACCCATTACTCTGCAGACATTAAGACAGCGAAGAAAATCACGCAACAAGAATCTGAAAAGATGGACCATCGTAGCTGTCAAGTCCATGTACCTGAATTGGCCAAAGACATCCTTGAACAAATCGCCTTTGAAGCAAGAGAAAGCGAATACATCGACCATAAAAGTGGCGTAAGTGCGCGCATGAGTATCACGGCATATGAGAATTTAATCAGCACAGCAGAACGCAGGGCTTTGATGAATAAGGAAAAAGAAACCACGGTGCGCTTCAGCGACTTAATCGGAATGATTCCATCGATTACGGGTAAAATGGAACTTGTATATGAGGGAGAGCAAGAAGGCACTTCTTTTGTCGCACAGCACTTAATCAGTGAAGCAACGAAAACAATGTTCCTGCAATATTTTCCAAAAATTGAAAAACTTAAGAAGCAAGATCAAGAAACGCCTTATGATGAGGTTTTGCAATGGTTTTTTGAAGCCGATGCCTTCGAATTGTCCGACGAAGCCAATGAAGCCAACTATACAAAAGCTCTTTTGAATATTAAACCTTTGGTAAAACTTTTAAAGAAATACCAACCTAAAGTAGCTGCGATTGACACTCCATTTTTAATGGAATTTATCCTTTGGGCCTTGGTGGAATTCAAACAACTTTCCAAGAAAAGAACCGCTGCGGGACTTTCCTTCAATGATGCTTATGATAGTTTATTGTCAGGATTTTAAATAACATAATCTCTACTGCCTTTGGTAACAAAAATGCAAGATAAAAATTAGAAAAGTATTCTTTTTAAAAAAAATAATTAATTTTTCTTTACAATTTTTTAATGACAAATTCTGTCCTTCTATTTTGTTGATGTTCATCATCAGAACAAGAAGATTTGATTTCTCCCTCACAGGGGCAATTAACTTTTAATTGACTTTCGCCATATCCTTTTCCAAATATTCTTTTTGGATTTGTAATTCGTTTTTGAATGTATTGAACAGATGCCTTTGCGCGATCATTAGATATTTGGTTATTTAAAGCTACTGTTCCTCTACAATCTGTATGTGAACC
>CANLAQ010000050.1 GCA_947488235.1 Flavobacteriales bacterium | reverse complement strand
TGACCAAACATAGGGCGGTAAACCGTGTCAATAATCGTGTACACTTTCTTTCCGTCTATAATTTGTAAATCTTTACGAACGAATTCAGCTTCTGATTTTGCTAAAGTTAAGTTAGCACGAAACTCAAAATTTCTTCCAATTTTTTTCTTGCCTTCAATTTCTATGCCTCGAACCGATGACTTCTCTATATTTTCCCATGTAATACCCGCGCCACCAAAACCCATTTCAATGTGATTTCGAAAATCTTTGTAGAATAAACTAACAGAGACATTGTCTCCACTCTTGAAATAAACCTCTCCGCGAAAGTCGTAATTGGTAATATTAACCAACTTCAAGTCTGAATTTCCGTAGATCAATGTTCTGAACTCGTTGTCGTAGATAGCAGCATCACTCAACTCACGAATACTTGGTCTTGCAACCGATTGGCTGTAGTTGAAACGCAAATTACTTATAGTTTCAGTTTTGGTTTTAAACTTGAAAATCAAACTTCCACTAGGCAGCAAATCGAATTGGTTAAGCACCCCTGGATTCACTAATGCAAAGCCACCCACATTCTCTCTACGAATATCGTTAACTGCATAATTTTGCTCATGAAAAAGGTCTGCGTCTGTGAAGATGTCGGTGTGTTCTAATCTAAGCCCTCCAGAAAATCGAAGCATAGTGTTGAACTCGTAATCCGTCATGGCATATGCTGCATTTACATTGCTGTTTCCGAAGCTATGGTTGCGAGCAAAATCGAAATTTGTGTAATAATAATCAATCACACCGTTGTTTATAACGAATTTACTCTGGTTGAGGTAATTGTCTAAATCACCGTCTAATAAGGGGAATACATTCGGCTGATTCCCAGAAAACACACGATACTCTTTATTGTCAATTTTTCTATAATTCCGCTGAGTGGCGGCACCAAACTTCAATTTACACACGACTACATCTTTTATAGACTTAATAGGCAATTCCGCTCCGACCCTAGCGTCGAAAATGTTTTCATCCAAATAGCGATCGTACCGGCGAATTCCTTCACCCGCAGTAGGAGAGAATTGATATCCAGTTACTGTATAGTAATCCAAGAAACGAAGAAATTGAGTGGCCTTAAAATCTGGGGCAATACTGCTTCCGTCTGTATAAGAAGCATTCAAATTTAGTTTTAATTTAATTGAAGGTATGTAATGCTGCGAAGCGTATTGATAAATCAATTGTTTCCGCTGCTCATAAAATATATTCTTAGAAACAGCAGCCTCTTGGTTTATAACTCCTAATGGTATTTCTTCGAAACTAGCTACATCGTTGTTTCCAATAATGTTTGGCATAAACAAAAACGAAACCTTGTTATTCTTGTTTAATTTGTAAGCCAAGTTGAGCAATGCGCTTACGGAATTCGTTTCGCGACTGATAATTGCATTGTCCTGTCGCTCGAACAAATACCCAAGAGATTCATCGCCTACTCTCTGAGAAATTCCGTTGGGATCGAAGCGAATTGAGGAGCCGTATTTAAATCCGAAGATGAAGCCCAATTCTCTGCCGAACAGGGTCTTCTGATCTCCAATGCTGAAGCTCTGCGAGAAATTGAGTGGAGCTCTGCGAAACTTAGTATTCCAATTGTTGTTGAATCCATTGTTGTAATCTGTGCCATTAGGATTTAGAGATGCATAAGCCTGAGGTTTGAGGGAGCTATTATACGTTTGTAAAGCCTGTTGATAGCTTGCTTGATCGTTTATTTGCCCTGCTGCTAAAAGCCCCAACTGAACCAATCCCATTCTAAAATAAACATCACCCTGAGCAAAGCCATCTTGCCATCCGTATATTCCTTGTTGAGCAAAGTAATCTCCTAGACCTAGCGCCACCATTTCTTGGTACGTTGTTGGGCTGAGGTTTGGTGCTACTATATTGTCGGTTTCTCTTGTGCGCAATCCGCCATCAAAACCCATCCAATCTGTGCTACTTTTTTCTGAAGTAATAACATTCTGGAAAGTAGTTTGAGCGTTGTATCCAAATTGTGATTCAACATTTACAGTTAATTTACCTGGATAATCTTTAGTTTCAACTGAAATATAGGCACCCGCCCAATCACCAGGAAGTTCTGGGCTTGCAGTTTTTGTAATAATAATGTTATCAATTAAACTGGTTGGAAAAATATCCAACTTAATATTATTGGTCAAGGGATCCAAAGTTGGAATTCGTGCACCATTCAAGGTTGTTTTTACATACCTATCCCCAATACCTCTAACAGTAATCAATCCGCCATTAGTCGAAACACCAGAGACACGAGCAATAGCTGCTATAGCGTTTGGATCTCCTGTTTTTTTCATGGTTTCACTGGAAATGTAATCTATGGAAGTAGCTGAATTTACCTTAATCTTTTCCATGTAATTATCATTCGCCCTTATTTGTTTTCCAATGATGGTGAGCTCTTGATAATTTTTTACTGCGGTGTATTCGTTTAAACTGAAATCTTTATTAATTACTTCTGATTTTTTAAATGCAAATTCGGCAGTGATCGTATCATAGCCAATATAAATCACTTTTATTGTATACGATTTGGCGTCTGGAAACTTTAACGTGTACTCTCCTTCTACATCAGTTTTTGTAATGATTGATTTATCCTCAAGAGCGAATAATTTTACCCCAATTAGAAGTTCTCCTTTAATATCGGTCACTCTACCTGTTAAGATGCCTTGTGCATGCGAAACGGTTAGTGAAAAGAACAGCAAAAATAAACAGGTGATTAATCGCATTGTCTTAATTTTTAATTTTATTAAAATTTAACAAGACGTAATGAACTTGTATCTTTTCCATTGATCAACTTAAGGGTGTAAATCCCCTCCTTTAAGCCTAAAACATTAATAGGGTCTGCTAATGAATGCTTTGTTTTATTTATCACAGTTCTTCCTGACATGTCGATGATTTGAACATCAAAAACTTCAGATCCTGATAAATTAGTATTCAAGGTTTTTATCGCAATAGCATCTTGAGTTGGATTTGGATAAAGAATAAAAGATGGTGCATTGCTTTGAAGTTCTTCAATTCCTGTATTATCAATAATGCCTGAAGTATAATTTAAAGTAGTATCTAAAAATTCATTTGTTTCAGGAGAACTAGATACAAAAAGTTGGCTTCCTCCAGCAATAGGAGTGGCTATTAGCAAGTTTAAGTGAAAACTAAATACACCATCAGTTGTAAATTGACCTAACAATACATGATTGCTGCTTGTTACACCTTCAATACCACCTAAAGCTGAAATGGCTGCACCGTTTGTAGTAAAATCATTTCCTGCTGTTTGATCAAAAATCTCAAGCTCTGATGTAATTCCTAATACAACCGGAAGAATAGGTGTTCCGGGCATCAAACCATCTTGAGCACCTGTTCCAGTGATAGGCAAACCAACTAATGGATCTGTATTCGCTAGAATATTCTGTAAGTTACCAATGGTACCATCGGTATCTTCCGTTTTTAAAACACCCATTAGTCCACTTGCTACTCCACCGACGGTAAGATAAGAATCAATTAAAGTGGTATTCTTTTTCGTGTTGTTTAAGCTCGTTCCTTGATACACACTAAATCCATAGTTAGGGTCATTGTAAAATGCTGTAGTAGTTGCAATATTTAGGGTGTGGGCACTATTCCCATATATATTAATTACTTTATATCCAGGAAGTAAATTAGCATAAACACGGTAAGTAACTGAACCAACTCCCAAGGGATAAACAGCGCCGTTATTCGCTGCGTTTATAGAATCAGCTGCGTCTGAAATATAATATTTCTCTACTACTATTCCTTCGAGTCCGATTTGTGAAATAGCTGGGAAAAGGATAAGATTACTTAATAAAGCGAAAAGTAGATTTTTTGTTTTCATAGTTAAAGTATTTAGTGATGATTGGATTTAGTGTTAATTATTTTTTAGTTCTTTTTAAATATAAATCAGGATGTGTAAACTCACCTTCCATTGGGTCATGCGCAACATATTTTTCAGATTTCCCTTCCGGGGTTCCAATTAATAAATTTAATTGGAAAGACAATTTTCCATGTGTGGTAAGTTGAGCAATCAAGACCTTATTACTGAGTGAATCAGCACCTTGCGCCCCTTTTCCCATGGAAGCCCATGCAGCGTTGTTGATGCTGATTGTATTGGTATTGGTGATGGAGCCCAAACCTTTGATGGTGCTATCCATTTGAAAGAATGTTGGGAATGTTTGGTTGTATTGTTCTCTCATTCCATCAACTACATCCAAAGGGATGCCCATTTTTTTAGAATGATTTTTAAGATACAGACCTTCAGTTTTTAATACATTCATGGTATCATCTTCTGCTTTCAGCACCCCAATTTGATTATCACCTGCACCACCTGCAGATAACCAAGAATCTAACCTAGTGCAATTCCTTGAATAGGTGCGCAAAGGAATTCGATTAGGATATTCTGCACCATATTCTAAATGATTGTAAAACAGATCAGTGGACTTTATAAAAAGTTCATGGTTGGGAGCTCCAAAAGCCGTTTGAAAGGTATATCCAGGTTTTAAATCAACATAAATGCGATAGGTAATAGATCCAGGAGTTAATTCGCCGCTCAATTCCGGATGGGCGTTATCTTCTTTTGTTGAAATGTAGTATTTTTCTACAATTATTCCTTCTAAACCCTGTTGAGAAAAAGATGGATTGTTCGCTGCAATCAATAAAATGATAAAAAAGAGTAAATTGAAAATGTTAGCCATGTGATACTTCTTTTTTAAAATTTTATGCAATTTTAATTCAAAGAAATAAATACCTAATTAAGCCAATGTTATTTAGATGTAAAATAATTGTTTTTTTTGTGTTTTAGAAAGCTATACGTTTAGATTTCGAAATTGGAAACTACAACTTTTACAAAATAGAAATCCTTATCTTCGCAGCATGGCAACGCCCGAAATTAATATTAAGAATAAACGAGCTCGTTTTGAATACCATCTTGAGGATGAATTTACTGCTGGTATTCAATTATCTGGTACAGAAATAAAAAGTATTCGCGCTGGGAAAGCAAGCATTTTAGAAGCGTATTGTATTGAGCAAGAAGGTGAAGTTTGGATTAGGAACATGCATATAACAACCTATGCTAATGGATCTATTTACAATCATCAACCAAGGGCAGATCGTAAACTACTATTGAATAAAAAAGAAATCGAAAAGATTACTAAGTTTTTGAAAATAAAAGGAAATACACTCATTCCAATCAAATTGTTTTTATCGGAAAAAGGATGGTTGAAAGTGTTAATTGCTTGTGCGACCGGTAAAAAGCTCCATGATAAACGAGAAGATCTTAAACTGAAAGACGACAAAAGAGAGATGGATCGCGCTTTAAAACGCTAGATTAAAAAGGAAACACTAATCTTTAATAACAGGGTAGCCAGGATAATTCTTTTTTTCAAAAACAAATTTTGTGTCTTTCACATCAGGATTACTTTCAAATTTTGATACAGTATAGGTCATGATTGTGCCATCTTTCGAATTGATTACGGCTTTTTTCATAGCATTACTTGCTTTTGAAATGTAGATTGTGATGTTGGTAAAATCAGATTTTGCAGGGTTTTTCGGTGTTAGATTAATGACGTGAACCGTTTCTGCATTTAGTAGTTCTTCTTTAAGGTATTTGTTTTTAAATCCTGTTTCCCAAATTGTCATTATTTTCTTAGGATTTATGGCATCATTATCGTCATTGGCATCCGATTCATACACGGTTTTATCTTCTTTTATAATGGTCCAGGTTTTCATGCCATTTGAAATAATTGTATTTCCTGCATAGGTGGCATTGTATTTATTTCCCTTAACCCAACCCTTTCCATTTTGATTTTCATTAATGCCACTAGCCGTGTTTTTAATAACGGCATTAAATTCTAGATAAAATGATTTTAGAGCTTTCATTTTAATAGATAGCTTGTCTAAAACACCTTGGGATTTAGTATCTTGGGAAAAAGTGAAATTTGAGAAGGATAAAATAATGAAGAATAATAGTGCTTTGGATTTCATATTTTTTTTATTTGTGCAAATATCTAAAATAATGCCATAATTATGAAAAATTGTGATTAGTTTTTAATCCAATGCTTGGTTTGAGTAGTAATTTCATCCTGCATTCTAATAATATAACTTCCTGCCGCATATTGCGATGTGTTCAGGTCTATCGAATACATACCAGCTTCTAAAAATTCACTCGTTGGGAATGAATAAATAAGTCGTCCTTCTGCATCATACATAGTGATCATTACGCCTTGATCTTTGGGGACATAAAAAGTAAGCGTTATGTTATTTGTTGCTGGATTTGGACTAATCGGAAGGAAAATAACGCCGTTATTCTCAAGATTAGCACAAATATTATTATTGCTTAAATCTTCATCTTCGATGTTAAAAACGTTATTGGCTTGAGCTTCAACGCAAATATATTGGTAGTTATCATCTTGAAGCGTAACAAAGGAGGTAGGGGAGGCCGTGAAAATATAAATCTCACTTTCTCCGGGTAATAATTCTCCTGACCATTGTTCTTGAATTAGGGTAGAATTTAACATTTTTAACCATAAGTTACATTGATTCATTGTTATTGCTCCCTCATTCTTCATTTCTACTCCTAAATTTATGAACCCATTAATATCTTCTAAATAGATCTTCGTCAAGGCGATATCGAAATTATAGTCAACTATTTGTAATTCGCTTGTTATGGTATCAAAACATCCAATTGAATTACCTGCCACCATCGTTAATTCAATGGATTGATCTATGAATGAATTATCAAACGAATGTATCAACGTATCTAAGCTAGAGGTAGTTCCATCACTCAATGTCCATGAACAACTAGTTGATCCATTGCTTTGATTTATAAACGTTATTGGAGTTCCAGCCGATATAACACTGGCATTAACTGCATAGCTTGCCATCAATTCTGGCTGCACATCAACGAGTAGTAAGCTATCGGAAATACAACCTTGATCTGAGGTAACACTTAATGTTAGGTATTGAATGCCGCTTGTCAAAAATTGGTAACTAGAATTACTGAATGGGTAGTTGTATTGCAAATTAACCTCCCAGTTGGTGCCGATAATTGTTCCTAATGGAATGGTGGAGGAATCTGAGAAGCTTGTCCATGAATTTTTACAAGACGGGCCAATTATCCAAGCTAGAATAGGATTTGGATGAATGGTAATTGCTTGCATGCTTGTATCAGAACAGCCATTACTTGATTGGACGATTAACTGCACGTTATACTGACCAAAATTTTGATACTGCTTAGCAAAGGATGGATTTACAGCTTGCGTGTTGTCTCCATAATCCCATGAATTAAGGATTATCGTTGACGTATCTGAAACAGAACTTGTATTGTTAAATAATACATTGTTTGATTCACATGTATTGTTAAATGAAAAAGATGCGTTTGGACTTGCCAATATATCTACTGAAATGCTAACGGTATCCGAACATCCATTGGTATCGCTGACTTCTAAGGCTACTTGGTAGATTCCTGCATTCATAAATAAGCAAGATGGATTGGGAAGTGTCGAAGAATTAGTGCCTTGTTGATCAAAATTCCATAAATAAGTAGAAATTGGAGCGTCACCATCCACGCTAGTATTCGTGAAATTAACCGATTGACCTTCACAATTTCCCAAATGTGTGAATGATGCAAGTGGTAACTGATGGATTTCTAGCAATTCTGTATGAAAGGCACCGCATCCACCCGCAGATTCAGCGTATAATTGAACTGAATAAAGACCTGGCGAGGCGTAGGTATAATTTGGGTTTTCTTCATCGTCTTCATCGCCATTTCCAAAATCCCATTGCCATGTGGAAACAGGATCATTGGGCAGACCAATACTTGCATCGTTAAATTGATTGGGCAAGCCAAAACATTGGTTTTGAAATGAAAAATTTACCAATGGCGCTTGTCCAATAATAGTAATATGTATGGTGTCTTGCGCAACACAACCATTAATATTTACGGTTTCAACAAAATAATTTCCTGTAGTGTCAACTACCCAGAACGGTGACTGAGCAATTGTCGAAGTCCCGTTCCACTCATAACTTATGGTTTCTTGTGCGCCAGTTTGCAAAGCAATAAGGTTGTCAATACAAAGATTCGTATCTGCTCCTAAATTAGCAGAAAAAGGGTAGTTATCAACGGTAATGATTAATGTATCGGTTCTAATAAAACATCCCGCTGCATCAGTTATTTTAAGATAATAGCTTCCTGCTTGTGTTATGTTAAAATTACTAGTAGTGGCCCCGTTTTGCCATAAGAAGGTATAGTTGGCTGGTGGATAGCTAGTTTGCAATTGAATGCTATTTCCTGCACATAGTATACCTGATGTTTGTGAAAAATTATCTTGGTAAGGTGGATAGATAATAATCGAATCCACGGTGATATTTCCAAGAAAATCGGTGGCTGATAACCAATATGTGCCTGGTTTGTTTACAATTAATTTCGATGCTGTAGTTCCATTTGACCATAAATAAGCGGCGTATTTAGATTGCGCTTTAAGTTGGAAAATAGCACATAAACTGTTGCTTGGCATGATGGTGTCTTTGCCTAAGGATACGGGAGGAGCATATTTATAGCGTAAATAAGAATCAACTAATGATTTTTGAACAGGTGTTAATTCCGTATTATAAATAAGTATTTCTCCAATATCTCCTTGGTAATAACGGGTGGCAATTCCGCCATATTTTCCAATTTTTAGTGTTGCCGTTGAATTTGGCAAAATAGATGGAATAGAATTCACAATTGATGTATTCAATGAAGTAGAATTTTTATAACATTTCACCTTATTTATTAATGTTCCATTGTAAACTAAGTTAAGGATGGAAGGTTGCAACAATTGCATATTCGCATTCGTAGTTATTACCTTTTGATTACCAGGATCAGTAATGTTAAAACAAGGCGCAAACATTAATTGATTACTAGTGGCAAAATCAGTTTGAAATGCCCAAGACCCTTGAGTTTGATAATCCCATTTTGCCATAATGGTTTTATTAGTGGCAACAATAGTCGGTTTAACAAGTACATGCATCGAAAATTGATTTGTGTAATCAATAGAAAAGTTATCTAGGATTTCTAAAAAATCATCGGTGCCATCAAATCTAAAAATAGGTTTGTTGTTCATTAAGCTATCAGATGCGATAAAAAGCGGGCGTTGCACATTATTGTTTTGAAAAGCATTGTTTAAATTTCCGGATTGGTCATTTACGGACTGCACATTTGCTCCCGCTAAACTTACATTCAAATTGGGATCAAGCCAGAGCGTTAAGCCAACGTTTGCGTTAGGATTGAAAAGTAAAAATGATCGAGTTGTTGACCATGGGGAAGCAATAGAATTAAGAACACTTCTAACCCGCCAAAAATGTTTTTGACCTACGCCAACAAGCACGGGTGGGGTATACCAATTATAATTCGTGCTGATGTTATACAATAAGGTGGTGAAGTTGGTGTCTGTTGATAATTGAAATTCATATTGAACAGAGTGATAATAATCTTTGTTCCAAGAAAATTTTATGGTCGTAGAGGTAGTCGTTTCATTATTATGGGGATAAAGTAAACTTGGAACAAATTGGGAAGAAGCTGAAAAATGCAAACTCAAAAATCCAATGAATAATACTGTAGAAATTCGAACTTTTTGCTTTAGTAGTTTTAACTTCATCTTGTATTACAGCTTTTAAAAAATAAAATTACATAAAAATAAAACTATGAATAGCTGATGAAACAAAAAAAAATATTAAAATTGCACCGCTACTTTTACAATCAGTGTAATATAAATAATTAGTGAAACAAAATTGACATAAAAGTCAAGCTATTCAAATTACGGATTAATTATGAAAAGTAGTGATGATTCTTGGACTGAAATAATCAAACCTAAACGAGGATGGTTAGACATAAACATCCAAGAAATTTGGCGTTACAGGGATTTAATTATACTGTTTGTTAGGAGGGATTTCGTGTCTATATACAAACAAACGATTCTTGGCCCACTTTGGCTTTTTATTCAGCCTTTATTCACTACATTCATTTTTTATTTTGTTTTTAATCAGATTGCAAAAATATCTACTGAAGGAGTTGATCCAATCTTGTTTTATTTATCTGGAATAACTCTTTGGAATTATTTTTCGGATTGCTTCAGTAAAACTTCCAACACCTTTGTCGCAAATGCATCCATTTTTGGAAAAGTGTATTTCCCAAGGCTCACAACGCCTATTTCAATCGTTATCTCCAATTTAATTAAGCTTGGAATTCAAGTTGTCTTATTTGTCATTATTGCATTTTATCAAGTTACATTCAACCATGCTTCAATAAATATAAATAGCACCATTTTATTGCTACCTGTTTTAATTTTACTCATGGCCATTATGGGATTAGGAATGGGAATTCTGTTTTCTGCACTTACCACAAAATACCGCGATTTAAGTTTTCTATTGACTTTTGGAATACAATTGTTGATGTATGCAACACCCATCATTTACCCCTTAAGTTTCACAACAGGGAAACTTCATCAACTGCTTTCTTATAATCCTATTACGCCCATTATTGAAAACTTTCGCTATTCCTTTTTTGGAATAGGAACTTTTGATGTGGGTGGCTTAATTTATTCAACAATTTTTAGCATTAGTGTGCTTTTCATCGGGATATTATTTTTCAATAAAGTTGAAAATAAGTTCATGGATACTGTTTAGTGTTAGAGTTAGGTAAAAATTAAATTATACAATCAGATGCAAGTCATCAAGGTAGAAAATCTTTTCAAGCAGTATCAATTAGGACAAGTAAGTACTGGTACTATTTCGCACGATTTAAATCGTTGGTTTCATAAAATCCGAGGAAAGGAAGATCCTTACGAAATAATTACCGGTGAAAATGCACGCGAAGAAAAAGGAACTTCAAATTATGTATGGGCACTTAAAGACATCAATTTTGATGTGAAACAAGGAGAAGTTCTTGGAATTATTGGTAGAAACGGTGCTGGAAAAAGTACACTATTAAAGATTCTTTCGAAAGTTACTGCACCAACGAAAGGCACCATCAAAATTCGCGGAAGAATTGCCTCTTTACTTGAGGTTGGCACCGGTTTTCACCCAGAATTAACTGGTCGTGAAAATATCTTTTTAAATGGCGCCATACTAGGCATGTCGAAAAGTGAAATCCGCTCTAAATTTGATGAAATTGTTGCTTTTTCGGGTGTTGAAAAATACATAGATACTCCTGTAAAACGTTATTCATCTGGAATGTATGTTCGATTAGCGTTTGCTGTAGCAGCACATTTGGAACCAGAAATTTTAATTGTCGATGAAGTGCTCGCTGTTGGCGATGCCGAATTTCAAAAAAAGTGCCTTGGTAAAATGAAAGATGTCAGTAACCAAGGTAGAACAGTAATTTTTGTAAGCCACAATTTAGTCGCTGTAAAATCATTGTGTAAGCGGGGTATTTTAATGGAACGAGGGGGAATTACCTTTATGGGTTCAGCAGATGAAACTGTTGAACATTACATGAAAGTAAATGCAGAACAATTAAATCCAAGTATTTCTTTTGAAAGCCCAACTGATGCTCCAGGAAATGAATTGATCAAAATAAAAACTGTTTCTGTTGAACCAACAAATCCATTCATTACAGATGAAATTTCAATCCATTTTTCTTTCTGGAATTTTTCTAATGATCCATCTATTTTTCTTGCGTTTGATTTATTCGATTTGCACGAAGAAGTTGTTTTTGGTTCTGGGTTTAAATTTGAAACTGGTCCTGATAATATATGTCAAGGAACATGTGTTATTCCTGCAGATTTAATGAATGACGGCGTCTACTCCATTCAACTCTATTTCAACTCTTCGGAGATGCGCCCACTAATAAATCTATCGAGTGTAATCTCCTTTGAAATTGCAGATAAAGAGCGGAATTATGCTTATTTTGGCAAAATTAATGGAGCTGTTCGCCCTAAATTAAAGTGGATACCTTGATGAAAAAGATTGCTATTTTACAATCAAATTACATTCCTTGGAAAGGGTATTTTGACATTATCCGTCAATCGGATATTTTCGTTATTTATGACGAAGTTCAATACACCAAAAATGACTGGAGAAATCGAAATCTAATTAAAACGCCAAACGGAATTGAATGGCTTACCATTCCGGTCAATCAAAAAAATTTAGATCAAAGAATTAATGAAACTTTCGTTTCTACAACTAATTGGAATAAGAAACATTGGAATTCCATTTTATGTAATTACTCAAAATCGCCTTATTTTAAAACATATGGCACTATGATTAAGGAGCTGTACGAAAGTCTCGAAACAAAAAATCTATCTGAGATAAACGTTCTTTTTATCAAAGGCATCAATCGTATTTTAGGAATAGAAACCGAAATCATTGATTCAAGAACGTTGAATCTAACTGGTGACAAAAATAACCGATTAATAGAAGCTGTGAAAAACTTAAATGGTACTCATTACATTTCTGGACCAGCAGCTAAAAGTTATCTCAATACAGATAGTTTTGAATCAGAATCAATAAAAGTAGAATGGATGGATTATTCATTTTATTCTGAATACCCTCAATTATTTGGAGAATTTAAGCACAATGTGTCAATTCTTGACCTTATTTTTAATGTTGGTCCAGATGCCATAAAATTTCTTAAAAAATCATGAAACGACTTGCAATCATCGGTTCTGGAGATTTGGCAAAACAAATCGCTCATCATGCAGTTAATGATAAGCATTACCAACTTGTTGGGTGTTTTGATGATTTCAAAATCCTAGGTGAAGAGTCAAATGGCCTTCCTATTTTAGGGAATCTTGATTCAATTCAAGATTGCTTTAATCAAGGAATGTTTGATGAACTAATTATTGGAATTGGTTATAATCATATGAGTTTCAGACAAGAATTGTTTCTAAAATTTGAAAAAACCATACCTTTCGCTACTATTATTCACTCGAGCTGTTTTATTGATAAATCGGCAAGAATCGGAAAAGGAACAATCATCTATCCGGGATGCATCATTGATATCAATACAGAAATCGGAAATAATTGCTTAATTTACAATGGATGTAATATTGCTCATGACACTAACGTAGCAAATAACACAATTTTTTCACCCGGTGTTAATATTGCCGGTTTTTGCTCGATAGGAGCGCATGTGGTATTGGGTATTGGCTCCGTTTTATCGGACAATATTGTAATTACTGAAAAAGTTAGAACTGGAGCCGGAACTGTTGTTGTGCATTCAATCATTGAAAGTGGAATCTATGTTGGTGTTCCAGCTAAAAAAATAAAATCATGAAAATCCCATTCAACAAACCCTTTTTAACGGGAAATGAAACGAAATATATAGAGGAAGCAGTCTATTCAATGAAGATTTCGGGTGACGGTATGTTCACGAAGAAATGTCACACGTTTTTTGAAGACAAATACGGCTTTCTAAAATGCTTGTTAACCACTTCCTGCACAGATGCCCTGGAAATGGCAGCAATACTTATAGATATTCAACCGGGTGATGAAGTGATTATGCCATCTTATACGTTTGTATCTACTGCTAATGCGTTCGTATTAAGAGGTGCGAAAATTGTGTTTGCAGATTCATTGCCAAACCATCCAAATATCGATGTTTCTAAAATTGAAGCCTTAATCACTCCCAAAACGAGAGCCATCGTTCCTGTTCATTATGGAGGTGTGGCGTGCGACATGGATGCAATTATGGCCTTAGCACACAAGTACAAACTATACGTTATTGAAGATGCTGCTCAAGCAATTGATTCCTTTTACAAAGGCTTACCACTTGGAGGAATTGGGCATTTAGCTGCTTTCTCTTTCCATGAAACAAAAAATATTATTTCTGGTGAAGGAGGAATGTTGGTTATCAATGATGAACAATTCGCACATAGAGCAGAAATTATACGTGAAAAAGGCACGAATCGAAGTCAATTTTACCGCGGAGAAGTGGATAAATATGGGTGGATGGATATTGGATCCTCTTTTTTACCTTCCGATATCATCGCAGCCTTTTTATTTGCACAGTTGGAAAATCTCGATAAAATACAACAAAAACGCATCGCACATTGGAATTCATTTTACGATAAACTAAAACCCTTAGCGGATAAAAATCTTTTTAAACTGCTCCATTTTGATAAAGATAAAACAAATAACGGGCATCTTTTTGCGCTGATTATGCCAAATTTAGAAGAACGCACACAGCTCATTGATTTCATGCGGAAAAAGGGAATACTTGCCGTTTTTCATTATTTAAGTTTGCATAAAAGTCCATTTTATCAGGAGAAACACGATGGAAGGACACTTGAAAATTGTGATAATTTCTCAGATACGCTGATCCGTTTGCCATTTTACTACGAATTAACACAAGAGGAAATCGAATTTATTTGCAATTCAATCATTCAGTATTTCGATGAAAG
>CANLAQ010000049.1 GCA_947488235.1 Flavobacteriales bacterium | reverse complement strand
CATTACAAAACTTGAATGGATGGTACTAAGTAGTTCATCTACTTGTCAAATTCAATGTAATGCTCCGACGCATATTCATCATCCCCTGGTTTAATTCTTTTGACAAAAAAACGGGCACGCTTCCCAAGTTTAACGGATGTGTATTTTTCTTTGATATCAATGGGGTCATTTAATGGTTGCAATGAGGGGTACCATAAAATATATCCTGGTTTCTGAAAAACCAATTCAGGCTTTGACCAATCTTGGCTATTGTTTCCTGTACCCAAATCTTTATGTTTATTAAATGAAATATAGATCTTATCACCTTGCCATGATTTCCCCTCTACTTTACCCATCATCATTACCCAGCAATTCAAATACGTATTCCAACTAACAGATGGTCCCCAGTGAAATCCACCTGTTGGTGAAGAAGCGCCACCGCCACCCTCATTGATTGGAATTTGTAAAGAACGAACGGGAACCCCATAACTATCGTAAGCAATAGAGAATGATTTGCCATCCCATCTTTTGGCTTTTCCAACTGGATTATCTAGATCTTTCAACGCGATACGTGCGATACTTATACATTGACCACTCCACTCTTTTTGAACGGTATACGTTTTTTCATCATATACGCCAGGATAACCATACTCTCCATAAAATAAATACAAATAGTCACCACTCGCTACAGCAGATGGGTCTCCAACACCACCCGCAAACGTATTGGAAGTATTAATTGGCTTTCTAATCATCCTTGGGTCGTAATCCTCAATAAATATGCCCCTGTTATCCCAGCTTTTGCCTCCATCTATGGATTTCATCACACCTATTCTACAAACAGCTGCAGGACTTTCTGGACCAGTCAAACCTTGTGGCCAACGTACATTTCTATATCCCTCTTTGGTAACCGAATCGTATGGTAAGGTGCTTGGATAATTTTCGTTATGGTAAATGCCATATAATGTTTTGCCACTTTTATCTTTAGAATCTTGGTAAACAGTTTCAAACCAAACTGCTCCATGCAAGCCTTTCTGTCCAATAGGCGCATTGCTAGGCATACTCGGGTTAAAGAACTTATTAGCCGGGTTTTTAAATACAACCTCTGCATTTTCTCCATCAGAATACTTTAAATCTCTTGCATACCCCCATAAAGGGTCTTCGCCATATTTGCCAGGGAATATTCTAAATGTATCGCCAATCCAAACTTCTGCCATATTACAATCCACAAACGAATTGAAAGTAATTTTAGGAGCAGGGATTAATTTAAACTTAGGAGTTGAGTCTACCTGCTGAGTTGTATCTAATTTAGTGGTAGACAGCAACCCTATAATAATGGAGAACCAAGAAAATAAAATTAAATGAGGCATTCTATTTCAATTTATAGTTAGTCAATAAGTGCTTATAAATTTAAAAAAATAATAGTATTCCCAAATACTAGTTTAAGCACTTTCAGATAATTCAAAGGGGGTAATTTGTAAATGCTGTATTTTTAAGCTGCATCTTTCCTCGCTTGAATAGTTATCAAAATTAGTTTTGGACTACCTAATATTAACATAAACTTAATTTTCCGGCAATTATTAGTTTATTTACCCTATTTATTTTTGATCTTAAACAAAAAAAATATGATCAAAAATCTACTTTTATTTTTTGCTTTCTTTGCCTTTTGTCACGTATCCGTTGCACAAAATGGCAAGTTAATCGGTCAGATTACTGACAATCAAGGGCTTTCGATGCCTGGCGCCACGGTCAAATTAAGTGGCGATTTGACGAAATCACAAGTTTCGGATCAATCGGGAAAATTCGTTTTTAACTCGTTGAAAAAGGGTTCTTACACCGTTACAATCAGTTACATTGGTTATGAGACAGTAAATCAAAAACTAGATGTGGATGCTGGTGTAAAAGAACTACGTTTTGTTTTGGAAGAGAAAGCGCTAGAAGGGACAGAGATTATTGTTCTTGGAGATAGATTAAAGGGTCAAGCAAAGGCGATTAACCAACAAAGAAATAACGGTAACATTACAAATGTAGTTTCATCAGATCAGATTGGAAGGTTTCCAGACGCAAATATTGGTGATGCCATGAAGCGTATCCCTGGAATAACGATGCAGAATGATCAAGGTGAAGCGCGTAATATCATTATTAGAGGAATGGCGGCTGGATTAAATTCAGTTACTTTGAATGGAGAAAGAATTCCATCCGCAGAGGGTGATAATAGAAATGTTCAGATGGATTTAATTCCTTCTGACATGGTTCAAACTATCGAGGTTCACAAAGCGGTATTACCAAACATGGATGCTGACGCCATCGGTGGTTCAGTCAACTTAATTACGAGAACTGCTCCGAATGCGCTACGTGTATCCGGAACATTGGGTGGTGGGGTTAATTTCTTAACCAATAAACCAATAACAAACCTATCGTTTGTTGTTGGAAATAGAATATTTAAAGATAAACTAGGTTTTGTATTTTCAGGATCCTATAACGATCATATTTTTGGTTCAGACAATTTTGAAGGCGTTTGGGCAAAGACAAAAAATGCAGCATATCCTGTTGCTTTATCTGGTTTTGATTTAAGAAAATATGACGTACAGCGTGTACGTAGAAGTAGTTCATTAGCATTAGATTATCAGTTGGCCAAAGGGCATACAATTTTTTTAAATGCCATGTACAATTGGAGAGACGACCGCGAGAATAGATACCGTTTTCGTGTAGACAGATTAAATACGCCTGTTGAAGCAACTTCATTTAAAGATATTACGAAGAATTTATACGAGATTCGAGGACGTGTAGCTATTCAGACAAAAGGGGGTATCGATAACGATAGAAATCAAAATACACGTTTAGAGGACCAAAGAGTAGCTAATGTAACTTTATCAGGAGAAGACTTTTTTGGCAAGTTAAAAATGAATTGGTCGGGTACTTATGCTTACGCTCAAGAAGATAGACCCAATGAAAGATATATTACGCACCGAGGAAATGCTGATGTGCGTGTAGATACGCGCGATCCATTTAAGTATGTAGTAAATTTGATTGATAAAAACAGTGTAAACGCTCTTGCACTTAATACAATTTATGAGTCGAATAACTTTACTTCTGAAAGTGATTTGAATGCAAAAGTAGATTTCGAATTACCTTTAGCAGACAAGGACAACGTTATTAAATTTGGTGGTAGAGTTCGAAATAAAAGTAAGGAACGAATCAACACCTACGATATCTATGCGCCTATTCCAATTTTAGGAATTAGTGGAAATACGTTTAATCAATTGCCTCTTTCAGATCAAAATGAACGTATTTTCTTAAATGGTCCACAGTATGTGCCTGGAGCGTTTGTAAAAAATGATTTTTTAGGCAAATTGGATTTTTACAATTCCGCACTTTTCAAAAAAACGGATGCACTTGCAGAGTACATTACCTCTAACTATGAGGCAGCTGAAACAATAGCGGCTGGTTATGCGATGACTGATTTAAAACTTTCTTCTAAATTGTCATCAACCTTTGGTGTCAGAATGGAAAATACCTCTATCACTTATAATGGGTATAGTTTTGATATCGTTAAAGGAATAGCAAGTAAAACTCCGGATGTTTCTCAATCATATTTGAATATTTTACCAAGTGCTCATTTTAAATATGACCTGTCTAAAAGCTCAATTTTGAGAGCGGCTTGGACTAATACCCTTGCACGTCCAGCATATTATAGCTTAGTTCCTTTTGTAAATTACAGCCCGGATAATCAAGTTTTAACTCGAGGTAATCCAAATCTTGAAGCTACCAAAGCGATGAATTTCGATTTGATGTTCGAAAATTATTTTGAGTCGATTGGTTTGGTTTCAGCAGGCGTATTCCAGAAAAATGTAAAGGATTTTATTTATGATAAAACTTCTTTGAACGTTACAGATCCTATGTATGGTCAATTAGTAAGTTCCACAAGACCTGAAAATGGTGGTACGGCTAGTGTTAGCGGGTTTGAAACTTCGTTTCAGAGACAGCTTGACTTTTTGCCAGGAATCTGGAAAGGCTTAGGAGTATATGCAAACTATACCTACACAAATTCTACTACTACTGGAATTGAAGGGAGAGAAAATGATAAATTAGCTCTTCCTGGAACGGCGAATCACATGTTTAACAGTTCGTTATCTTTTGAAACTAAGAAGTTGGTTGTTCGCGTTTCATTAAATATGACGAGTGATTACGTTGATGCCATCGGTGGAGATGCATTTAGCGATATTTTTTATGATAAGCAGACATTTTTAGATGTAAATGCCTCTTATGCATTTAACAAAAATCTTCGCGTATATTTCGAAGCTAATAATCTTACTAACCAACCATTGCGTTATTATCAGGGGGTTAGAGAAAGAACATTCCAAGAAGAAATGTATAATTCAAGAATTGGTTTTGGAATAAAATATGATCTTTTTGGTAAATAATAACGAATTGATCTTTTCAAAAAACGTTTGCTATTTTTATAGCAAACGTTTTTTATTTTTACCCCTTATGAAATTTCGCACTGTTATTTTTTTCTTGGAATGTCTGCTTAATATCTCCTTTACTGGTTTTTCGCAAGAAAATACCTCTAAAATTCCTACGATAGAAGTTTTCCCTGAGTTTAAAAGTGATACGGTAAGCTTCGATACAGATGATCCAGCCATATATTATAATCGGAAGAATCCAGCTAAAAGCTTAATCATTGGTACGGATAAGGGGGGTAAAACGGGTCAGGGAGGAATTTTTGTATTTGATATTTTTGGCAAAAATATGGAGGATAAAAATCTTTTAGGCATCAATCGACCTAACAATATCGATGTAGGCTATGGACTTTTAGGAAAGGGCAAAAGTAAAATTGATATAGCTGTATGTACCGAACGAAACACGAATAATATTCGTGTCATAAAGTTGCCCGAAATGCAATTAATAGACGGTGGAGGGATAGCTGTTTTTGAAGGCGAAATTCAGCGTTCTCCTATGGGAATTGCATTATTCACGGACGCAAAGTCAAAAAAAATTTATGCGATTGTGAGTCGAAAAGATGGTCCTTTGCAAGGGTATTTGTTTCAGTATTTATTAGAAGTAAGTGATTCGGGAATTGTAACTGGTAAGTTAGTTAGGAAGTTTGGTCAATATTCGGGGTTGAAAGAAATTGAATCTATTGCAGTGGATAATGAGCTAGGCTTCGTTTATTATTCAGATGAAACTGTAGGTGTTCGAAAGTATTATGCTCATCCAGATAGTTCAGGTCGTGAATTAGCTTTGTTTGCCAAAACGGGTTTTAAAGAAGACCATGAAGGCATTTCAATTTACAAGACCTCAGCAAAAAAAGGGTTTATTTTAGTCTCGGATCAACAAGCTAACCAATTTCATGTTTTTAGAAGAGAGGGCGATCTAGCTGATAAGCACAAGCATGAATTGATAAAGATTATAAAGACACAAACCAACGAGAGTGATGGTAGTGAAATTACGGGTTATAAACTTAATAGAAGGTTTAAAAATGGGCTGTTTGTCGCTATGTCAAATGATAAGACATTTCACTTTTATACGGTCAAGAAATTTTTTGATTCATGGATACAATCGAAATAGTTAACTACGAATCTGCTTATAAAGAAGTATTTCGGGATTTAAACGTTGAATGGATTTCTGCCTTCTTTAAAATGGAAGCCTCTGATTATAAGGTCCTAGATAATGCAGATAGTTATATTTTGCAAAATGGAGGACATATTTTAGTCGCTTTATTAAATAAGGAGCCAGTAGGAGTTTGTGCATTAATTAAAATGGACGATCCTATATATGATTTTGAACTGTCAAAAATGGCAGTAGCGCCAAAAGCACAAGGCAAAAAGATTGGGTGGTTAATCGGGGAAGCAATAAAAGATAGGGCAAGATCTATCGGGGCAAAAACACTTTATTTAGAGAGCAATACCATTTTAACACCTGCCATTAGCTTGTACCGAAAGCTAGGATTTATTGAAGTATTTGGACGAAATACATCTTATGAGCGTTGCAATATTCAAATGGCACTTGTCTTATAACGGAAATCTCAAATACCCCTCCTGAATTTGCCCCAAATCGGTTAAATATTTCATTTTCCGGCAGTGAATTAGGGGGTTCATCTTTCGTTATATTTACCTTATGAAAAATCTAATTAGTCTATTTTTGAGTATTTCTATTTGCTCAACTGCATTAGCACAATCCCAAACAGAAAAGAAGGTAAGTTTTACAGAAAAAAAACTTTTTGATAAGGTTGCTAAACTTGACAGTTCGCTTTTTGCAGCCTATAATTCAAAGAATTTAGATTTAATGAAAACCTATTTTACAAAAGACCTTGAGTGGTATCAAGATAATGGCGGACTTATTGGTTTTGAAAAGGTGTTTGAAAATTTCAATTCAATATTTAATAGAGATTATGACCTTAAAAGAAGTTTAATCAAAGAAAGCTTAGAGGTTCATCCAATTGATGGATATGGTGCAATTGAGATAGGGAATCATCAATTTAAACATATTGAAAATGGTAAATTGGAAGTGGGCACATTCAAATTTCTTATGATTTGGAAGAATGATAATGGTATCTGGAAAATAGCAAGAGTTGTTAGCTATGATCATTAGATTCACCTTTTTAATTTACTGTATACAATCATCCTATTGTTCTGGATCCTTTATTAATTTTAGGAATAATTTAAACTAAGATGACACCTAATTTTCATTTAGAAATTATCGAAAAACAACAATCATACCAGGCTGAAAAGTATGCAAGTACTGTTTGTCAACAAGTAATTTCAGCAACGATTGATATGTATACTAGCATAGGTTTCTATAAGCCTTGGGTTGGATACTTGGTTGTAGATTCTGATGTAATCGTGGGAGCAGCAGGCTTTAATGGTGTGCCTGAAAATAATGAGGTAGAGATTTCTTATTTCACCTTCCAGGAATATGAAGGCAAAGGCTATGCGACATTTGCTTGTCGTGAATTAATCAAAATAGCAAAATCTCATAACCCAGGCGTAGTTATTTTTGCCAAAACCGCACCAGAAGAAAATGCATCAACAAGAATTTTAAGTAATAATGGATTTGTTTACCAGAAGGTTGTTCAAGACCACGAAATTGGAGATGCGTGGCACTGGGAGTTAACTCATTAATAAAATACATTTTTTCTGTTTTTTATGGCAATCAAGAAAAGCTGGCTTGATAAATTGAATGAAAATAAAGAGCCAAAAATCAAAAGAATTGATATAGACTTTGCTGATATTCCATCCGGCAGCAATATGTTTATTGCAACACCAAAACTCATCGATGCGTACATTCAAGAAATTGGTGTTGGGAAACGCATCGATATAAAAACACTACGAAAGGATCTTGCTTTAGAGCATAATGCTGATTGTACGTGTCCTGTAACTACTGGAATATTTTTGCGAATTGTGGCCGAAGCAAATTATGAAAAGCTGCAACAAGGAAAACCTCTTGAGGAAATCACACCTTTTTGGAGAGTGATTGAACCCAATAGTGCACTAGCCAAGAAGCTTTCATTTGGCCAAGAGTTTTTACTACAGCAAATGGAAAAAGAGCAATAATGGCACAGCACATCTTAATTCAAGCGAGAGACGGCTATCATCTTTCGGCAACGATCCGAAGACCTGTGGCTGAAATCAAGGGAGTTGTTCAAATCAATTGTGGCACCGGAATTCCTCAAAATCTATACAGTAATTTAGCAAGCTATCTGACCGAGTGTGGATATGCTACCGTTACCTATGACTATCGGGGCATAGGGAATTCTAAACCAGCGAGTTTAAAGGGATTTAAGGGAAATCTAGAAGATTGGGGGATTTTAGATATGACAGGTATTTTCGATTGGATTAATCAGGAATTCCCTTCTGAACGCAAAATTATTATTGGCCACAGTATGGGCGGGCAGCTTGTGGGGTTAATGGACAATTATGATAAAGTAGACAGGCTTATTCTGATTGCCTCTTCTACCGGATATTGGAAAGATATGGGGAGCCCATTTAAATGGCTAATGCCACCATTGTGGTTCTTACTGATTCCGATTATCGTGGCGATGTATGGCTATGCAAATGCAGAAAAAATAGGGCAAGGAGAAAATTTGCCGAAGGGTGTTGCTTTACAATGGCGCAAGTGGTGCATTAATCCGAACTATTTCGAGGACCATTTCAAAAACTCAAGCACAAAATTATTTTTTGACAAGTACGTAATTCCTCTAAAGTCTATTCAAATTGAGGATGATCCTATTGCAACTAAAATCACCGCAAATAAGTTAGTAGGCTATTTTAAAAATGCCAAAATCGAGGTAGAAACAATTAGCCCCCTAAAAATGGGCGTTAGAAAAATTGGACATACGGGCTTCTTTTCAAGAAAATTCAAGGACACACTTTGGAACAAATTAATAGCAGATATTGAAAAATAAAAACCTGATTTAATTCACAATTAGTTGTTTAAATGTGCCAGTTTTGACTTTAATGAGTCGAAATGATGCGCCGTATGGAAGGACGTGAAGCTAGCCAGTTCTCTTAAGGATATTTTGCCTAAAATAGGGTGAGGTAACCGATAGCTATCTAATTCATGTGCCGTATGATTATTCAATTTATCGATAAACGATTTATTCAATGACGTATACTTTTGAATCAAATGCTCTTTATCACGATATGAAACTGGTTTTGGGATATATATTGTGGGAGCTTTAGCGCCGCCATCTAATGCGTTTTTATATACCTGCCGAAGATCTTCAAAAGGCCGACTATCATTTTTATTGATGCCAAATAGTAATCTTAAAATGGGCTTGGGCAATGAAAAGCCGACATTGACTATTTTTAGGACTTTAATTAAGTGCACTAAATCTTGACCTGCAGACCATTTATCGTTTATATTATCTTCAAATTCGTTTTGATTTAAGCCCTTCACCAACTCAATAAATTGAAGGGCATTTTCATCTAGCGATTTTGTTAACGTTGTTTTTTCCATGTTTCACTTTCATTAATAATGAATTGAAATGTTTATTAAGATGTATCGAAATTAAAAAATCATTTTACTTTTGTGGCACAACTTTTTATATTTTTTATGGAAAACCTAGCTCAATTCTTTAAAAAGTACCGAAATGAAGTCATCGTGGGCGTACTTGTATTTCTCTCAATTATTTTCAGAGATGTAATCAAGACGCTCTTCTAAAATGGCATGAGGGCATCCCCTCGATGTTCTCGCATTTATTATTAATGCAATGACTTACAAGGCACTATTTCTTAGTCCAATGATACCCTCAACGGATCTTTTGGAAACGACATGTTTCTTTAAAGACATGTTAGGCTTTTCAATTGTTATGGATAACGATACGTATGTCGTATGTCAAAAAGACCACCTAACTATTCATATTTTACGTGCAGGACAAGATATTGGAGAGATAGAGTTGTACTTGGAGATGGACAATGTAGACGCCTTGTGGTCTACAATTAAAGACAAAGTAGGAGGCTTAAAATACAAAGAGCCCTTTGATCAAGAGTATGGTATGCGTGAAATTCACATTTGCATTCCACATACAAACGCCCTTTTATTCATCGGGCAAAAATTATAGATGAAATTCATGCAATTTGTATCTATCCTTGTAAAGCGAGTAAGATTTTAAATGTAATCAAATGGACCGTTTTTGTGGGAATAAAGTTTCTAGCTCATCTATTATTTATGAAATTATTGAATTCAGTTTTTGCTGATGTATTTGTAAATAACGCAGTATGTCCGCCAGGTATATCTACAAATTGACTTTTCTGGCAATTCGTACAGCTTAGTACTTTTTGCTTAAAACTTGGCCAAGAATACATTTGAATAGGGGAGTCATCTTGTCCTTGAATAAATAAAATATCGGACTTAAATCCATCTGTAAAATTAAGTAATGACCTTTCAAAATAACTACTTGAATTGGCTGTAGTTAAACCATATACATTTTTTAATTTTAAACAGGTGCTGGATGATTGAACTTGGCCATTTTCTTCAAGCTCGCATCGGTAAACTAGATTTAGGGGCCCAGGAGCATTAGCAATTACACCATTTGTTTGATGCAACCTATTTAAACGAGTAACTAAATAACCTCCTTGTGAGTGTCCAGCTAAAAAAACCTTTCCTACAGTAATTCCTAATTCTTGATTTGCCCTGTTTTTTACCCATAACAATGCCGCCTCTGCTTGCAGTATGTTGTCTCCAAACAATATATTTTCTTGAGGGTGAGCAACACTTACTATCATCATATTCTTTTTGTCTAAAATGCTTTTGAAATTATTGAGTGCCGTATTCGCAGCAGTTAATATTTCACTGTCATTTTGAACTGTTCCATGAAATACAATCAGTACGTCAAGATTTGTGACAGCAGGTTTGTCTATTATAACATCAACTTTAATATTATTGTAAGTAATATTTTTAGTTAGTATGGTAGAGCTGGGAGATTCGACTTGAATATTCGTTTTGCATGCGAAAAGAATAACAAGTGGTATATATAAAAATCTCATTAGTTTTGATTTTATGAATCAAAATAAACATTTATTTAATCACCGCATTAATTTTCGCCCAAAGTTCATTGTCAAATCCTGATACAGCAAAATTGGTATTTGTAGGGTCGGACGCTTCGCCCATTCGTACGATGACCATTTTTTTACTGGGAATGACATAAATCCGTTGGTCTTTTGCGCCCATGGCGGTGTACATATCAGCTGGGGCATTGGGAACTAAAAAACCTTGATTTACCTTTTGTTCTCCAGGTATGATAAAACTCGATTTTCCATTTAACCACCACAAATATCCATAAGAAGGATTGATGTTTTGCGAGGTAGATATACTTTCGATAAAGTAGGCTTCATTTAGAATCTGCTCGTTATTCCATTTGCCTTTGTTTAATGCCAAAAGCCCGAACCTCGCCATACTTTTTGTATTGCTTTGGTAAATGGTAAAGATTGTTCCAAAATTCCAATAGCCTTCCATCCCAATTTTATTCTTCATTTTTTCATTAAAGTATGTCTCAAAGGACTTATTACTTTTGCTGCTTACTACCTCCGTCAATTTTTGAAATATATTACTGTAGGCCCACCTCGTTCCAGCGTCTGCCACATAATTCAAGTTTGCTTTGATCATATATTGCTTCGTATCATCATTGCCCGCTGTCATATTCAGCAAATTCTTCACGGTAATTAAATTCTCTTTTGGTAATGGCATATTTGTCCAACCCGCGCCCAAGTAATCAGATACTTTTTTATTAATACTCAAAAGATTTTCCTGTTGTGCAATACCGATAGTAGAAGCGACTAATGTTTTCCCGGCACTATTCCACTCCCAGGTTGTTGTAGCATTATGGCCATTAAAATATTCTTCCATCACGATTCGCCCATTGACAAGCACCATAAATGATTTTGTCCCTTTTTGATTCAGGAAATCTTTCAATGGCTGAACTGCATTTTGATTCCAGCCTAAACTAGAAATGGATATAGTCTCCCACGAATTAGTAGATGGGAAATACATCGTATCAGGAACCGATGGTGTGATCTCGGCCTCCTTTTTTTTACAACTGCTTGACAATAACAAGATCATCAAGAAGTGGGCAAAAATTCTCATAGGTACTAGGGAAAAAGTCGAAAAGCCCTCAGCGAGTACTCAGGGCCATTCAACATGTGTATCTTTCCACGACTTGGTATTGGCTGATTCAATGACAGCTTCGCAAACACGCTGTGTTTGTAACGCGTCTCTGAAGGTAGGTGCACAAGGCTTATTTTCTCCTATTGCTTTCAAAAAGTCAGCCGCTTGATGAACAAAACTATGCTCATACCCAATAATTAAACCAGGAACCCACCATTTGTCCATGTATGGCTGGTTGCCATCTGTCACTAATATGGTTTTCCACCCCCGGGTTAATCCATCATCTGCATGATCAAACATTTCTAAGCGATTTAAATCATGTAAATCCCAACGCAACGAAGCATGCTCCCCATTTATTTCAAACGTATACAGGGCCTTGTGGCCACGCGCATACCTTGTGGATTCAAAAAGTCCTAAAGAGCCATTATTAAAGTGGCAATGGAAAATACACGCATCATCAATGCCTACTTTTTTCACGGCGCCTGAACTAACGTGAACGCGTTCTTTAATAAAGGTTTCCGTCATCGCGGACACATCTGTAATACCGCCATTTAACCACATGGCCGTGTCAATACAGTGAGCTAATAAATCCCCCGTCACCCCAGAACCGGCCGCATCCACATCTAATCGCCAAGTACCAGCACCACCTTGTGGTAAATCAGGCGAAATGGTCCAATCTTGAAGGAAATTAGCTCGGTAGTGAAATATGCGTCCCAGTTTTCCTGAATCGATGATTTGCTTAGCTAAAGTAACTGCAGGCAAACGTCGGTAATTATACCAAACGGTATTCGCCACCCCAGCTTTCTCAATCGCGGCAACCATTTGCTCTCCTTCAGCTAAGGTCCGAGACAAGGGCTTCTCACATAAAATCATTTTACCTGCGGCAGCGGCGGCAATCGCGATTTCAGCATGCGTATCATTTGGTGTACAAATATCTACCGCATCGATGTCATCGCGGGCAATTAATTTCCGCCAATCTGTCTCATATGAAGCGTATCCCCATTGTTCTGCAAAAGCTTTCACACTGGCTTCATTGCGCGAGCAGACCGCTTGCAAAACGGGTTTACAGGTTAACTCTGGGAAAAAGTTTGGGATACGGTTATATCCGTTGGAATGGGTTCTACCCATAAATCCGGTGCCAATTAATCCAATTCTAATCTGTTTCATAGGTTATAGGTTTATTATGACCAACCATGTGCCTTACGCACGTCGATCATGGCCGCTAAAATATCATTCCAAGTTTGCTGCTGCTCCATAACGGAGTTGCTGAACATGCAGCCGTCCCAACAAATATGTTTGAACGCTTTAGTTAATTGTCCATCCGCACCTCTTAACCAGAATCCAGCATCTTCAGCGATGTTCAATTTGCCATTCGGATCCGTTGCTTGGCAGTGACGGCCCGTCTTATCATGACTTCCTGTGCCATGCACAGTTCCGTCATTTTGAGCTACGTGAAAATCAATCGTCCATGGGCGAAGCGCAGCCGTCAATTCTTTTAATGAGGCCCTCAAAACCTCGCGATCCTCCCAGTTATAATCCACAGGTAAAATGCGGTCTTCAGGGCAATTATATCCCATTGTGTAAAGTAAGGTATGGGACATGTCTGCTTGGAATCCAATGTTAGGACGATCTACGGACTCTAAGGTCTGAATCATATTGCGCCACGAGTGCATGCCTCCCCAACAAATTTCTCCCTCAGCCGCTAATCTTTCACCGAAATCTGCGGCGACGTCACAGGCTCTTTGGAACGTATCCACAATCAATTTAGAATTTCCTTTCGGATCCTTCGCCCAATCCGCTACTCCCGCAGCAGAATCAATTCGAACGATGCCATTAGGACGAATACCTAAATGGCGCAATTCCGCACCTATTTCACACGTTTTGCGCACCATATCCACAAAGGTATCGCGGGCATCTTTATCCCCCATCGCATTACCTGCCCAAATAGGAGCCACTAAACTCCCAATTTCTAAGCCATGAGCGGCCACTTTATCCGCTAGGGCCTTAGCGCCATCTTTCCCACTTTCAATATCAAAGTGAGGAGGCAGCAAACCAATATCCACGCCATCAAACTTAACGCCATTAACTTCGGCGGCGGCTGTCATGGCAAGCATTTTATCAAGTGAAATAACGGGCTCAGAATCGGGGCCTTTGCCTACAATTCCTGGCCAAGTTGCATTGTGTAATTTAGGATACGTATTCATGTTTGAAATAGGTTATAATTTTAAATCTGGGTTAGCTGGGCCAAAATGTTTCAACATAACAATCGGGGCCGTAGACGAGTAATTCGTGATTTCAACACCGGCTTTTGCAGTAGCCTCAGTGACAAAAAATTCATCGTTAGTCAATTGTCCGTACCGAATCATGGCCGGGGTCTCGATATTCCAGACGCCCATTTTACCATGTCCTTGCATCATGATTAAACCATAGGCGGCGGCATCGGTAATGGTAACAGTTTGGCCTGGGAATACTGTTAATTCCTTCGCGCTGAACGCATCTGATCGGTAGCATACCCATTTTTCGGAGTATCCTTCTGCCGCCATTTCGGCCTCATCCCGCACAGGAATCGGTTGCATAAAGCGCGTTTCTAATAAATTCGGGTTCGTATTTAACTCCCAATCGATGACCTCCATCAATTGATCATAATTTCCTATTTCCTCTTTGGGAGTACCATTCCACAATAACTCCTCTGGAATTACGGCTTCATTAACCAGCGACTGATACATCGCAAAAACATCGGATGCTTTTTGTGGCTCATAGGTACACATACTGCCCGGTGCGTGCAACATCCCCGGAGGAACATCCCAACCAGTGCCCGGAATCAAAGGAAAAGCCTGCGAATACATGGTAATTTTGTTATCTCCTTTCGTGAAGTTCATTAAACACTCTTTGATTTGTTCCTTCGTCGTTCCAGGAGCAATGCCAAAGAACGTATACGGGAAATCCCCACCATGATTATTTAATTGCGGCGGGAAATAATAGGCCTCAGGCTTCCCCAATTGGCCTATTTTAGCCGCATGCTCATCATTGTGGTGAATGTGGTGCGGCAATGGCCCCATGTTATCAAAAAACTTCGAATACATCGGCCACGATTTGTATTCATTCCATAAACGATCACCAATGATTTCGCCTTTCAATTCTTCGATGACATCGATCAACAGAATCTGCTCTTCTTTCCCCCCTTCGGAATAAACAACGGCACTTAAGCCTTCGTTTTCACCAGTCAATGGACCGTTTTTAGCCGGAGTCGTAGAAGATAACCAGCGCTCATCAATTCCACCTCGAACACCACCGAGCACATAATAATCATCTGGATGTAATTTTATTCTTCTACCAGGCACGCAAAAAGACCTGGGAACCCAAGTGGGCGCCAAACGTAAAATACCTTTTCCTTGCGCAAGCGC
>CANLAQ010000048.1 GCA_947488235.1 Flavobacteriales bacterium | reverse complement strand
TATGAGAAGACAAATTCAGGGCCAGTACCTTCAATTCTTAGGTCAACAAATCCAGGTAATAACTCAATTTCTTTGGAGGTATAAATAGTTTGTCCAAACATAAGTTTTACAACTAAATAACGCTTCCCTTTACGAGCATGAACTAAAATGTCAAAATGGGAAGTGTTATGAAGCAGAATTATTCCGGCTTCTTCATTTTCCTTTTTAGGATTAAACTCCATTCGAGTTGTAGCCTTAAACTCTAAATTGGTAAGTCTGCGGCCTACAAATGCAGGACTTCCTTTATCTCCAATTTTTAACTCTGACCCCATCAAAGTGAGAATCCCCTTTTCAGCATTCAGAAAGAAATTGTCTTTGACTGGGTGTTGGATGTAATTCCATTCGAGCCCCAATTTCGGAGTATCGAAGTTTGACCTTACAGGTTTGGGCTCTAGCGGTACCAGTGGAAGGGTTGGATGAGTCATTTCAAGCGCAATTGTCCCATTCATATTTACTACGGGCCAACCACCTTTAGTCCAGCTTACTGGAGCCAAACAGGTTTCACGCCCTAGAATATGATGGGGTGGATAACGTGGTACACCGCGGTAACCATGCAAAACCATCCACCAGCTTTCATCATGAGCCTGAACCAGATCAGCATGGCCAATCCCCTGAATGGGGTTACGCATACCGGCTACGTTTACATGAGTTGCAATCGGATTGGCTGGATTGTCGATATAAGGCCCCCAAATATTATTGCTGCGAGCCATCGTAACCATATGTGCTTCCTCGGTACCGCCTTCGGCTCCCATCAGATAGTAAAAGCCGTCTTTTTTATAAATATGGGGGCCTTCTGGTGTCCTACCGCCAGTTCCATTCCATACTTTACATTTTGCACTCAATAGTTTACCATTAGCTATATCAATCTCAACCAGCTCAAATTTTGAATTGGTAACGTAAACTTTTCCATCATTATCGAAAAATAGATCTGGGTCAATTCCCTCAACATCAATCCAAATGGGATCGCTCCAAGGTCCAGCCGGATTCGTGGCCGATACGAAAAAATTGCCACCATTGCCCATGTTGGTGGTAATCATGTAGAATGTTCCCTTATGATGCCTTAATGTGGGAGCAAAAATACTTATCCTAGCATTTAATTGTTCTTCGCGGTGAATACAATAACCAATCTTTTCCCAATTAATCAAATCCTTACTATGAAAGATTGGTACACCTGGAAAATATCCAAATGAACTATTTATTAAGTAATAATCATCACCTACCCGGCAGACACTGGGATCGGGGTAAAAACCCGGAATGATCGGATTCTTGTAGGTTATCTTAGCATCCGCCGGGGGAGCCATTACCCAGGGGTTTGGATTCACTTGTTGCGAATGCAGGTTAAAGGTTAGGAAGATAAATGGTGCTAAAAAGAAGTATTTCATTTCTCAATTATTATTTAGTTAGTAGGTTCCGTTAATACTTAAATGTGATTTAGTTCTCTCCAATTTACTTTTGGGAATTAACATCCCTCTGATTAATGGTTAGTCCTGTAACTCCTTTTCTTTTTTGAAAATGGCTTTGTTAATACTTGATTCGTGATCCTTAAGCAATTTTCTTATCTCGGCAATAATCTCAGGATGTTCTTTGGCAATGTTGTATTTTTCAGAAGGATCGGCATTTAAATTATATAGCAAGGGCGTTTCTAAGACGGTTGGTTTTTTGCCAATTTCAATTTCAGGATCTGAAACAAAAAGTGATGTCCTGATATTGTTCATATCCAATCTGGTTATAAAATGGGCTTTATATGCTCCTTTCCTAACAGCATAAACCTGGTCTCCACGATAGTAAAAAAAGTCTTCTCGCAGGCTTTCCCCATTTTTTAATAAAACGTTGGAAATATCAAACCCATCATAAATTCTATCTTTTGGAAGTTTAGAGCCTGATAAATCACAAATGGTGGGCATTAAATCCATGGTAGTGCCCATTTGCATCACCACACCTGGCTTAATTTTCCCAGGCCAACTAAAAATTGCCGGCACGCGAAAACCTCCTTCAAAAGTACCGCCTTTGGCACCTTGCAGTAAACCCGCTGATCCGCTATGAGTTTTAAAAGTCTGCCAGGGTCCATTATCCGAAGTGAAAATCACGAGCGTATTCTCATCAAGTCCTTCTTCTTTAAGCGTATTTAAAATTTGTCCTACTGACCAGTCTATTTCTTCTACTACATCTCCATAGATTCCAGCTTTTGAAACATGTTTGAATTTTTGTGAACGAAAAAGTGGAATGTGAGGTAGTGAGTGTGCGAGATAAATAAAGAAATGGCTATCTTTCATAGTTTTTATTTTAGCCACAGCCTCTTCAGTATATCGTTGTGTAATTGTCCGCTGATCAACAGGCATTTCAATAACCTGCTGATTTCTCAAAAGCGGTAGCTTATAAGCGCTGTATTTTTCCTTTTCCGCCAGTATAATTTGTCCATCAATCCAATCTTTTCCTTCGATTTCTTCTTCCCTGTTCATGTCGTTAGAATAAGGAATTCCGTAATAACTATCGAATCCATGATCGGTGGGTAAAAATGGTGATTTGTGGCCAAGATGCCATTTGCCAATCGCAGCTGTTTTATAGCCATTATCCTTCAACACTTTTGCAACGGATATTTCACTCTGGGGAAGCCCAGCGTTTGAATTTGGGAAGAGTACTCCAGTTATCCCAGTGCGAATGGGTAATCTACCTGTAAGTAAAGCTGCACGACTAGGAGAACAAACGGAAGACGCTGCATAAAAATTGGTCCATTTTTGTCCTTCAAAAGCCATTCTGTCAAGGTTTGGTGTTTTGATGGTAGGGTGTCCGTAAACCCCAATATCACCATATCCCAAATCGTCGGCAAATATTACAATGAAATTAGGCTTGATGCTCTTTTCTTTTTTAATAGAAGCTGAGGTTTGCATAACCGCAACAATCAGCAAACTGGCAACGGCAATTAATTTTATTTTAAAATTTGTCATTTAATGTGTTGAAAATTGAAGATGATTTTTTTCCAATTATTTTTTAAAAAGAACAGAATGCATTTCCTTCATTTTTTCTATAGGAAACTTAATCACTTCGCGATCATAAGTCATTAATCCGTTTACCTCTCCTTCCACATCAGTAGTTTGTGTAAAAACTGCTGCTGAAAGACCCTTAGTGTTTTTTATATCTACTATTTGTTCGAATTGGGATTTATATGCATTCATTAAGTCTTTTTCTGAATGATATGTTCCGTAGCCCCAATTGCGCATTTTGGAATCCCACAAATGTCCATCAATCGGATATCCCAATCCTCCATATTCACCCAATACCGATGCTCTTCCACTTGATGTTTGTGGAATAAGTACTTTAGCTGAGTATGAGTGGATATCGTAAATATCTCCACAAGGATAATCAGCCCATCCACTTGCTGCATTAACCAAGCGAGTTGGATCTAGTTCTTTGACCATATTTGCAATTCTACGCGTTGCATATTGTCCCCAGCCTTCGTTAAACGGCACCCAAACAACTATAGAAGGTGAATTGTAATGAATGTCTATCATCCGGCGTAATTCCGATTCAAACTGTGCTGCGTCTTCAGACCGTTGGTTCAGATCTGTTCCACCAATTCGAGGTACTTTTTGAACGCGGGATGAAGCCTTAATCTGACCATTTTCAGGAATTACCACCATTCCGGAAGGCATATCCTGCCAAACCATCAGACCCATTTTGTCACAATGATAATACCAGCGATCAGGTTCAATTTTAACATGTTTACGAATCATGTTGAAGCCCATCTTTTTTGTTATTTCAATATCGTATTTCATGGCTTCGTCTGAAGGTGGCGTATAAAGTCCGTCAGGCCACCAACCCTGATCGAGAGTCCCATATTGGAAAAGAGGCTGGTTGTTCAGAAAGATGTATTTATAGCCATTAAACTCACCAAGATTAATTTTACGCATTCCAAAGTAACTGGCTACAGTATCAATTACTTCACCTTTAGCATTTATAAGTGTTAAATTTAAATCATATAAATACGGAGCGTCAGGCGACCATAATTGTGGATTTGAAATTTCAATAACACTTTTAACATCCGCCGGAATCACAGTCTGGGCAACTACATTTCCCTTAAATGAAACGACTGCCTTCACCTTATATTCAGGTCTCAAAGGTTCACTAAGCATGGGAATTACCGAAATTGCTTTTTTGTTAATATCCGGTTCCATTTTTACTTCCCTTAAAAAAGCTTCTTTGGAAACCGCTTCCATCCAGACCGTTTGCCATATTCCACTGACTGGAGTATACCAGATACCCTCTTGAGGCATTTGCTGCTTTCCACGGGGTTGGACACCGGCACTTGAAGGATCAACAACAGAAACAATCAATTCCTGCGAACCTTTTGGATTCAGGTAAGGAGTAATGTCAAATGAAAAACGATCGTATGCACCTTTATGAAAACCAACTAAAGCACCATTAACATAAATGGTAGCAGCATAATCCACGGCCTCAAAATTCAATATTACATTTTTTTGATTCCAGTTGGCAGGAATTTCAAATTGACGTTTGTACCAAATTCTATCATCACCTTTAACCTCTCCCATCACTCCCGAGAGAGAGGATTCAACACAAAAAGGAACCAAAATTTTACCCTGAAACTTTTTAGGTTGCGCCTGGCTAGTTTTCAAAACTGAATATTCCCAAAGCCCGTTTAGGTTAATCCATTCGGCCCGTTCAAACTGGGGACGAGGGTATTCCTGCCAAACATTATCCGGGGTAACATTTTTGGCCCAGCGGGTTTTAATCTTTTCGCCTGCGGGTTTCCAGTTTTGAGAAAACGTTACTTGGTTGAACAGAAAAGATATAGATACGATTAGAAATAATTTGAGGATACTTTTACGTTGTTTTTTTACAAAAAAAGTGTTTTTCATTTTGATTAGATTAACAATAGTTTATTAAATTAATTTTTGGTTATTGAATTGTTAATTTCTAGGGGTCAATTTCGCTTTTGGATATTGATTCAAAATAGTTTCAAGTTCTTTTACCTTTTCTGGATAATGAGCAGATAGATTTTTTGTTTCATCATAATCGTATTGGTAATCATACAATTCATATATTGGTTTTATTGACGAATCTTTCATATGTGTCCATCGAACCATACGGTATTGTTGTGTACGGATCGCTTCCCCCAAATAGCCACCTCTTGGATAAGAATGATAAGCATGGTTTCGTACTTGTGCTTTACTATTTTTAAGGACAGGAAAAAGGCTTGTTCCATCAATAGGCTGCGGTCCAGTTGGCCTTGGTAACCCAACCAATTCAGCAAGCGTTGGATAAATATCCACTGTTTCCGCGAGTTGGGTTGAACTTGTACCAGGCTTTATTAACCCTGGTGCTACAAATAAAAGTGGAATGTGGGTTGCTTGCTCAAAGTTGGTATGTTTTGTCCAAATACCATGATCACCAAGGTGCCATCCATGATCACCCCATAGAACGATAATGGTATTTTCGAGCATTTTTAATCGCTCAAGCTCTTCCATAACGCGGCCAAGTTGTGCATCCATATAGCTCATCGATGCATAATAACCATGTATTAATTTTCGAGTAAGTGTATCGGTATAAATATCTTGATCAGTCGGAATTGGATTGAACTGATCGATTTCACCTCCTCTTTTTATTGCAATTTTTGGCGCTCCTTCTGGCTCATCCACATAGGAGGGCATAGGTATATTTTTAGGATCATACAAATCCCAGTATTTTTTGGGGACACTAAATGGCAAATGGGGGCGAGCAAACCCTACAGCCATAAAAAATGGATGACTTGGATTTTTCTTCAACTCACGCAGTCTATCTATAGCATGTCTCGCTACGCGGCCGTCAGCATAAGCCTCGTCAAGTACATTGGGTGCCTCCCATGCTGCTCCGCGAGGTAACTTACTATTGGATGGGAGATCGTTAAAATACAAGTATGTATTTTCAAAAAAAGCTTCTTCTCTTGTTAATTTCCTATTTGTACTCTCAGGTAATATATATTCAATTACTTTTTCTTTAAAATGTGGAATACTCCAAGAGGCCTCATCGTCCGTGGTTCCGTGGCCTATATGAAAAACCTTACCCATCGATTCCACTTGGTATCCTGCATTTTTGAAATATTGAGGCAGGGTTACTGCATTGGGGAAATCATCACGAAATTCTTTGCCAAATTTGTATAGTCCAGTGCTAGTTGAGCGAGAACCCAAAAGAAGATTAATGCGTGAAGGCCCACAAACTGCTTGATTACAATAAGCATTTGTAAATAACATACCTTTTGCTGCTAACTTATCAATATTTGGACTTTGAGCAGTTTTATCCCCATAAACGCCAAGCGTAGGTTTAAGGTCGTCAACCAAGAAAATTAGAATATTGGTTTTTTTTGATTTACTTTCTTGGGCGAATAGAGTTGAACATCCTAAAATCAAGTGGAATAAAACTATTGGCAAATACTTCATTGTCGCATTTTGGGTTAGGTGTTAATTGTTAATCATCTGAGTTTTTTATGACTCAGAGATTAACAATTAACATCAATATTATAGACTTAAATAAATCATTGTTTAGGCCAAAACAATGACACTCTACGAATAGCTATCTTGAATTATTTCCACCAATCGTGTTGTACTAGATTTGGATTATTGGCGATTTCTGTTTGTGGAATAGGCCAAAAAAGAGTTTTTTCTCCCCGATAAGGTCTTTTACGGAAAGTAATCGAGTTGTATACCTGTTCAACTATGTTCCACCTTTTAATATCAAACCAGCGAATATCTCCTTCTAATCCCAATTCAACCAGTCTTTCCTGACGAATAATTTCTCTTAATTGTGCCTGTGTTAAATTTGCTCCCTCAACATCTTCTACTTTTGGCATTTTTACCCTTGAGCGAACTTGATTAATCAACTGGTAAACTTCTGGTGTTAATTGACCAGATTCAATCAAAGCTTCTGCCCTTAACAGTAATACATCAGCGTACCTGAATATCATAAAGTCTACAGGTCCATCATCTCGGTATGCAGTAGTATTTACTCTGACGTATTTTTGAAGAAAATAACCTGTTACAGAAAATTTAGCTGCAAAAGGTTGCTTATTGATTATATCCCCATCTCTTAGAATGTTCACTTCATATCGAGGATCACGATTTTCAAAGAATTTAGTTTTATTATACAATGGCGATTTACCAATAGGCTTTCCATCCGTGCAATAAAACGCATCAGCATAGTTTGATAATGGCGGATCCATTTGATTTGGCGAACCCGAAAAAATACCAGAAAATGCTTCCCCTTCGCCTAAACCTGAAAGATAAGCTACTGATAAAATTGCTTCACTGTTATTTTCCGCAGCCTCGGAAAATAGATTATCATAGCTAGGATATAAACTGTATTTCTTTAAAGAAATCAAATCATTTGTCAATTGGCTAACCTTATTCCATTCACTGAAATTAGCATAAACTTTAGCCGCTAGTGTCATTGCGGCGCCTTTTGTGACTTTTGGATAACGATTGTTAATAGGTAAATTTTGAATCACATAATCAAGATCCTTGGTAATTTGCGTCCTTATTTCTGCCTGAGTATTTTTTTTCACTAAACGGTCTGCAAATGATTGCCTGCTTGTAACAAGTGGGACATCTTTAAACAAAACCATCAACTGATAATAGGCATAAGACCTTAAAAATAAAGCTTCACTTTCAATTGTCTTAATTGCGGTGTTGGGAGCTTGAATACCTTTAATGATTGACAGCAATTCATTACATCTTCCAATTAAAAGATAAGACCTAGACCAACAAAGTAAATATCTGGCTTCTTCTGGGGTTGATGCTCCATCAGTTATATTATTGTCTCCAAAAGAAATTCCGGAAAAATTATCAAGCCAACGGTAGGCATCAGCGTGATTTTTTTGTAATGCATCGTAACAACCATTCAGGAGTAAAGTTAAATCTGATTCAGATTGACCAATAGCCGCTATTGATAAATCATTTGGATTGACTAATTCCAAATTTTTATCACAACTTGTTTCCGTGAAAAGTAAAAAGAATATTACTATATATTTCAAATTTTTCATGATTATCAATTTTAAATATTTAGAATGTTACATTGACCCCAAACTGATAGATTTTCAGTTGCGGATAAAAATCGTTAGTCCTAAGATTATAAGCTCTCTCAGGATCGAAATGCTTCATTTTAGTAAATGTGATTAAATTCTGTCCGCCAACGTAAGCCCTTAGTTTTTCGACCCCAATTCTTTTAAGCAATTCTGGTTTAAATGTATAACCGAGTTCTAAATTTCTTAATCTCAAAAAAGAACCATCTTCTATCCAATAGCTCGAACTCAATGCTCTATCATTATAGGTATTTAGATAGTGTAGTCGTGGGAATTCTTGAGTAGGATTTTGAGGCGTCCATCTATTTAACCATTCAACAGTCCAATTCATAGGATTAGAACCTCTACCAGCATGATTAACAAAGCTGTAACGCTCTATGCCAACCTTTCCTACACCCTGAAAAAATAGATTAAAATCAAAATTGTTATAACTTAAAGATGTTCCGAAACTATAGGTTATTTCAGGAAAGCTATTCGCAAGAACTGTTCTGTCATAGCTATCAATTTTCCCATCTGGCTTGCCATCAATTCCACTAATATCTTTGTACTTCAAATCTCCAGGAGCTACAGGTTCAGCTCGTTTGGGTCCGGCAAGTATCTCTTCTCTTGATTGATAAATTCCATCGAATATATACCCAAACCAAGAATTTATTGGTTGACCTTCTTGAATGACCTGGCGATCTCCTATGAAAAGAAATCTTTGCTTATCTAAATCAATAACTTTATTCTTAATATTACTTACATTAAAATTAAGGCTGTAATTTAACTTATTGGCCTTCCCTCTATATATTGCTGACAATTCCCATCCTCTATTTTCAACTTTACCAATATTCTGAAACGGAGGGTTAACATTACCAAGCGTCTGAGGAATAGGCAGAACAATAAGCATGTCTGATGCATTTCTAACAAAATAATCAAAAGTGATATCCAGATGATTAAAAAATGAGGCATCTATGCCGACATTCGAAGTGCTCGTCTTTTCCCAAGTAATTTGATCATTTGCCAGAGTGGTAATTGCAGCACCATTTTCTACAATTCCATTGACTACATATCCTGCTGAAGTTGAATAAACAGAGGAATAAGGATAATTCGAACCTATATCCTGGTTTCCAAGAATACCCCAACTCGCTCTTAATTTAAGATTATTTATACTCTTGCTGTTTTTAAGAAAATTTTCTTCTGAAATTTTCCATCCAGCTGAAAACGATGGAAATAATCCATACCTGTTTTCTTTGGCAAATCTCGAAGAACCGTCATACCTGAGATTGGCTTCTAAAAGATATTTATCCTTATAAGCGTAATTAACTCTTCCAAATAATGACTGCAAGCTGTATTCATTTTGACTTCCAAATGCCCTTTGGTTAGCTGTACTGGAAGCAGTTAAAACCTGAGTAGAATTATTTGAGAACTTTTCTCCGTAGGCTCCAAAATAAGAATATTTATAATTTAAAAAAGTATGTCCAGCAAGCAAGGTCAGTGAATGTTGATTACCAATTTTAGGTGCATAATTTAGATAGTTTTCAAATTGAATCGTTCCTGTATTGTTGAAATTTTGATTTAGTCTCGCAAAATCTGTAGTCCATACATTGGTGCCTGCATCTGAAAAAATAGTTTCTAACGGCCGCCATCTTTTATCAATATTATTATTGTAATCATATGAAACCAACGAATTAAACTTAACTCCTTTCCAATTAATCTCAGCAGTTAAAGCGGTCATTAATTTTTTATTATCCTCTTTATAGTAACCATAATTAGTTATCCTATGCGGAGGAAATAACGTGGCGTATGATGGAACTTCATCCCAACGTAGAAAATAGCCTCCATTGTTGTAATATTTAGGCGCAATCGCATTTGTTCGACCCAATAACATACTAAAAAATTGTGTATCTGCTGGCCGATTTAGATTTTTCAAAATTGCCGAAATATTCAAGCCTAACTTTATATACTTATTTATTCGCAAATCAAATTTATTTCTCAAACTGAATCTATCTGTAGTAGTATTTTTAACTATTCCATCTTGTTTGTAAAAATTTAAATTTGAATAAACTTTCAGTTTTCCAGTACCTGTACTTAAAGACAAGTCATAGTTCTGCGCCGGACTCGTTCGAAATGATTCATCTACCCAATTCGTGTTATGAAAATGATCACTTGGATCATTATTTTTCATCAACTCAATCATTTTATCTGTCCAGAAAATAGCTTGGCCTGCATTGATTCTGGCTTCATTTTCAAGTTTTGCATTATCCCAAGAGTCAAGCAACTTTGGCAATACAGTAGCTTGTTGTAGGCTATAATATGAGTTAAAACTTATTTTGGTTTTATCGGTCATTCCAGACTTTGTGGTTACTAGAATTACTCCATTAGCCGCGCGCGATCCGTAAATAGCAGCTGAGGAAGCGTCTTTTAGCACTGATACGGATTCGATTTCTTGAGGACTAAGCGTTGAAAAAAAGCTTAAGTCAGAGTTAATTCCGTCTATTACAACCAATGGATCCGAACTTGCATTTATTGAACCTACCCCACGAATATTGACCTTCCCTACATCATTTCCGGGCTGCCCCCCACCCTGAACTATAGTCATTCCAGGAATCGCTCCTGCTAAAGCATTTACAGAATTCGAAGAGGGTCTGTTAACCAAAGATTCAAATTTTACGGTTGCAACAGATCCTGTGAGGTTGACTTTTTTCTGTGTTCCATAACCAACAACAACAACCTCATTTAAAGCTAGCTTGCTTTCTTGTAACACTACATTCATTGCCGACTTGGCATTGGATGGAAGTTCAATAGTAACAAAGCCAATGTAGCTAAATACTAAAATTCCAGCATCAGGAATACTGATTGTAAAATTACCATTGATATCTGTGCTTACCCCAATGGTAGAATTTTTTAGCCTTACACTCACGCCGGGTAGTCCCACTCCTTGTGCATCAGTGACTTTACCCTTGATTTCTTGTGGTGGATAAACCTCTTCTACAACCTGAACCTGATTCACTGATTTAAGAATTGGTTTTTTAGCAATGATAATGGTTCCATCAACAATTGAATAAGTCAAGGGCTGATCATTGAAACAAAGCCTGAGAACTTCGTCAAGAGAAGCGTTTGTTACATTGAAATTTACTGGTTTTGACGACTCAAGCATTTGGGTATTGTACAGGAAATTATAATTAGCCTGCTTTTTTATCTCCCTTAAAACTTTTTCCATTGGAGCATTTTTTACAGAAAGACTAATTTTCTGAGCGTACCCTGATGCATTAACTTGTAATAAGGTTGTAAGGCAAAAGATTATTGCAAGTTTCATAACCCTGATAAATTTTAATGACAAACAAGGCTCCTTTCGCTTAAATTGAATGCAAAGTTTCATACATTTGATGGTTTGGTTTAATTAAATGGATTGTGCAAACGGTTGATTTTTTTAACGCCAGATTTTTACCCGGGAGCGTTCGCAGCGCTTCCGGCTTTTTGGTCGATAAATATGGGTGTTTTTCAGGGCATAACGGTGATCCTCCTTCCATCTATACTAAAATGAACAGCACCAGTCAGCTCCAACATTTTTAATAATTCTGATACATTTTTATTTCGGGATATCGTTCCAGCAAAATCTTTATTAATCAAATTGCCCTGGTAGAACACATCTACATTGTACCAGCGGGAAACTTTGCGCATGATGCTTTCTATGTTTTCATTGTAAAAAATAAAGTTGCCATTTTTCCATGCAATAGCCTGCTCAACGTCTGCGGGAGCAACTTTGATATTCCCAGATCCTCTGTTCAATATCGCTTCCTGACCTGGCTTTAACATTGTCTTTCCCGATCCTTTCAGCACTTCTACAGATCCTTCAATCAGGGTAGTATTAATATTTTTCTCATCATCATAGGCCATCACATTGAAATGGGTGCCTAATACTTTGATGTCCATCGCATTATTTGTACGAACCCGAAAGGGCATTTGGGCATTCTTCGCAATTTCAAAATAGGCCTCCCCCCTTAGTTCAACAATCCGCTCAGGCCCATTAAATATGGTCGGAAATCTTAGTATAGATCCTGAATTAAGCCATACTTTACTCCCGTCTGGTAGTACAAGCCTATACTCACCCCCCATGGGAGTACTCAGGATATTATATTTAACTGGGTTTTCTCCCTGATTACCAGCTGTGTATTCCAACTGGCCTTGACTTGTTTTTTTTATATCAATATTGCTTTCGCTTGCAAGAATACCAGTTTTTGCATCATCAAGATCTATTTTTGAACCATCGCCCAAGGTCAGTATTGCCTTGTTGTTTCCGGGTAAAATATCATTCTTAAAGCGTGGAATCCCTGTTTTTACAAGAACCGGATCAGACGATTTTTGATAATAGTAAATGCCTGAAATTAAAAGGATTAAGATTGCTGCAGCAGCTGACTGCCATCCCCAAATGCTGAATCGCTTTATTCTGTTATGTCCCTCAATGCTGTTTCGTAGTTTTTCCTGGATTGATTGCTTTATTTCTCCATGGTCACCCATGGTTTTGTTATCCCATACTTCTGCATTAAGCTTTAAGCTATCCTGATAGTTCTCAAGTTCAGCTTGTTCTTCTTCGCTGCACTTACCTGAAAGGTATTTTTCGTAAAGCCGGTTAAATTCTTCTCTGGTCATAGTTATTTTCTTTAGAGTCATTTTGAGGTGCTAACACACATGAAAATCTTAAAATAATTCAAAATATTATCATGGGTGCCCTAAATTCATAGTTTGTACGCATCAAGCTATTCAACCTGACCTTTTTTAAAAAGATTTTTGGAAGATATTTTACTTAATTTTTATCAGAATTCTTATTTTTTATTTAATAATAGTAAATTCATGATGTATCTACATGTAAAATGTTCATTAAGAAATTAATGATAGATCAAAATGTTTAGATTCAATGCCGAATAAAATACCTTCTGATAAGATTTTACTTAGCCTGATGAAAGAGGGAGACGCGGTATCATTCAATACCCTTTTTGATAGGTATTGGAAAATGTTATATTCTACAGTATTCTCAGTATGTGCTGACCGTGAAGTTTGTTCTGAAATCGTACATGATATTTTTCTTACTCTTTGGCTGAAGCGTGAAACATTACAAATAGAATCATTTAAGGCTTATATCCTTGCATCGGCCCGATATCACGTATATCGTCATGTAAAAAAAGCGAGGAGAAACTCTCTTGAATATCTAGATAATCTTGAAGATTTAAGTAGCGTAAGCATGAATGATGGAGAACTGAATATTCGTTATCAGGATCTTGAAAAAATTGTGGATAGAGAATTAGATAAACTACCAAAACGCTGTAAAGAGATATTTACATTAAGTCGCAGAGCGCAACTTTCTAATGATGAAATTGCCTCCCGTTTGGAAATATCAAAACGAACCGTAGAAAATCAGCTCACCCATGCTTTGCGTCATTTGAGATTATCAATTCCCTATTTCTTGCTTCTTCTTTTTGCAATTGTCCAATAGATGCTTTCTTAATTAGCCAGTAATTTATCTTATTGAAATTATACCCCAATAATTAGATGGTTGGTGATGGTTAAGCTAATAAAGAAGATATGTAAGAGGCCATCAATTATCCTTGGTCTAATTTAGACAAGAGTTGCGCAAACTTATAAGTTTAGCTAATTCGAGTTTCACTTGAAACCGACTGATATATTGCAAGGGTCTCAAAGGCAAAAAAAAATCGGTCAACCGTTAAAAGTTGACCGAAATTCGCGTTTGGTAGCCCAAAAGGGGGTGATTACGAATCAGCTGTCTGAGGATTTGGCTCATGTACTCATTTATGAATGACGGCTGGTCGGAAATCAACCGCTGCATTCAGAATTAGAGAAAATTGAGTCATATTCAATAAAAATAAGTCAAATTATGTCATTTTTGAATTATGTTATGTTTGAATCAAATCATTTACAAAGCATTTTATGCACGTATTTGCCTGATATAAATCCTTATAAATGCACTACAATAGTCCTTAAAAGTGCACAATTGAGCATTTTAAATGTATATACAAAAGGCTCACACAACAGGTAGATGTGAATACTAATTACTGATTACAAATATGTTGGTTTCAAATCCAACATATTCTCATTTCGCATTTTGCAAAATGAAAATAATGAGTATCTTTGCGATATGAGAAGGCATAATGGAATGAGGCCTCAAGACATTGCCATTTTACTCAAGATTGTTATGCTTGGTAAAAATGAATGGCAATACCAGGACCTTGCAAGAAGCTTGTGCATAAGTGGCGCAGAAGTAAATGCATCATTGAACAGAAGTAAATTGGCAGGCCTAATTGATTACAATCGAAAGCGGGTCAATAAACAAGCATTGTACGAATTCCTGGAGCACGGAATACAATATGTTTTTCCCATTCATCCGGGTGGACTATCTAAAGGGATTCCTACAGCCCACAGTCATCCTGTCTTCAAAGATCAAATTGTCTCTGAAAGTGTGTTTGTATGGCCAGATATCAATGGAACAGAAATAGGACAAACAATAGAACCGCTTTTCAATACCCAGGTCAGAGCAATCAAAGAAGATTCTGCCCTTTACGAAGTCTTATCATTGATTGAAATTTTAAGAGTAGGGAAAACCAGGGAAAAAAATATCGCATTGCAACAACTAAAGAAAGTGCTAGCGCAATGAGTCACCATATCAATGTTACAAGGATCAAGGCTGTTAACAATGCTCTTGGAGAACTGAGGGATAAAGTAGTTTTTGTTGGTGGAGCAACAGTTTCATTGTATGCTGATTCAGCATCTGAAGAAATTAGACCGACAGAAGATATAGATATCGTTGTTGAAATATGGGCACGCAAGGATTACTTTGAAATTGATGAAAAACTAAGAAAACTTGGATTTGTTAACGACCAAGAATCTGGAATCATTTGCAGGTACAGAGTAGATGGTCTTGTTGTTGATATAATGTGTAATAGCTAGTATTTAATCTGACAAGTAGGGTTCTTTTTTTTAGTTTTATAGGGTCAGGATATTTTGATCGACATTTTGGTTTAGCATTTTGTCCTTGGCCAAAGGTAATGATTCACTAAATGTCTGCATAGGAGTTTTTCCAAAG
>CANLAQ010000047.1 GCA_947488235.1 Flavobacteriales bacterium | reverse complement strand
ATCGGGAGATGCCGATTTTAAGAAGCCTCTTCAGTAATGAAGGGGCTTTTTTTATGGATAAATCTCAAAATTAAATATAGTGGGAGCGCCATGACGATTAGCTCAGGCTAATGTCATGATACTGACCGCAGCGTCAGTATCTAAGGGCGAGGATTTTAATCGTAAGTGTTACTTTGAACTGTTAGGTTTTCTTTTTCCTACTTTTAAAATACTCAATCTCTGCTTTCCATTTTGAATTAAGTTCGTACTTTCTTCTAACATAATTCATAGCGTAAAAGGGACTGGATAAAGCGCTTGCTAGTAAAAAATAAGGTCCTCCTTCCGAAACACCAAAATCAATTAAAATAGCAACACCAATATATGAAAAGAGTCCACCAATTATATTTCCAGTGATTCTTGCTGCATTAACTGGTTTTTTAATTATCAGGATATTATTAATCGGGATTACAATAGATTTTATTTGGATAGAATCTTTATTGATAATTTTTAATTTCCCCTTAAATTTTATCGAATCTAAAGTCATTATAAGAATTTTTTTGTCTTCTAAAATAAACCTCGTCTTAGTTTTCTCCCCATCAATTCTAGTTAATTTTAGCATTGGCAGCGAATCGTTGCGAGATACATTAGACCAAGTGATTTTGGGATCTTGGTTTGTAAATATTTTTAAATCAGTATTACCATTTTTTTCTTCTATATTGTTGACTGTATTCGCATATTTATGAATTGATTTTTCTTTTATAAAGAAGTCTCTATTTTGAATTCTTGAAAAATTTAGTGCATTATTATTAGAAACTTCAAAATCGAGATTGTTATCTATGGTTTGTGTAAAAGCGAAATTTTCAAATATCAAAAGTAGTATGATTGTGAAATTGAATTTTATCATTTTTTTAGAGATCAAATCATGTTATATTATTATTAAAGTAAAATATCTCATGAGATATTTTAGGATATTCAAGCTAGCTCAATCAAATAAAAATAATAAATATATAATTATTATCAATTGATTAAAATGCTTTTATTTATTTATTTGCGTTTTCATTATGCACGATCAAGATTTTTAGTTTTGATTAATATGGTCTCTAGCTTATTCTATGTTATAGGAATAATATCATTTTATGCTTAGGTATTTTATATCTTTGAGAGGAAAATTTTAGTTCCACAATGCTATACAGTATAACATTTTTAAAATTTTGATAAGTAATTTTCATAACTATACAACAACCGGTTTTTTTCTATTCCTTCTCTTTTCGTGTGAAAGAATTGAAAATAAAGGAAATGAAGTCTCACACCATCTTATTGGTAAATTAAATAATAAGGCCGAAATTGTCATGGATAAGATTTCCCCCAAATTTGATGCCTATCATCCCGATACTGAATTCAATAAAAAACGCTTTAAAGATTTTTTAAAAGTAGCCTTAAGCCCAGACATAAAAAATATTTATTGTTTCGATGATGCCATCGGGATTGATGCTGACTATCAATTTTCCTTTAATTGTAATAAATCAACTGCTGAATTGATCAGAAAAAGGAATAACTTAAAAATAGATACCACTACAAGTGACTTTGCGTTTGGACTTCAAGATGAGTTCCCCTGGTGGAGTAAGAAAAAAATTGAGCAATTACAGTTGTACAGTTGGAAAGGAGAGCAGGAGTACTACAAGTATTTTTGGTATGATGACAAGGAACAAAAAGCTTATTTTTTTGATTTTGACCTTTAGAATTTATTTCAAATGGAAAAATTTGAAATTCAGATATATTATAGTTTCAAATTATTTTACCGATAATGCATGTATTGAAACTTATTTAAAATTCCACTACTATACTTTTAGCTAACATCATCCTTCCAATCTTTCATTAGTAGGATGATGTAAGAAAATTCTAAAAGGTTGGGTTAAAAAATTACAATCCTAATTTTTTACTTATTTCAGCAGGGATACCACTTTTATGTAAATAAATATTGATGGTTTTGTATCTAAAATATTGTTCAGAAACATATAAATACCCTTGAGGAAAATTACTTGTTCCCCATGAATTCTTTACCAATAAATACTTTACTCCATTTTGATCTTTGTACAATCCTACGATGTGCATTCCATGATCATCTGTAGTTGTTTTGTTATCGTAGCCTTTTTGACGCAAGGTAGCATCTACTGTAATTTCTTTAACAGGATTCAAAAATGCATTAGAGACTTTGTCCGCACCAGCATCATTGTAATTCTTATTGTCTTTTCCTACGACTTGAATCGTTGCTGGGTTTTCAGGAACTAAGGCAATACCATTCTTAAAACTGAATCCCATCTCAGAAACATCTGCTCCCCATGCTAGCGTATAACCATTTTTTAAAGCATGCTCACAAACGGTCATTAAATCATCTAGTCCAACATTATAACTATCTCCCCAATTATAATTATCAGGAATGGCCAATTGACATTTTGAATAATTATCATGATTAGTAAATGATGTTAAAGAAACATATTCATCCATATTTAATCCTATTTCAGCTGCATAGGATTTTGGAGTGTATTTCTTTCCTTTATAATCAAAAGAGCTAATGTCTTTTCCAATGTATGCATCTAGAATTCCGTTTACAGATCCTTTCCAATTGCTTGAAATACCATTATTAGAATTTTGAAGATATTTCAAGGTGCCTTGCACAGCTCCATTTAATACTTCAAACATTTCAGCATGATCATAGCTAGAATTTCCATTCAATCCATCATAAACATCTAAAGGAACAATTCCGTAATGCTTGATTACCCATGGAATATCATGAAAAGCTCCTCCTTCACTAAAATTAATTTTCCCGTCCATTCTAATGAATTTATCTGCTTTGTTTTCATATGATTTTCTTACAACATACATTTCAGATAAAATGGATGGATTCTTTGAACCTTTTCTAATTAATTCAGATTCAAAAAAGGACAAACCCGAAAAACTCCAACAGGTACCTGTTTTACCTTGACTTTGAACCGGAGTGGCATCAAGGTGTGCTATTTTTGTAAATAAGTAAGAACTTCCATCGATGTTAGTACTTTGAGAAAATGCACTTACATACAAACAAATGGCAAGTAGTAGGGTAACTAATTTCATAATAATGATTTTAAATAAAATTTAATGTAGTATCCAAGGCTCTAGACCTAGAGATTTTGCTTTTTCAACGGTGATGTTCAATGATGCTGCATCATTGCTTTGTCCGATACAGACTTTCGTAAGTGCTCCTTCTTGTATTAAACTCACTTGGAACCCATTGGAGATTAATTTCTTCGTGAAAATTTCAACATTTTCTTTTTGAGAATAACATCCAACAATACAATTAAATGCTGCAGGAGACACATAATTAAAACCATTTCCTGAATTCTTAACCTGAATAATTGGCTGTTCTTCTACTATAGTTTTGTCAGCAGTAATATAAATTGACTTTTCAGTATCTATCTGATAAACCCAAACACCATCATTAATTTGAGCCTCAGCTTTTTGATTTTCAAAAGTAGGATCGAGATCTTCTTTTGAATCAATTTTATAGCTGCTATTTTTTAATTTATAATGTTGAGGCATATTCTTTTTAAATGGATTTAGATCGTGATAAGAGATCATTCCTGAAGACAATACATTTGTTTTCAGTGGAATCCAAAAAGAATAGAAGGCAAAAGGAAGTAAGCAAGCTGCGGCTGCATATTTCCATAAATTAGACTTATTATTTATGTTTTTTATTGGCTGAACAACTTCAATGGTTTGATTCGATATAAATTGAAGTGGGGCTAATCCGTAGGATGATAAAAGAAAATTAAAATATCGATCCTGCTCAAAAACAAGAATATTTTCTTGATTGTAATGAAATGTTCCGATGTTTTCTAAGGAAACCTTTTTACCTGACTTAAGATCAGATTGAATGGTCTGAACTGTTTTTGAAATTAAATCATTGGCTTCTATAAAATTAATTCCTTTTGCTCTTGAAAGAGCAGCGGTTAATAAGCCATCATTATTTTTCAATTGTATATTGAATAATAAATGTTTGGATGGAGGAAGCATAGTTCCTTTGTCAAAATCTATTGAGGCGCTTACATCTTTACTTACAAAACCACCAAATGAAGGAATGATTACACAATTGTGTTCTAGAATCAATGCTACAATAATTTCATCCATGTTTTTCATATTCCAAAGTTATGGAAGTTTATTGAAAATAAAAAGCCTTAAATACGATTCATCACCAGTTCTAAATCCTCTGGAGAGTCGATGTTAGGTGTTTCAATTTCGGTAGTCACTATTTTTATATTATAACCGTAAAATAACCAACGCAATTGTTCCAATGATTCCGCTTTCTCCAGCTGTGTTGGATTCAATTTTGTAATTTCTAAAAGGGTATTAACCTTAAATCCATATAGACCAATATGTCTTAAAAAAGGATAATTTAAATTTCCTTCAGACGCATAAGGAACCGAATTTCTGCTAAAATAGAGTGCGTTCCCAATTTCATTAAGCACAACTTTAATTCTATTTGGATTGTGGAGTTCTTCTTTCGAAATTTTTGGTGTCGCAAGGCTTGCAATTTTCACAGTTTCCTCTTGCAGTGCTTGGATTAATTGATCCAATTGACGCGCATCAACCAAAGGTTCATCTCCTTGAATATTAATTACAATATCAAAACCAGAATTTCTTTCGCATACTTCAGCACATCGATCAGTTCCTGTTGCATGGTTTATATCCGTCATTTCTACTTTTCCACCAAAACGAATCACTTCATCAAAAATCCTTTGATCATCAGTAGCTACAATCAGCTTATCAATTAATTTTGATTTTTGCGCACCTTCATATACCCTTTGGATCATTGATTTTCCTTTTAAGTCAATCAAGGGCTTTCCGGGGAATCTAGTGGAAGCATATCTAGAAGGGATTATTCCAAGTACTTTCACTAAAATTTCATTTGAATCTGCATTAAAAAATTCCTAGGTGGCTGTATATCACCTGGTCTACTAGAGTATTCGGCGTTAAAAATATTATTAGCAATCAAACCAATTCTGTATTTGTCCGTGATCTTGTAACCAATTCTAAAATCTACTACAAAGTTACCTTTATTATAGATCTTTCTATATGCTTTTAATCCAGGCAATATATAAGTTGATCCTGCAATAGGCTCTTCAAATACTTTGTCAATATTTTGCATAAAACTATTATAGCGTAATGAAAAGCCTGTGCTCCATTTCATATAATTTACTTCTACATCTGCTTTTGCAAGATGCTTAAATCTATATTTCAATAAATTACTGGTCGAATCTGAATTCCAAATGGTGTAATTCGGGTCTTTATTTAAGCTTAATGGGTTCATGTAAGTGTAGCCAATCAATGAAATTATTTCAAACTTTCCAATGCTCCCCATACTGTTAAAAGACAAATCGATTCCTGTGATTCTGGCTGCCTCAGCATTCAAGGCTCTAAAACCAATTAGATTATTGATGCTGTATCCTTGCCCAATTAAGTTTAGGTATTCACTCATTCCAGAACTCGTTGCGGTATTAATGGAATTGCCATTGATAGGATTGTACAATCCAAAGGCAAATTCAATCATATTTTTATATTGATTTACAAATGCAGAAGCATCAAACATTCCTTTCCAATTTCCAATTTTCACGCCTTGTTTTACTCCAATCTCTGCAGCCCATCCAATCTCAGGAGTAAGTGTTGGATTTGGAAATATATTTAAGGATCCAACGCTTGTTTTAGTGTATCTTTCTGCCACTGATGGATAGCGAATTCCTTGGCCAAATGAAGCTCTTAAATGTGTATATTTTGCAGCTTTGTAATGTGCTCCAGCTCTAAAGATAGGATAAAATGGAAGGACTACAGAACTGTTTTTAGAAATTTTGAAGTCTGAGTCTCCTGTTTTTCCATCCATCATAAAATGTTCCAACCTTACACCACCACTAAAGTCAATCTTCCCAATTTTCTGTTCAACCTGAGCATATGCAGCAATATTATTCGAAGTATGGTCACCAAATAAGGCCGACTTCACTACATTACTAATATTTGAAGCACCTGTAGTTAATGAAAAACCATTGTTAAACAATTTTTGGAATTGATAATCTGAGAAGTAAATAACGGCTCCATTACTTTGACTTGGATTATTTAAATTTCCATTATACGCGTAATAAATGCGTGTTTTAAGACTGTGCTTATTATTATGTTTATCTGTAAATTTCAAATAGGGATCAATAAACAAGCGATGTCCCAAATTATAGGTAAGTGTTGAACTGGCAAGACTCGTATCTGCGCCACCACTTGGAGTATACCCCAAAGTATCACTTTGCCAAATCAAGAAACTTCCAGCTTTTTGAATTTGATAGTTATAACCAACACCTGCTTTAAGACGCTTATATTTTTCAGGTTTGAAGTAAATAGAGCCGCTAACCCTTGCACGCGCTTCCGTTTCACCTTGTCTGTACCCATCATTATGAAATAAAGTGGTGGAAATAGTATAACCCATTTTCTTTTTCATTTCTCCATGATACACTTCAACTAATTGATTCATTGGATTCTTGTCCCACCATTTTAAAGAAGCTCTAGCAGGATTATCATAAATACCATATTGCACTTTTATTTTTGTTTCTGGGGTTACACTTGGTTCCTTCTCTGTTAATGCAATTACTCCATTAAGCGCCCCACTCCCATACAATACAGAAGATGCCCCTTTCATAATTTCTATTTGCGAAGCTTGTTCCATCGGAATGGAATTCCATTGTGTATCTCCTGCATAACCCGAAAGGAGTGGCATTCCATTCCATAAAAGTAAGACGCGACTTCCAGCACCATATGCAAAACCAGAACCACCTCTGATACTCACTTGACCATCCATAGTAAATACGCCTGGCGTTTGATCAACAGCCTGTTCTAGATCTGTGATGCCTTTATTGTCAATTAATTGGGGACGCAAAATTTCCATAGAAACGGGTACTTCCTCAATGGCTTGCTTTCTTCTTCCAGCAGAAATAACAACAGTTTCAAAATCTTTCACTCTTTCTTTCAAAGGGATTTGTATGTTTCCTGGGGCATTGATCACTAATGTTTCTGTTGCGTATTGCAGCATAATTATGGTCACCTCAACAGGAAATTTTTTGGAATCCAGCGCAAATTTCCCGTCATAATCTGAGATTGCTCTTGATCCATCTGCACCCATAATTTTAGCACCAACCACAGGTGTTTTATTAATTTCATCAATAACTTGTCCGCTAATTTGAGCAGATAAGAATCCTGAGAAAAACAAAATGAAACAAGATATAAGGAATACTTTCATAATTATAAAATCAAAATTTGAAGTATAAAGAAAGAAAAATTAATTGAATTAAAAAGCAAATTGCATTTGTAATACAATATTTCTTGGCGCTTGAACATCACCTGGACGCGTCACATACTCTGTATTAAAAATATTATTGGCGATCAGGTTTACTTTAATTCCATCCTTAACATTATAACTTAATCGTGTGTCAAAAACAGCAACTCCCTTATTAAACATACTTCTGTAATGTTTCATTCCAACTAACAATTCTTGACCCAATACCCCAGATTCAAATACCCTGTCTATATTACTCATGTAACTGTTATATCTGCTTGAAAAGCCTAAACTAAGACCTTTGTAGGTCATTTGAATGTCTGCTTTCGCTAAATGTCTGAATCGATATTTGAGCATATTGCTGGTGGTGTCAGAAAATGTCTGACGATAACTAGGATCTAAATTCAAACTAATTGGATTCATGTAAGTGTAGCCTAATAAAGTCGTCAACTCGACCTCTTTAATTTTACCAGTACTGTTAAATGAAAATTCTAATCCACTTATCCTTGCCTTTTCAGCATTTTGTGCTTGAAATCCTACCCAATTATAAAAGTAATTTAAAGCATCAGGGTTGCTTGTTTGTAAACTTCCCATGGTATCAGGTTTGTATAGACCAAAAACAAATTCGGTCATGTTACTGTATTGATTTACGAATCCAGCTACATCAATCATTCCTTTCCAGGTCCCAATTTTAACAAGCTGTTTGGCTCCAATTTCCGCTGCCCAACCTGATTCAGGTCGTAATGATGGATTTTTAAATATGATTACTCCTCCGACTGAAGTAGAGACAAATCTTTCTGCTATGGAAGGAAATCGAATTCCTTGTCCAAAAGAAGCTCGGAAATGCGTGGATTTTGTCGCTGCATAATGCAATCCATAACGGAATATCGGTTGAATTGGAATAGAATGATTTGCATTAATTTTCAATTGAGAATCAGGTAAAAGGGTGTCTAATTGACAATATTCAAATCTGAGTCCACCAGAAAAATCCCATTTTTTTAGTTTAGTTTCTAATTGCGCGTAAGTGGCAGCACTTTCGCTTAAATGGTCACCAAATACCCAACTTTTTACTACATTATTGGTGTTCGTAGCTCCAAAAGTTATAATGTTTTGTGCGTTAATTTTGTGCTGTATTTGATAATCCAGATAAAACATTTGAGCAAAGGAAGCATCATAAACTTTCTGATCGTTCCCTGTGGTCACAATATAATAACGGGATTTAAAATGGTGTTTGTTATTATGTTTATCCGTAAACTTAATGTAGGGATCAATGCTAAATCGGATAGCTTTTTGTCGTGAAATAGTATTATCCATTGCCTGATAACAATTCGTATCATTTTTCCAGAGTACAAAAACCCCAACATCTTGGTGTTGCAGATTATAACTAAGGCCCAATTTCATTTGCTCGTGTTTGCTTGGCTTGACATAGAATGATCCATTTAATCTAAATCGTTTCTCTGTTTCTCCTTGTCTAAATCCTTCATCAATTACAGCATTTGTTCCAATGGTGAAGCCCATATTTTTAATGGCTTTTCCATAGTAAATATCTGCTAAATGAAAAGTTGGATTGGTTTGCCAATATTGCAATGAACTTCTTTTGGGGTCACCATAAATACCAGATTGAACTTTAGCTTTGAATTCGCCTGTTTTGGTGGGTTCTTTTTCGTTTAATGCAATAATTCCATTCAGCGCTCCACTTCCATAGAGTACAGATGATGCTCCTTTTATAATTTCAATCTGTGATGCTTGTTCCATCGGTACAGCATTCCATTTTGCATCACCAACATCAGGAGACAGCATGGGTACACCATTCCACAAAAGCATCACCCGACTTCCAGCACCATAGGCGTATCCACCACCACCTCGAATACTAACTTGACCATCCATTGCATAAACTCCAGGACTTTGATCAACAGCTTGTTCTAAATTGGAATATCCTTTGTTGTTTATTAATTCGGGCTTTAAAATTTCCATGGACATGGTAATCTCTTCAATTTTCTGATCTCTTTTTCCTGCTGTAACAACAATAGTATTTATTTCCTGAATAGGTTTTGTTAAACGCATTTCAACAGGAGTATTGTCATAAATAATTAAGGTATCATTTAAATAACTTCCGCACGAAAAATAAAGTTCCGCGGGAAATTTTTTAATATTTATAACAAAAGTTCCTTCAGCATTGGTCAGTGCCCTTTCCCCATGAATGGAGCTGATTTTCACGCCAAATACTCCTTCTTTTGTATTCGTATCGATTACTTTTCCACTTACTTGCCCAAAAGCATTTGCTGCTAATAAAACACTTAAAAAAAGAAAATAAACCTTATAATTTATAGTAGAATTATTCATAACTTAATGTAAAGTAAACAATATTTTTTTAATGAGTAATCAAAATTTATATAAAATCGCAGCGGCTAATTTAGAGGGGATTGGTCCGGTTAAATTGACACATTTACTTTCAAAGTCCGGAGGATTAGAGGCATTGTTCGCTTTAAGTAATAATGAATTAAAGAATTTGAGTGGATTTACATTCAATCAAATTCAAAACATGAACAGAAATAATGCCCTGAATTTAGCAGAGGCAGAACTATTGAAAAACGAAAAAAATGGAATCAACATTTTATTCTTTTTAGATGAAAATTATCCCCGAAGGTTAAAACAATGTATTGACGCTCCAATTGTACTATACTACAAGGGTACAATTGATTTTAATCCCAGTAAAATAATTTCTATTGTAGGTACAAGGAACATGAGTTCCTATGGCCAAAATATTTTGGATCAATTTATTCAAGAAATTAAGGATGAAGATATGGTGGTCGTTAGTGGTTTAGCATATGGAGTTGATATTCATACCCACCATCTTTGTTTAAAGCACAACATTAAAACCATGGGTGTGCTTGGTCATGGGCTAGACAGGATTTATCCAGCACAACATAAAAAAGTTGCCAATCAAATGCTAGAGGAAGGTTGTCTATTATCTGAATTTAAAATGGACACCAAACCAGATCGTGAAAATTTTCCACGACGCAATAGAATTGTGGCAGGGATTTCTGACGCTACCATCGTCATTGAAAGTCAAATTAAAGGAGGGTCAATGATTACTGCGAATTTAGCCAATGATTACAATAGAGATGTCTTTACTTTTCCGGGTGATGTGGATCGAATCTATTCAAAAGGTTGTAATCATCTTATTGCCGAACAAAAAGCGCACTTAATTCAAGATGCTGCAGGCTTTTTGAAATTAATGAACTGGCAAAAAATCGTGAAGAAACCGATACAATCTCGATTGACCTTTGATTTATCTTTTGATGAGCAAAAAATATATGATGTTTTACTTTCGATTGAGCTTTCTCATATTGATGTTATTGCTGTTAAAAGTGGATTCAAATTAAGTACGCTTAGTTTTTTATTAATGGGAATGGAATTAAATGGGGTGATAAAAGCGTTCCCAGGAAATCGTTATTCATTATGTTAAAAAATTAATAATTGATATTCTTTTCCATGGAAAAAGATTACTTTTACGCATCGATTTATCGATTAAACTTATGAAGAAAGGCGGAGGGATAGGCCCTATGATACCTTGGCAACCTAGCTATATTTGAAAAGGTGCCAATTCCGATTTCACTTGTGAAAGAAGATAAGTTTCAGGCTAAAAAAGGTCTTTCTTCAGTATAAAATAAAATTGGAATGAGCATAATTTGGAAATTACTGCAGGAAAAAATATTAATTTTAGATGGTGCAATGGGCACCATGATTCAAAGATATACATTGGAAGAACAAGACTTCCGAAACAATTATTTTGAACAGCACCCAAGTTCGTTAAAGGGAAATAATGATTTACTTTCCTTAACGCGACCGGATATAATTAAAGAAATCCACCGTCAATATTTTGAAGCTGGTGCTGATATTATTGAGACCAATACTTTTTCTGGAACCACCATCGCGCAAGCAGATTATAATCTATCTTCTTTTGTTTATGAGCTCAACTTTGCGTCAGCAAAAATAGCGAAAGAGGTAGCAAATGAATTTACCGATAAACCGAGATTTGTTGCTGGTTCCATTGGTCCCACCAATAAAACGGCCTCTATCTCTCCAGATGTTAATGATCCTGGATTCCGTGGTGTAAGTTTTGATGAATTGGTTGTAGCGTATGCACAGCAAGTAAATGCGCTTATGGATGGAGGAGTAGATTTACTTTTGGTTGAAACTGTTTTTGATACACTGAATGCAAAGGCCGCGCTTTTTGCCATTGATGAAGTGTTTATAGAAAGAAAAGAACAAATCCCAATAATGGTTTCTGGAACGATTACGGATCAAAGTGGGAGAACACTGACAGGGCAAACTACAGAGGCATTTTTAATTTCATTATCTCACATGCCCTTGCTCAGCATTGGATTAAATTGTGCGCTTGGTGCAAGTTTAATGCGACCTTATCTTCAAATCTTAGATCAAAAATCCCCGTTTGCAGTTAGTGCTCATCCCAATGCAGGTTTACCTAATGAGTTTGGCGAATATGATGAAACAGCAGCCTTAATGGCGCTTCAAATTAAAGAATATTTAGATAAAGGTTTGGTAAATATTATAGGTGGTTGTTGCGGCACCACGCCAGAACATATAAAAGCTATTGCAACTTTAGCGGCACAATATGCGCCAAGACCCATTCCAAATAACTTTTCTTGATGAATACTAATAAAATAAAAACACTACAATTATCAGGATTAGAACCTTTGATTGTTAGTCCTGAAAGTAATTTCATTAATATCGGTGAACGCACCAATGTTACTGGCTCAAAAGCATTCTTACGCATGATAAGAGAGGGCGACTATGATGCTGCAGTGGCGGTGGCTAGAGAGCAAGTCGAAGGGGGCGCTCAGATTATTGACATCAATATGGATGAGGGCATGATTGATGGAGCAGCTGAAATGGTGAAATTTTTAAATTTAATCGCATCAGAACCTGATATTGCAAGAGTTCCCGTAATGATCGATAGCTCTAAGTGGGAGATTATTGAAGCTGGATTAAAATGCATTCAAGGTAAAGGGGTAGTAAATTCGATTTCCTTGAAAGAAGGTGCTGCTGCTTTTATACTTTATGCCAAAAAAATTAAACGCTTTGGCGCGGCAGTAGTCGTTATGGCATTCGATGAGCAAGGTCAAGCGGATTCGTTTCAGCGTAGAATTGAAATTTGTAAAAAATCCTATGATATCCTCGTAAATGAAGTTGGGTTTGAACCTACCGATATTATTTTTGACCCCAATATTTTTCCTGTTGCAACCGGAATGGAGGAACACAACAATAATGCAGTAGACTTTTTCAATGCCTGTAAATGGATCAAAGAAAATCTTCCAGGAGCTCAGGTGAGTGGTGGTGTATCCAATGTTTCTTTTTCTTTTCGCGGAAATAATAAGGTTCGTGAAGCGATGCATTCTGCTTTTCTTTATCATGCCATTCAGCATGGAATGACCATGGGTATTGTGAATCCAAATATGTTGGAGGTGTATGCAGAAATTGATCCAGTTTTATTAGTGCATGTAGAAGATGTTTTATTGAATAGAAGAACAGATGCAACCGAAAGATTATTAGAACTTGCAGAAACCGTAAAAGGTGACGGTAAGAAGAAAGAAATTGATCTCTCTTGGAGGGAGAATCCTGTTCAAGTCAGATTAAAACATGCATTAGTAAAAGGTTTGGTTGAATTTATAGATGAAGATGTTGAAGCATGCAGACATTTATACGATCGACCTATTGAAGTGATTGAAGGCCCCTTAATGGACGGCATGAATGAAGTGGGAGACCTTTTTGGAAGTGGAAAAATGTTTTTGCCTCAGGTTGTTAAATCAGCAAGGGTAATGAAAAAAGCTGTTGCCTATTTGTTGCCATTTATTGAATTAGAGAAAGGTGGAAAACCGAGCAGTGCAGGAAAAATTATTATGGCAACTGTCAAAGGGGATGTTCATGACATTGGAAAAAATATAGTGGGTGTGGTCTTAGCATGTAATAATTATGAAGTTATTGATTTAGGTGTCATGGTTACCGCGGATAAAATTATTCAAGCAGCGATTGATCAGAATGCGGATGTTATTGGATTAAGTGGCTTAATTACGCCCTCATTAGACGAAATGGTTACTGTTGCTAAAGAAATGGAAGAAAGGGGTTTATCAATCCCTCTATTAATTGGTGGTGCAACCACCTCCAAAGTGCATACAGCAGTGAAAATAGATCAACATTATTCCAAAGGTCAAACCATTCATGTCCTTGATGCATCAAGAGCAGTAACAGTTGTAGAGCAATTATTAGGTCAGAAAAGAGATCAGTATATCCTCAACTTGCAAGAAGAATATGAAAAAATGCGTGTACATCATGCCAATCATTATCAGAATAAGAAATTAATTTCTTTGCAGGAAGCACGCAGCAATGCCGTCAATCTCAACTTCGATAATGTCTTTAAACCGAAAAATTTAGGCATTACTACCTTTTCAGATTTTGATTTGAAACTATTAGTTCCTTATATCGACTGGACGCCTTTTTTTAGAACATGGGAACTTCACGGCAAATACCCAGAGATTTTAAGTGATGAGGTGGTAGGAACTCAAGCGCAAAGTTTATTTAATGATGCGCAAAATATGCTCCAACAAATAATTGAAGAAAAATGGTTGGGCTCTAAAGCAGTGGTCGGCATATTTCCTGCCAATTCCATTGGAGATGATATAGAAATCTATGATCTTGATGGTGGATTGGCATATACCCAAAGAACTTTACGACAACAAACTAAGAAAGCAAGTGGTCAAAATAATTATGCTTTAGCTGACTTTATTGCACCTAAAGGAAAAGGAATTCAAGATTATATAGGTGGATTTGCAGTAACAACAGGCCATGGAATTGAAGCTAAATTAAAACAATTTGAAGAGGATCTGGATGATTATAGTTCTATTCTTCTTAAATCATTAGCGGATCGTTTGGCAGAAGCATTTGCTGAATATATGCATGAGTATGTACGAAAAGAAATTTGGGCTTATGCCGCATCTGAATCATTGGAAAACGATGAATTAATTGCTGAAAAATACCAAGGAATAAGACCTGCACCTGGTTATCCAGCTTGTCCAGACCACCTGGAGAAAATTGGTTTATTTGAATTGTTAAAAGTTGAATTAAATACTGGAATATCTTTAACTGAAAATTTAGCCATGTTGCCTGTTTCTTCCGTAAGCGGTTGGTACTTTGGACATCCTCAAGCGAAGTATTTTGGACTTGGTAAAATATCAAAAGAGCAAGTGGAAGATGTCATTCTGCGAAGAGGTGGAGATTTTGATAAGGATAAAGTTTGGTACAATTCGATTATTCAAGAGTAATCATATTTCTTGCAAGAAGGCAACTTTTTTTTGTACTTTAGAGTCTTGATTATCTATATTAAGACTTATTAATAGCATGAGAAGTATTTTATTAATTGTTTTTGCTTTTTGCACTTCTGTCCTTCTCGCCCAAAATCCATTAGCCAACTTCAGTGCCTTACCTCTGAGTGTTTGCGCTGGAGTACCCGTTAACTTTACCAATACCTCTTCTGCAAATGGTGGACCTGCGATAACAAGTAACGCTTGGGATTTTGGTGATGGTACAGCTGCAACAACTTCTAATGCAACGCATGCTTATTCTCTTGCAGGAACCTATTCTGTGACATTGGTCACTACCAATGCCAATGGAAATGTAGATTCAGAGATTAAACCAAATTATATTACAGTACTTCCTTCTCCCAATGTTGGTTTTAATATTTTAGGCGCAGGTTGTACCGTCCCATTGACATTAACTTTTAACAATACCTCTTCACAAGGGGCTAATTATACCTATAGTTGGAATTTCGGAAACTCTCAAAATTCAACTCAAAACAACCCAGCTCCCGTTATCTATAATACTGCAGGACTTTATACTATCAGTTTAACCGTTACCAATACAACAAATGGATGCTCCTCTGT
>CANLAQ010000046.1 GCA_947488235.1 Flavobacteriales bacterium | reverse complement strand
GGGAATCTGAAGCATTTTATGTTGGCCAAACTTCAAAGGAACGTGAAGAACGGTATAATCAACATACGGCAGGAGAAAAGTCTAATAAGTATGTCCGTAAATATGGACTCAAACCATTTGAAAAGGCGGATGCAACGGAAAGATTAGTAGAGGAATTGACAGGAAATAATATTCAAATAATCGCAGAAAATCTTCGTTATTATCAAGCTTTGTATTACGAGAGAAAATTGACATTAGAGCTCAGAAAGCGAGGATACGCAGCATATTCTAACTGAAAATCTCTTTTCAAATCTCTCGATTAATGTATTTCTTTGGTTTTTTTGTGATACTGGAATTATGATTGGCCGTGGCGGTTGATTTGCTGCCTACTGAGTCTTATATGGATCATCTTTACCGAGGCTTGGATATTTTGAGTGAGGGAGGGAAGTCGTGTGTAGATGAGTCGCTGCTAGAAGCCCGGGTGACCGACGATGAACATTTTCTAACTGCACAGGATATTCCCACGCCGAGTCATGAGGACTATTCAGTAGATGTTAGAAATCATGCCTTGCCGGTATTGTTGAACGGGCAAAAGGTCAAGGTGTGTTTTTACACTGGCATCTGGAGTTAAAGAATTGTTTTTCATTGCGAGCTCGAAGTAGCACCATATTTTGAAGCGATGGACCTGCGGATGGATGAACTTGGGTTCTTTGGCACCAAACGGTTTAATTTCCTCCGACGCGGCATATTGGAATTAGGGCATCAGAGGCTTGTTGTGCAGTTGAATAAGTAAGAAGAATGCTCAAGTATCCTTACAATTATTTTTTTTTCAATACTATTAAAGTTAAATTCGAAAACACATGATATTTTTGTCATTTACAGCCGTTGATTTGGGCGAAGAAATTGATTATGCAGAGCGATTCGTACTGTATTGTCCGTATACCGGAAATAATTTATTGGAAACGGGTTGGGAGTATCCTCCTGAATTGCTCTACCTAGAAAATAATTTGGTTGGTGAGCCTGAGTTTGTTTCAGAGGAAATTGAGGTGATTTACCAGCGTTACTTGGATGCAAGTGATGATGAAGAGTTCGAGTACTCTTATTTTTTAGACTATTTAGCAGACCAAGAATCAGAGAACTCGAGCATGATGAAGTGGGATATTATTCACCCTGACGGATCATTCGGTGATTTTATTTCAGTAGTTTTCAGGAATTATATCTGCTAATTTTGGACTGTCGAGTTAAAGATGTTGAACGTGAATCCAAGTGGGTTAAGCGGTTGTTTTACAACAGCATATAGGGATTTTATGAAAAGAGACATTGACGAATATCCTATTCTAATTATGACATTGAACTGTTGGCCCTCACTTTTGGAGGATGTACATAGCTTAGGGTATGCGGAAGCAATAAATACATTTGAAGAAAACAATCCCGATGAAGGTGGTTATCAAAGCGTACTCGATGACATTTTCGTTGAAACTGAAATTGAGGTTATTGGCATGACTGAAAACCGAGACATAATTTGCGAATTATTGGAGTGTGGCTTGAAAGGTGTCATTATGAAAGATACAATTAGTGACTATCTATTTCGTTTTCATGATGATATATTTAGTGAGTTTAGCAAAAGAAGTTCTACAGATATTGAGTTTCTATGTTTTGAAGACATTGATATTAATAAATTCAATGGCCTATTTTCATCAGCACCTTATAAATGTAAACCATACGAACTTGCGGGCCATTTTGAATATTTAAGTACTATAAATTCAAACAGTAAAATTGAATAATTACTTCTAAAATCAGTATTTCTGGCACCACTGTGTTTGCGAATTCCTGGCATGAACCATTTAGTCACAGATTCTTGTATCGTTTGAGGCTTCTGTTCAACGCTTCATTTCCTTCTTGTTTGTATTGTTTATTGTTCAAATTAATTGGTTTTTCAATTAAGTCAAACTGATTTTACTTTTTTCTCCAGCCTATTAAGGGACTAGTACAAAGGATGAAACATAAATTAACTCATATTTCCTTTACTAGGGGTTTGAAGAATTTTGTAAATTTTTCTAAATGTACTTTGAACCATTCAAATTGCCTAACCCAATCATTTTTATTGGTAAAGTCACCTCCTGTTTTTAAAGTTACCGCAGACATTTTTCTACCCTCCATAACATCCCAAACTACGTCCTCTGAAACATGGTTTAACGAATTGGAATAAGATGAATCTTTTAATTTTTCAAATAATTCTTTAGCATTGTTACCGTATATATTCAACCAAATATTTATTGAGGTATCGCGGGAATTAACGGTTGCTGATAGATTGAAATTACTTTTACCTATGGCAATATTAGTCCAGTGTTGTGGCTGGGCATTTTGCATTTTGACGGGGCTTTTATTGCCTTCCATATATTCCTTTAATGACTGAAAGTATTCCTGTTGCAGTAGTTTTGTTTCTGTCAGGTTTTGAGAAGCGGCTGTTTTTTTTACTGATTTTGACCAATCATTAGGTTTCGATATCAGATTGAACATCGGTGCCAATGTAGAATCACCAATTTTATAGAGTTCTATTTCTATACCAAAGAAGTTAAATGTTGAATCGGTAATTCTGTTTAACCAATCTAGTGCGGCTCGATGCTCTTCAGTGAATTTTTGTGCTATCCAAATTATAGAAACGGCATCTAGTCCAGCAGCATAGGTCATTAATTGACCAAGATGGGTGTGGTCCGTTTTTTCTAATTGATTTTCAATTAGGACAAAATGGTTATTTGCCATATCCATGCAAAGTATGTCTGCTCTGAAAGGACCAACACCTTCTTCTTGGCTTTGAACTTCTAATTCAATTCCAATAGTTTCGCTCAGTAATTGGATATTTTCATCTTGTGCAAGCCAAGGGGTGAAATCTCTATCTTCTTTTTTCCAAAAGGAGCGTAATTCGACTTTTTCTAACCTTCCAAGTTTCATGATTCTTTTGCTTAATTATTTTATCCTGTCATGTTCGTGGACCAAACTTGGCTTTAGCAACCTGATGTTTTTTTGGATTGTTCGATTTGCATTTTTAAGCGAGTTGTAAATCCCAACTAATTCTTCGTCAATTTTAGTTTTTGTTATTTCGCGATCCTCAGTATTTAAATCGGTTCCGCAAATCCAATTGTTGATTTCCCTAATTACGCTTAAATATTCTTTATGAAAATGAGGAGAATCAAATTTTTCTAGTTTTAATTTCGAAGGTGTTAATTCTTCGGAAATTGTTTGATAATACCCTTCTTTGAAGCAATCATTCTTTATCTCTTCGATTTGTATTTTAATATCTAATTTCTTGCTTTTTGAATTTGCAATACTGTCTTTATGCAAATTGTTGAAATTTTGATCTAAAGGATAATCACCGTAGGAGGTAATAGTTTCTTTTACAATCCACGGATTGATTAAGCCTTTAATTGAAAATTCATTTAAATAAATGTTTGAGTACATTTCATCAATAACTAGTTCTGCGTGAAAATCGGCAAAATAAAACATTTGTTTTTGTATTTTCATAGCAGGGAAAACGAACGATGGTGTACATGCTCCGTTAAATGTGGTTAATCCAATATAAAACAATAATCTCTCATCATAATCCTTTTGATAGGTTTCAGGATTATTCAAATCCACTTCACCAATAGACTTTAGGCTGCAAACACAAACTATTGAATCGTTAGTGTCAATATTTTCAATGAGTAGGGCTATGCGCTGATTGTGAGATTCAACCTTGCTATAAAAATGATGAATTTTGTCATTCAACCCTAATAACTGGATAATCGTCCCGCGGGTCATTTTATTGTATTCCTCATTTTGCGCAGCTAAATACAGAAGAGGACAATTTTCATAAAGGTCATTTAGATTTTCTTGATTTTGAATAAACTTGTACAAATCTTGTTTAGATGGGTCTACTTTAACAGAATTTCTTTTTATTCCATTTAGGTAGTCTTTTACCTCTCCCAATAATACATCTGATTTAGTTAAGTTAATTTGAACACCGGCTTCTTTATTTGTTCCTTTGATTGCTCGTGATGTCATGTTAGCACTCCCAATGACAAGAGTGAAATCATCGTTTTTATGTTCAAAAAGAATGATTTTTGAATGAAGTAAGTGATTGTACTTATATAATTTATCTTTTGCCCGTTTGAGGTAAATATAAATATTAGCACCTTCGTTTGTATATGCTATAACATTTTCAACTATCGTTGGTTCAGAAATGTCAATAATAAAAAAGGATTTTTGTTGCGATAGAATATTTAAAAATTTGGGGCTGTTGAAATAATCAGGATGGATCGTCCAGAAAGCTGTAGTTCCATATATAGCTATTGATTCCGCTGCAAGTTCTTCAATTTTATTTGCAATTGAATCGGTAAGAAAAGGAATAACCATTAGTCTAAAAGAGTTTTAATTAAACAATCTTTTAGATCAGAATAATATTGGATATTTATTTTTGTAATCATATCGTCAGATAAATCATTTAGTTGTTTCCTAGCATTGAGAGGAATTAATAATGTAGTGGCACCTTTTTCAACAGCAATTTCAGCCAAATTGACGGCATTATAAACCATATCCAACGACCCGCCTAAATTTAATTGCCCAACAATTACTAATCCTCCTTTAGTGCTTCTTTCTAAAATAGAGCTGCACATACCCATTAACACTGCCATACCCATACCGTTTCCACTTTTTGATGCATCAAAAGCTCTCAGCTGAAGGGAGAACTCTGTTGAACGTGGGTCTCGATCTCCAAGTAATTCTCTTGATTTACTATAAAGATTTTGTTCTGCAAAGCGAACGCTTTCTTGAAATTGTTGTGGAGATGGTCTATTTAGAATTTTCACTCCAGAACCCGGATTAGAATTAATCTCGATTTTATAAAGGCCCGTTATGTCCTCTTGTCCGCCAGCGTTTAGAGCCCAGATTTGTCCAGGTGGTAATGGATCTTCACTGATTGTATTTTCACTATGAATCTCGGGAGTAGTTACAAATGTTTCAATGCCATCTTCACCAATTCGATAACTAAAATGGGTATTTCTAAACTCGGCCGAACCAACACGCTTTTGTTGCTCCTTAACTCGTCTACGGTATTCTAATGAAATCTTTATTGCCCATTCCAACAATTCGTCTGTGATTGGTGATTCTGGATTAGGTTGCATTAATTTCAGCAATCCATTTAATGTTTTATTTACGGCGGTAGTGTCTCGACCGCTCAATGCGCCGCCGTAATCAACTCTTGGAAGCACAGTTGAAACTCGGTTGACATCTCTTAATCGAGTCCAGCATTCAGCAAGGAAATCACTCACCAATCCGAAGTGAGGCGTAAAATTTGTCTTGTTTAATTTAGGAAAATCCCAGCCTGGCACAAAAGCATGAATACGGTCCATAAATGCAGTGTCGTCTCGCATTTCTTTTGGCATTGGACCAAACAAATGGCTCACCCTCTGTTGATGCTCTACGTCGACATCAAAATTCCCAACCATCGCTATTCCACCATCCGCGCGGATTGGTTCTTTACCTCTGCTAAATTCTCCGCTTTCCATGTAACCCTTCATGATGTTCACGCCGTCCTTTTGGTCGAATGAAATGCCCGAAACTTCATCAAAACAAACTACATCATATTTACATACTAAGCCACGTTCGCCGCTGCCCATGTTAACAAACATTTTTGCTACACTTGCTTTGCCCCCTGAAACCAAATGTGAGTAGGGTGAGATTTGTTGGTAGAGGTGTGATTTACCTGTTCCTCTTGGTCCCAATTCTACCAAGTTGTAATTTCGTTCAACAAATGGTATCATTCGAACAAACATTACATTTTTGGCTTTTTCGGTTAACGTATTAGGCTCAATACCCACAGAGCGCAGTATAAAGTCTTTCCATTCCTCCAATGAGTAATTTTCTCTTCCCTTGTACATTACATCAAGGACATTTCTTTGTGACAATTGAATGGGTCTCAAATTCGTCACGGCCCAGGGACTTCCACCATTTTCCTCGACAATAAATTTATCAAATTCTAATTCGATTTCAGCATAAAAACCTCCAGTTAGCATTCTGTCGTTTGAATAAACCATTAAGGCTGGAATTCGAACTTTTGAGAGTCTTAAACTAGGTATATCGGCATTGTAATTACCCTTGTCGTCAACTTTTGCAGTAATTATATCGATAAGTTTAACTTTGCCGTCTTTTTCAGCCTTAGATTTAAAAAACTCTTCTTCTCCAGCTCTCACAGTTCGATCTTGTAGCTGTCGCTTAACAATTTCAAGCCCTTCTTGAATTTCTTGTTCAACTATAGTTGAACAATATCTGCCCAATAAAAATTCAATTACATAGGTTGGTACAGGGTAGGTTTTTCGGAAACCTTCTAATAAGTCCTTGCGCACAATATAGCCTTCAAAGGCGATTGCTGATATTTGATCAATTTTATCTAATTCCATAATACAAATTATTTAGTCTCCAATTGTTGTGAGTTTCTTGTTCAATATCCTGTCGTTAATGTCCAAAAGAACAATTGTCGCGGATTGATATTCGTAGGCGTCATCAATTAACAATGACACAGTGTTGTTAGCTAGTATTTTATTCTTACTTGCCATATCCAATACGCTGGTTGATGCGTCATTGTACTTAATTCTTATATCAATTTTATATCCATCGGGCACATCACTCGTCTGGATTGAACATTTAAGATTTACCCATTTGATAACTTTAATTTCAGCTTCTATATTTTCAACAATAGGGTTTTCAATTATCATTTCAGGCACTAGACATTCATGTATTGAAATTCCACCGTGGGCATATTCTTCATTAATTTTAAAGAAATTGATTCCTGGAGCATAAGCAATATATATTGCAGGATTCCAACGCCACGGCAGGTGCAATAAATCTGTGGTTGCACCATCTTTAATTAATGCACAACGACCCCATCGAGTTTCAGCCAAACAAGCATTTAGCTGTGTTTTGGGTAAACCACCAGGCATTAACAACCAACCGTGGTCGGTTACAATTTTTATTTGTTTTACACCTTTTTCGAAAGCTACATCCAAAGCTTCTTGAATTTGGTCAAACAATTCCTCGATGCGTTTTACCATATCTGCTTGTTCTTCATGACCCTTAGTATCAATATCACCGATTTCTTGCCAAGATTTTCCCGTGGCATTAATATCGCTAGGGTTGGTTACATGTGTAAAACCGTTAGCTAATAATTGCTCTCTAAATACAGCTGTTTGTAAATCTTTTCCATTTGACAATTGAGGTCTAAATTCAACTATTTCGCTTGTTTTTGAAACGGAGATAGCTATTGGAGATACATTTGGTTTTGCAGTAGGTGTGAGTGATGGAATTGCTGACCAGTTGCTTTTAAGCGCTACTTTGTATTTTAATCTTTTTAAGCGCTCGTTAAATTCTTCAGCCAATTCATATCTAAAAGCATCAACAAATAAAACATAATTTTCCGTTTCGATTTTAGCTTCTTGCTTGGTGAAAATATCTGCGTCTTGTGCTATGTGAGATTGAAATTTATTGGTAATTAGTTCTAACCAAGGCTGATAAATAAGCTGTATTATTGATTTGATTGCCTTTTTGTCTTTTTCACTCTTCACAGCGGCAAGGGCTTTTCTCATGCTTTGGTCGGCATGTAGACCTTTTGAAATATAATAGTCTTTCAATTCTTCAATTGATGAAGAAGAGAAAGCAGCTGTGCATGTTTTGGCCATTTCTGCTAGATACTGTAATGAATTTGCTAATGGAGATTTCCCCAGTTCATTCCATATCCAGGTTCTACGATTTTGATTTGATTCTTCTAAAGCAATTAATTTGCTTGTAGCTTCTCTTGGCAATAGGGTAGCCACTTTAGTTAAATCAGTCAATAATTTTTCTTCTGCTATTTCATTTACTTGCGGCCAACTTTCTTGAGGTATTGCAAAAACACCAACACCTAAATCAGCTGGTTTTGCTGAACGAAGTAAATCCTCAATTTCTGTGTACTTTTTTGGTGCATTGGCATATAATTGCCATACATATTTCCAATTCCCTTTTTGTTCGCCAAGTTTTTTTGCTATTGAAATAATATCCTTATGGTCAGGCTCAAATTCATATTGATTTTTACACAGGTTTATAAATACGTCCTTACGGCCTGCATCCATCTGCTTTAAAAAAGAATCTCCTTTACACATCCACTTAAGTAGATTGGGTATTAAATCAGGAAATAAAAGGTTATTTAAAAACTCAGCATCTAGTATTGTTTTACCATGGAGTATTTCCGAATCCTGAAAAATAGTTGGTAATGATTTTTTAAGTGCATCTTTTGTTGCTGTATCCTTTAAAACTTTTAAGCCCAAACCATTTAATGGATTTTCTACAAATGCTAAAATTGACCATTCGCGACCGTTTTCCTGCATAAATAAAACACCTGTATATTGGTATTCAATCAATGGTTGAAAATCTAAGCCAGCCTCTTTTACATTTCTCAAATCACTTTTAGCAACCCCAGGCATGTATATAATGGGAATAACACCATCTGACCAATTTGCTTCGGGAAGCATTTTAGCTACCATGCATTTTAGCCAAATAGAAGGCCCTTGTTTTTTTGCTGGTTCATAGCTACCATACAATATAAGCTGAGGCATTTCCTGTTGCAGAATTTCAATCACATCCGTCCATTGATTTTCAGGATCAGGCCAAAGTATTACTTCGGGCTTAACCATCAAATTACTATTGTGATTTTCTGCCTGCTTTAAAGCTTGGGTTACTTTATCGTATATGCTATGTGCCATTATTATTCAAATTATTTTCTCTTGCAGCTCTTTTTTCTGCAATGGTTAAATGTTTGTCATTATCCCTGATTTCGCCCCAAAAACTTCCTGGAGGGTTTTTGCCTCGGTCAACGCCCCATTTTACATTGAACTTGTTTCGTAGCACTCCAGCTTCAACAAAAGGGCGAATATTTAATCTAACGCCATCACTCAAATCGGGTTCCCAACCAATGGGTTGTTGCAGTAAAGATTTCCAACGAACAAAAATATCGTATGGTACTTCTCCAAGAAGAATGGCTTCTAATTTTTCTTTTAATTTGATGGCGGCACTTAACAACCCTTCTGCACCGCTTTCTTCGTTTTTCTTTTTGGCTTCGCACATACGAATCCAATCACCCAAATAGGTATAAATAAGTTTCGAAAGATTTTCTTTATCTAGTTTATGATAGTTTACCAAAGCAGAAAAACCATCATTTCTACCATCCCAAATATGCCAAATAAAGGGACGATTTTGAAATACTTTACAATGTTGTATAAAAAATTCTTTTCGCAACCAATCTTCTAGGTTAGATGCTGATGATCCTTCTTTCTCTAATAAGTCCGAAATAGTATTGTTGTTCCATTCTCCTGCAAATACGGCTTGTAAAAATGTTCTTATCCTGTCAGCACCTGCTTGTTCTGCATTTACAGAAGGAATACAAAAAATACCGTCATCATCACTTAAATGATCGAATGCTTTTACTGCTTCAATCAATGTTTTGGCTTCGTCAGCTAGCTCCATCACAGCGTTACTTTCCGCAGGCCAACGATAACCAAGCAATCTTGCCAGGGCAACTTGTAAAGGCTTATCTGTTTGTATAGGATGACCGTGAAAGAGCCATTGGATTGGGTCATTGCTGAAAGGCTTACTTAATTCTGCCTCAACATCTAATTTATGGTTTTGATATCTTTTTAAATCAAAAGGAATTTTAACTAAAGTCGCAGTTGTAACCATTAACTTCCTATCTATGGCTCTAACAAGTGGACTAAAATCGGGAGATGTAACAAAATTCCAAATAGCATTCAAATTTGATAGACTTTCTGGTATAATAGCTACTCCACTGTTAAGAAATATTTCCCCATTATATAATGTAGTTGAAAACTTACCAGAGCTTGAGATTATCAAACCTTTTCTATTCCATGCTAATTTGCCACGAAACGGATTTTGACTAATTTTTGACATACGCCCCAAGCCCTTTTGCCAAAAGACAATTTCAGTTCGACCGCTCCATATGTTTGTTTTATCAGAAGCATCAACTGCAAAAATCCAATTGTCATCAGGTGCTTCAATTTCAAAATGTTTCCTGTTAAATTCAAACGAATCACCAGTAGCTAAACCCTGAAATGTTTCTGCGTATCTCGAAAGCAAAGGTGAGTTTGACGTTTCAATGAACATAATTCTAGAATCAGGGTTTTTAGATTGCTTTTTAAATTCTAATATTACCGAGTTTGCACTTTTGATTCTATTAATTTTCAAATCAATAGTAGTATCATCATTTGCATCAATAGCCATGTAAGAAAATGCTTTACCATCATTTTGAACTGAAGACAAAAGAGCTTTTACAACTTCACCTGTTATGGTGGCAAAGGCTCCTGAACCTAATCCAACAAGAAAATTTAAGGACTTATTATTAAATAATTCCTTTCTAAAGTTTTTGTAATAATCTAAATTAATCCACCCTTGTGGTGATACTGTTGCAATGTTTCCTTTTGTTACAACTAAACGATATGCTCTTTCAATAAATACTGTTGCTAAATCTGATTTTGATGCTGGATATTTTGTTTCACAATACTGGTTTAAATATTTAGACATTTTGTTTGCCCCTAAATAAGGAACATTCGTGATAACAATTGTGTATTTAAAATTCAATAACTCTCCAGCCTTAGCAATGCCAGCTGCCATAACTCCTCGTTCTATCTGTTCATTATCTACTTCATTTTCTAATGCTTTATTAAGGACTGGTTGTAAGTCATCAAAGCTAGCAGTAAAAACATCAGCCTTTATTGTTTTAGGGTCTAATAAACTTCCTAATTCAGGGGCTAACTGAAAATGTTCATACAACATTCTCATGCCATTTTCCATTCTGCCTTTTTCGTCAGGGTTTACTTTGCCTACCAACTTAATCCAATCCTCCACTTTCCCTTTTGGGGCAATGCCACTGCAAGCCAAATTCATTTCGGGCAATTCTTTATAATGTCCACAAAACTTCCAAGCGGTAAGTGCCAAATTAAATGCTGAAATCTGTGTACATCTAGGATCCAATTCTAAGCCATGTAGGTTTTCCTTAATTACTTTATCTGTTGCATCTTCTTTACTTAGTCCCTCTTCGTGCATACGCAATGCAGCAAATACAGGAAATAAAGAAGCAACAAAATGACCCGAACCCATGCAGGGGTCTAAAGAAGTTACCCCAGCTGTTTTGTCGGGCCATCCTTCAAATTGACCAGCCGCAGGAGAACTATTTTCTAATAACCGCAAGTACTCAAACTTTACTGGAGGTCGCACACCAGGATTGCGGCTTACCCACCATGCGCCAAGGGTATTATCAATTAAAAAATGAACCATGTAAGGCTCAGTAAACAATTGAGTAACTGCTGGAAGCTTAGCGCCATCAATCTTATCTCCACTGGCATTAATAATTGCCTTCGCTTCGCTTTGCCAAAATTGATATACCCAACCCAGTGCATCGTCTGCTGTAAATATTTCCCCTTCTAATGCATCAATAATACTCTCAAGTTTAATACGCTCGTCAGTTGCATAGGTAATTTGCATCAAAGGATCGTCTGTTCTAAAAATAGCAGGTAACATTTTTGATGCATAGTTGGCAGCAGCATCCCATTTATCTAAAAACTCTTCATCCTTTGCTAACTCTTCGCAATCTTCCATAGAAACTGCAACGCCTGATGCTGTATGAATCAATAAATCATTTGCTTCCAAAAATTTAGCAAACAACATTTTGTGCCAAGTTTCATAAGCCAGTTCATAGGATAGGTTATCAATTCTTTGAGCTCCATTTGCTGGTAGCTCATCACCCAATAATCTTGCTTTACTTCTTAGGTTATTTCTTAGCGAGCGTTGCTCGGCAGTCATGTGCGTAAAAGGCTCAGGATTATTTACAGCCATTGCCTTAAGTGCATTGAAAGCGCCAATCTCGGAATTTTTTCGAGCTTGCTTAACCGCAGATTCTAAAGCGTTTCGTTGTTCTGGGGTTAAAACTGCCATTATTTTAAAATTATTGAACTAGAATTTTTTAATAATTCCTCTAATTCCGTTTTCAATTCAGTTATATAATTGTCGATGTCAGTTTGATTTGAAATAGTCACCTTAGGCAAACTGAAAGTTGTTGCCTGTGGCGCCAAAAGCTTAATTGCATCTTCACGCGCAGCTTGGTATTGACCTGGTAGTGCAGCGATTTTCGTTTCCCATGTGTAAAGTGAAGATTTGTATAATTCATTTAACAAAGCATGCGCATCCATAGGAGTAACTATAGGTTTTGTAAGTAATTGATTCTTCAATAAAATACTCCGCGCTTGCTCAGAAGTTAACTTTCCAAAGTAATCATCGGCTTGTAGGGCTTTCATTTTTTCATCGTATACAGCGATATACTTTTCCTTAAGTTGGTTGAGTCTTGTTTTTAGCTTCTCAACGATTTCATCCAGCTTGGGCTGAATTAAATCAGGCTGTTGCAACAATAAACGATTGTCCTTAATTGCTTGAATTTCGATTTTCAAAGGTTCAAAATCAGGATGGTCGGGAGCTTGTGCGGATAGTTCACTTAATAAATGCCAAAGTGGTAATCTCGTGTTTACTAATTTGTCTTTTGCAGCCCAATCCTCATAAAAAGTTTGTAAAGTTGTCTGTTGTTCTAAGATTTCAAGTAGTCTTTCATTTCCTTGCTTGTTATCAATCTCCTTGATTAAATCAATATTTATAGGTTCAGGCTTTGGCGCATCTCCACTAATGATGTAAGCAAGTTGTTTTAATTTTTCCAAATATGTGTTTGAGTAAGGAAACAATTCCTGATTTGGTGGACATGAAATACCAGCTTTTTGAAATAGTTGTTTTATTGCTATTTTTTCTTGAGTTCCAAGAATATGGACCTCTTTTTTAAATATAGCATTGTTTATTTTAGCTACTATTAAAGAAGGTTCATTACTGGAAATATGCTGTGTATTTTTAAGCATAATCAAGATTGTATCTATTGCATCTTGGCTCCAACCGTATGGAGATTTCATAAATATATTTCTAATTTCCTTTCCTTGTTTCCCTGTATTTCCGATGAATCGTAAAATTTCTGCCGATACTGGGTGCGTTACGACATCGCCTCTGTAACCAATTAAATTCAATGCATCAGGAATTGATGAAATAGCTTTTGATAGTGCTTGTCCCCAATTATTGAAATCTGCTTTGCTTTTAAATTCAGGGAATTGTCTATCAGCAATTCCACCCAATGCTTCTAAAATATTCTCACGAATTTTTCCTATTTGAATAACATTGCCACCAGCTAAAATTACTGATGACTCCAAGCATATACGTTGAATTATTTCTTCAACTGCAATTCTCGCAAGATCTTTCCTGGTTTCCATGCTTTTTTTAGCTTGCTCCGCTTCAGGAGAGGAAGGTAATCCCATTGCATCAAGAGTAAAGCCAGCAGCTAGAAATTTAATTATCTCGGCTCTCAATTCAGGGTCTCTGAATTTTTTTACGAATATATAAGCTAAAGGTGCATTATTACCGGTTGCTCTAATTTCATTAAGTACGGTACTTTCATTTTCATACCATCCATCACGAATCCACAGATTTAATTTATGCTCTGTGTTCGGTGTGGTTGTGTTGTCCCATAATGCAAATTCTCTATTTTGCTTAGAAACACCTTGGGTAACATTTATTGTTTTGGTCTGGTCCTTGAAAAAACCAATAATTCTTTCTTTACGTAATCCTTGAATTAAATCATCCCCTGAACCGCCAATCTTTTGGGCCTGAACCGTGTATTCCTGTTCCCATTCCTGTCCAACTTTTGTTTGTAGCTTGTATTCATCGCCAATAGGCATCAAAATCTTTTCCCCTGCAAGCTTTGCTATTAGTTCTTTTATTTTTGTTCTAAATTTATCTGAAGTTTCATTTAGATTGTCAAGTAATAAATCCGCAATTGTATTTTCATCAGACTTCAATCTCTTGCCTGAAGTATCTTTTGGTAATTGGTCTATTAAAAATACAATACTTAGGATTCTACCTTCTAAAGCACTATCACCACCTTGAGATTTTCGTCCAACGATTAGATTATTGGTTTCATTTAGTAACAAAGCATTTTGCAAAAGCTGAGATTGCTTTTGTTCAAATATCAAATCGCCCGGAACAATAAATCCTATATCTTTATCGGCAACTTTTTTTAAACTTTCATCTACAATTCTGAGTTGACTTCTTAACTGACCTGAAGTTCCAGCAGTATCTATTACTTGTAATATCTTTTTCCAAAATTTTCTTGTAGAGGGTAGTATTGGGTAATCCGCAACCAAGGTCGCTTTATCACTAGTTACATATCCAAAATCTGTTCCCGAAAGATTTCGAGATATTTCACCCAATGAAGTATCGAGTTTCTTATCTATCTCATTAATTACAGTAGGTTTTTTTTCTAAAACAGTTTTTCTAGTCACAGTTTCTACATCAGCATCAGATAAAGAAACTTTAACCGTAAAGCGGTCCTGTAAACGTTGAAGTAAACTTGTCTCCGATAATGCATTTTGGCCGGTTCCAATAAGTAGAAATTTCGAATCGAAATTGCTACATAAATCTTGTGCTAAATTTTGAACGTCAATGCTTTTATTGCCTTCAGTTCCAATGAATTGCTGTACCTCATCGAGTACGATTAATGTGAGTGGGATTTTGTTTCCAAAAAACAGAGGTAATATTTCTGTTTTGATTGTGTCAATTAATTGTTCTCGATTAATACTATCGATTCGTTTGAAATTTGCTCTAAAGTTTTCTTTGACCATTGCTTCATTGACGGCAAATCCAGGTTTTAATTCTAAAATGGCTTTTGCAATTGTGGTTGAAACAAAAAGGTTTTCATACTCCTTTTTGAAGTCTTTTCCTTGGGCCTCAACAATTGTCTTCAACTGGTCATAAATGCCTTCTTGTATGGTCCAATAGTAAAATTTAAAGTGGTGATATTGTTGAGGTAATCCGAGTTTATTTAAAAATAATTGAAGAAAGGAATATCGAATATCTGCAGAAGGGAAGTCTTTTAAAGTACCTGAAATAGATAGTTTGTCGTATATATTCTGCTTGCGTTCTAATTCGATAAATAGATCATTTACATCTTGTGGTAATGACTTTATTTTTTTTGCAGAGTCACCGTTGGGGAACTTGAAATCCTCCCAAAAATATCCTAACATTTTTACCAAATGTGACTTTCCGCTTCCAAAAAAACCGCTTACCCAAACTGCTGGCTGTCTCGGTTCATCAATGTGCTTGAGGAATGTATCTAAAATTCGGTAAATACCATTTTGATATTCTCCTTCACATACAAATGTTTTTAGTTCGTGACGAATAATGGTTAGTCCTTTATCATCTTTTGCTGTATTTATTTCAACTACACCATCATTTACAAGATTATTGTCATCAGGATTCAGTGTGAATAATTCTTTATTTTTCATTTTTTTATATATTATGCAGTGATTGGTCTAGCTAAGTAATTCCATCCGTCTCTGGCATCTAAAAGGCGATATTGATTTTTGTCGTATTCTCCAGGAAAAAATAGTAGAAGTCTTCCTTTGAATGAATTTGAACAACCCGAAATCATATCGGACATTCGATTAAATCCAAATAGTGATGAAATATCTCTAACTGCAATTA
>CANLAQ010000045.1 GCA_947488235.1 Flavobacteriales bacterium | reverse complement strand
TTGTAAATACTGATCAGTCCCGGTGTGAAAACTAAAATTATGATCAAGATTATCAATTCCATCGATCAAAGTATCGGCTTTACCTTCAATACTAACAAAAATATAGCCTGGATTCCAACCCCAATGCATAGTTCCTGCATTACTAATATTTAACGGACTTGTTGATGGGAATGCTGAGGGATCATCGTGATTCAGCGTTGTGTCTACCCCTAAAATCCCTTGCAGATTTCCAAATTTTAAATAATCTGCTTCTTGATGAAGTAGTAAAGTTCCTGTTTCACGGAAATCAAATAATGCCGCTTGAGACAAATTTGTACCTGAATTTTGAAGTGATGTTACATAAAACTTCAGATCCGTTATTTTAATTTTATAACCTTCTTGGGTTACATAAATCGAATCCATCAAAAGGTTTTGGCCGTTGTAAACCGGTTGAACCGTAATATCCACATAGTGTTTTACCACTGGCGGGACTGGTTTGTCTTTGCAAGAAAAGAACAAAAAGCTCATCGAACAAAACAAAAAGAAGTTTATTGACTTTCTCATACTACAAATATACTTGAAAACTCAATGATTTTTCTACTTTTAACCTTCATAAATAATCGTTTTTTCTCCAAATGGAACAAGTAGACAGAAAAAAATACCCCCTTCTCGTAATGAGTGCCTCTGCAGGAAGCGGGAAAACACATCAATTGGTACTTGAATACCTAAGTATTTTACTTGAAGATCCAGATAATGGAAGCAATTACAAATCGTTGGTTGCTATGACTTTTACGAACAAGGCTGCTCTTGAAATGAAGACCAGAATCATCGATACACTTGACGGAATTGCCTTTGGCTTAACCAATAGCAACAAAATCAAATCCATGCAAAAAGACTTGTTGGAGCGCATACCTATTACAGAACAAGTTTTAAGGGAACGCTGCAAGCAGACATTAAATGAAATATTACACGGCTATGAGGAATTTCATGTGTCAACCATTGACAAATTCAATCTAAAACTGATTCGTTCCTTTAGTCGCGACCTTGATATTCCGGGAGATTTTGAGGTCGTATTAAATGAAAAACAAATACTAGCAGATGTTGTAGACGCCATGTTGAATAGATTAGGAATTCCAGGACAGGAAAACCTCACGCAATTGGTAAAAGAATACGCCAAATTTAATTTTGAAGATGGTCAGAAATGGAACTTTAGAGATCAACTGATTGCCTTTTCGAGTGTCTTGAGCAATGAGAAATACAATGAACTTATCCATAAATTAATGGATATGCCCTTGGATCAAGCTGCCTTTCAGTCCTTAAGAAAATCCATAAAAATTACAAGCGACGCTTTTATAAAAAATGCCAATGAAGCGGGTAATTTATTTGCAGCACTCGAATTAGATGAGAAGAAAATACCCAATAAATCAAAAACAACTAAACCCTTATTAGCCTTGGCATCATTGGAAACATTTCCAGAGCCAAAATCAAATTCGCGCCTATTTTCCGATACCCTTATAAAATTAATTGAAGATACAGATTCAAGTAGTTTTCTGGGAGAAGCTCTTCGGCAAAAACTAGGTTCATTAATAGAATTGTATGATCAAGAATTCCCACAATTACTCTTACTAGAAGCCTATAAAAGTAATTTTTTCAATATGGCATTATTGCAATTTATTGCAAGTGAGATGGACAAATTGAAGAAAGACGAACAAATAATTCGCATTTCTGAATTCAATAAATTGATCAGTAACTTAGTGCGTGATGAAGAGGCTCCATACATCTATGAGCGTTTAGGTAATCGCTTGTCGCATTTTCTTTTGGATGAATTTCAAGACACTTCTCGTCTTCAGTGGTTGAATCTCATTCCATTAATTCATGAGTCACTTTCCAAACAGAAAAAGAACTTAATTGTTGGGGATGCCAAACAATCCATATACAGATTCAACAATGGACTAGCGGATCAATTTGTTGCCTTGCCTGCTATTTACAATCCTGAGCACAATCCCTTTATCGCCGGAAAATCAGCGTATTTTCAAAACAGTGGGCACTTGCTTACTTTACCAAATAACTATAGATCCGCGCAGGAGATTGTGACTTTTAACAATCAATTTTTTACCGAATTAATCAAAGAATTACCTGAAAAATCTGCGGCATATTATAATGCAGTTCAACAAACTTCACAATCTGGAAAAACTGGTTTTGTGCGCATTGTCTCACAGGCTGAAAAGACCAATGAGGTTGAATTAAGTGAAGATATTATCAATATCATTAATGCCTGTGAAAAAGATAATTATGAAAGAGGTGACATTTGTATTTTAACACATACCAATGGTTTTGGGAATAAAATAGCCAATGCCTTAACGCAAGCTAATTTCAAAGTAGTGTCGGTGGATTCACTTTTAATTACTAATGATTCTAAAGTAAGATTGTGCATCTCCTATTTAAAAAGAAGACAAAACCCTTCCAATGCAACAGAAGTAAAACGCTTTGCTGAATTATTTTTTAGAATTACTTTAGACAGCGCTACGCAAGAATACAGGGCATATTTCGAAGAGTTCATTAATGCTGAAGGTAAAAAAATACGCTTTTTTAATGAATTCAAATTTTTAACCGATCACTTCGGAGGTAAAGAAGTCTTTTTTGGTGCCTATGAAAATTTATATGATTTAATTCAACAGTTCTTCGGCATGATGCAATGGAAAGAAACGGATGAAGCTTATCTCCATCATTTTGCTGATGTTTGTTTTGCCTTTCAAACGAATAGACATACCGATGTCGCTTCCTTTTTAAACTATTTTGAAGACAATAAAGATAAAATTGCAATTCAACTTCCATCATCAAGAGATGCGATTCAAATTATGACCATTCATAAATCAAAAGGTTTAGAATTTCCGGTTGTAATTATCCCTCAATTAGACTTTCACTTAAGTCCAATTAGTTTCAATAAATATCTTATAGATGCTGGGGAACAAGTGCTTTATAAAAATATTAGTCCCAATAGTAAAATTAAAGCGGTAAAAGATTATTCCATGATCGAACAAGAACTCGTTGTTACCGACAAAATGAATATGTGTTATGTTGCTTTAACCCGCGCAGAAGATCGTTTATATGCCTTTAATTACTACAAGAAAAAGGAATTTGGCGCGATGGTCAATAGGGCATTAGGATCGATGCAGGAGGGTGTCACAGAAACAGATGGACAAATCATATACCAAGCTGGGACGCCTCAATTAAAAATAGAAAAAGAAATTGACAAAGACTCTTTTTACAAACCCATAGAACATACAGACCGACTGTGGTTTCCTCAAATTGTATTGAGAGATGTAAATCAAAGAGACCCTTCAGAAGAAGTTAAATTTGGAAACCAGTTTCACCTTTTACTTGCTCAGGTAAATAAACTAGAAGAATTGGATCAGGCAATAGAAAGTTTATTGGAAACAGGGCAAATCACTAGAGAATTAGAGCCTTTATTAAGGGCAAAAGCTACTACTTTGCTAAATAATATTCAATACCAAGACTTGGTTGACCGTTCTATAAAGACAAAAAGTGAACCTTGGATTTTAGTTTCAGCATCAGAAACCAAGCGACCCGATAAATTATTTATCTATGCAGATAAGATCGTGGTGATTGATTTCAAAACCGGGTTAAGAAAAGATAAAGATCAGCAGCAAATTTCTGCTTATAAAAAGCTGCTAGAAGAAATGATGCACTTACCGGTCGATTCCTTTTTGTATTATACTAATGAAGGTGTATTAGTTGCTTGCTAAGGCTTGAGCTTCAATAGCACTTTTCAAAAAAGTATAAATAATTGGATGAGGAATATCTCGAGTAGAGGATACTTGAGGATAAAATGCACAGGCTACAAAAAACATTTTTTCCTTCATGCTGAATATTTCAGGATCTTCAAATTGATTTAGAGCTTCAATATCAATCCAGGAACCTGATAATTCTTGAATCAATTTTGGATATAGACTGTAGCGTGTGGCAGACAATTCTGTGAGCGTAAAATTCTCATACAATTTACTAAAGGCTTTTGAATTTGGAAGAATCTCAATCTTTTCAAAGTAAGGACCTGTAGTTAAATTTTCCGAAATTAATTTCTCCCCTGTTCCATTGAGCTGATGAAAGGCAATGAGATATTCTAAGATCAATTTAAAAGATTCTCCAGTAATTAAAACCGGCTTTTTAAGGTCGAGAAGTCTTTTGAAGATTCCATTCAAATAAAATGGATTTTGGTAAGGCCCTGGAGCAATCCAGAAGGCATCGTATTGATCGTAATAAATGGGTTTTTGTTGGGCGGCTTCACCCACTTTAATCCAATAGTAATTGATTTCTAATTCCAAAAATGCAGAAGCATGGTCTAAGGATAAATTCGTTGCATGATGGGCATTGAAAGTAAAATTATAATCTCCAATGATGGCAATTTTCAATCGGTTCATGACGCTATTAAAATGCCATTAGACGGCAATATTATTTTTTAAACCAACCAGAATACTTTCCGTTTTGAACATAGAGTGAATCCACAGTACTTGTCAAGGGATTGGTTCTATATACATAACAAGAGAAAGTACAATCAAACATAGAGTAATCTCCGGTATTGTCTGATTGTTGTTTAATGTTTGAAAAAGCCAAAGTCTGTGGCATAGGATTATTCTGCTTTGAACTCCAGATAGCACTATTCATATCTGTATAAGTAACTTCTAAACCAGACAAACCTTGATTAGAAAAGATCTGATTATTGATTGCAGATGCAGTATGAAAATCATTAAACATGGTAAGTGTTGGCTCTGTATTAGCAGCAGCATCCCAATTCAATGAACCGAATTTTACACGAATAGCTCTCATATCTGAAGCAGAGGTAATCTCTGACATGTATACGCGTCTTGAAGGAAGTGGTGAAGGTGCAATATATTCATCTAGACCTGTATATCCTTTATAACCATTAACATTTTGAGTGAATTCAACTTGAGTTCCTTGAACATAACCACTAAAAGAACAATTCAAATCAACTGTATTCACTGGAGGTGGAATTACTTCATGTTCAATACAAGAAGAAACAGAGATCAATAAGGCAATTGCCCCTAAAATTCTAGCAATTCGATTCATCATAGTTAATAATTTAAGTCGCTTTAAACAAAGTTAATGGAATTAACGCTAAAAATCAAATTAAGATGCCTTTGCGCTATGAAAAAATAATATTTGCTTAATAATATATTCTATTTAATGGTCATTTGACTTGGATTATTAATAGAAAGCCCAATTCAAAACACTCAGCTGTACAATGCTTTCTACTACTTCTTTATCATGGGTACCGTAATTAAACCATTTTCTCCAATAATCTTTAAGATATAATGTCCAGCAGTCCAATTACTTGCATCAATAATATGTACTTCATTATCATAAACATTGAATGAATTCAACAACCTTCCTTCAGTAGTATAAACAAAGATCTGCTGAGCCATAAAATGTTCTTGGATAGAAATATTAAATAAATCAGCACTAGGATTTGGATAAATAACCAAAGTGGAAGCAGATTCAAGTGATGTAATTCCTACTTGAGAACCAACATTAGCAATGGCTGTCTCAATACAACCAAAGGCATCGGTAATGGTAACTGTATAGGACCCAAAAGCCAATCCTGTTATATCCGGGGTAGTTGCGCCACCAGGTGACCATAAATAAGTATAAGGACTTGTCCCTCCATTTACAACTACAGAAGCGGTTCCATCAAAAAACATCATTTCATCTGTGGTATTAGTTACAGTTGTTATCAAACTAGGTTGGGTAATGGTAATGGTTGTTTGAGCACTACAACCATTGGCATCTGTAATACTATGATTTTGAGTTCCCGCGTATACCGTCATTAAACCAGTTCCAAGATAAGGAGCTGTGCCACCCGTCCCAGTTAACTGTATAGTTCCGGTGCTTCCAAAACATGGTATTGGACTTACAACGGAAGCAGAAGCAACAAACGCTGCAGGTTGAGAAACAACTGCTGATTGTGAAACAATACATCCATTCGCATCAGTTATTGTTGCTGTATAGGTGCCAGCAGGAATGTTAACTAAATCTTCAGTTGTTGCGCCATTGCTCCATTGATAACTTACTGGTGCAACAGCCCCAGCGGTAGAAAGATTTATTGATCCTGAACTTTGGCCATTACATGGAATGTAAGTACTTGTAGTACTCGCAGTTAAATTGCAATTTGGTACTACAACACATCCATTTGCAGGTGCTTGAGAATAATTAAAAACCAAACTAGGGCAAAGATAAAGCGTTGGAATACCGCCACTCATATTTAAGATTACTCCTGGTTCATGATAAATCACATGGATACCACCACTCATAGAAATGGTTGAGCCACTTTTTGCATAAACGGTATCAATACCTCCCCCTGTAATCATGGTAGCGCCAGACTCCAAGTAGATCTTCATGATTCCACCATCGGTCTGAAGTGTTTGATTTGCACAAACCCATTGTGGAGTAAATCCACCATTAACAGCAGTGAATAAACTCACAGGATTAGAATTAGAATATAAGATAGGTCCTGCGAGGTTACTTATACAAGTTGTCGAACTAGCAGAACAACCTACCGCATCTATAACAATTACATTATAACATCCAGGCGGTAACATATTCAAATTTTGGGTAGTCGCACCATTACTCCAAAGAAAGGTATATGGAGCTGTTCCACCACCCACTGTTAAAGTAATACTTCCATTCGCTCCTCCACCCATAGAATTATTCAAAGCGGTGGTTAATATTAAATTACAGGGCTGTGCGAAAATGAAAAAATTCAGTGTGATACAACTGAAAAATAAGATGATCTTGATTTTCATAGAAATAAGTTTAGTCACTTAAAACTAAGGAATTAACATGTGATAAACAAAATTTAAAATAATTTCTTCAACTTTCAGAAGACTTGTCAAAATTGAAAGATTTTTCATAAGAATGAGTCCTGCTTGGCTTTTCAAGCTTCGCAAGGCGAAGGTTTGCAGTCATCGCTCTCGCTCTACACGCTCGCTCTGTTTTAGTGACCTCGCTAGGAATCGAACCTAGATCAAAAGTTTAGGAAACTTCTATTCTATCCGTTGAACTACGAAGTCAAGGCCGCAAAATTAAGGTAATTTTCGCTTTTAATGGAAATTAAATCACAGCGAATTTCAATTGACCTACTTTTCCGTTTTTGGTAGTTCGTAGATAATAAATCCCTGTACGCACTGGCGGCAAATCAATAGTTACTGTTGTTGCATTTGCAAAGGTACTTAGGATTAATTTTCCGTTTAAGTCATAAACTTCAATTTCCTGATTAATTTCCATTCCACTGATATCGAAGCTTCCATTATTAGGATTGGGAGAAACCTTCACCCCTTGGTAACTTAAATTATCTATAGAAGCACAATCTTGTACGGTCATGGTAATAAATCCAGTTCCAATACATCCATTTACATCGGTATAAGTTCCAGTTATTGAGAACTGACCAATACCAGCAACTCCTGGATAGAATTGATCACCTGTAACCGCAACTCCAGAGAAAATGGTGCCCACTTGATTGGAAGTCAATTGAACCGCAGCATCCGTAACACAAACCAAATTACTACCTGTCGCTGATGATATCGAAACTACAGGAGGAGCCTGAACCGTAATGTTCATAGAATAATTACTTGTTCCTGCTGCATTGGTTACTGTAAGCACTACAACATAGTTTCCAGATACTGAATAGGAATAATTTGGATTTTGAAAATTAGATGTATTGTTGTCTCCAAAGTCCCAACTCCAAGCTGTTGGATTGTTACTGCTTAAATCATTAAAAGTAATTGCTGTTCCTTGGCATATGGTTGAAGAACTCAAGGAGAAAGAGGCTACTGGTGCAACAGGTGCTTGAGCGATATTATACATTACCTTAAAATCATCAAAATAAAATCCATCCATATTGGTACCACCGTCCGACTTCAGAACAAACCTCACTTTAATCACTTGACCAATATAATCGCTTAAATTAATTTCCTCCAAAACCCAAGTACTTTGAGTTCCTTCGTATACAGGTTGATTGTTGGGTTGCACACTACCATTAGCATTGGTTCCATTAACCGTATAATTTCCACATTGTCCTATCCAGGTAGTTCCACCATCAACAGACACTTGAAATTGCGTGTAATCATAATCTGCTTCTATGGCCCACTTTGCATAATATGAAATCATTGCTGCAGCAGCATTGCTTAAATCGATTGTTGGAACATAGGTGTAAGTTTTAGTTGTATTACTTGAATAATTTCCTGTCGGTGAATCTGTGAAAGACTTGCTTGCAGAAACAAATGTTGAAGTAGTTGTAGACCAGTTGCCTGTCCAATTGGTAACGGTTGTAGCATCTTCAATGGCTTGAACTGTCAATGAACCATAGGTCTTAATAATGGTGTCCTTTTTTACCCATAAACCATTGTCTGTCATCAAAATATATTTAATTTGATCTCCAATTTGAATCGCTGGATTTAAGGTATAGGAGATGGCTCCTGTTGAAGTTTGCGTTTGCGCTAAATTATAAACAACAGCTGTTCCAACAGTGACGATATTCAATAAGGGTTGAATTGAAACGGTCACAGGACCAGCTTCGCGACCTAAACGACGCGCTGAATGATTGAAGTTTCCACTTAAGGTACCAATCATATTAGGATCCGTGTCTTTAACAATGGTATAATTTTTTGATAAATGCGCCAAGATAAGATTTGGAAAAACCATTTCTTGACAGGTAGAAATAATTTGAGACTGTGGTTGCCAAAAAGCAGTACCTACCTCCGGAGTATGAACAAATATCGTGTCTTTTTGACCAACACCTATATCTACTTTATACATATAATCATCAGAATCTCCTGAAGCAGGATAAAGTCCAGAACTCTTCATTGAGGTATAACCATTATATTCCACCATATGATCGGTATGCGCTTGAAAATAATTGTGATGCGGTGCAAATTCAGCTGATGTAGTTCCAATTGGAAATAGGATGGCTTTTGCATAAGTATGTGCATTAAAAGCCATCTCAAAATTATTATTTTGAACCAACCAACGCATGGCTTGAGTCTCGGGCTCTGAAAAAGCGGTTGTTCCACAATAAGTATCATTACTAGTATTCGTTGAAGTTCCAGTTGTTCCCCAACCATAAGAATAATTGCGATTCAAATCAACTCCATAAACCCCACCTCCATTGTTTCTTCTATTCTTTCTCCACATACCACCACCATTTGGATTAGTAGTTTCATTATAAATATATCCATCAGGATTAATACATGGAACAAAGTACATTTGAGTATTATTAACCAAATAAGCAATTTCTGCGCTTGTGTTATAATTTTCAAGTACATACCACATAAAAAATATGGTTTCCATCAAACTCATAGGTTCTCTTGCATGATGAATAGCAGTGTAGAGAATTTTAGGTTCTGTCTCGTTTGTATTGGGATTATCCGAAATCTTCACCTGATAAATCGGACGATTTTCAAAAGTTAAAAAAGTAGAGATCGGTGCTTTCGCAGTAATTAAATTTGGGTATTGCGCCACCATAGCATCTAACTCGGCAAGCATCTCAGTATATTTCAAGTAACCTCCCATGGTTCCTAGATTGAAATTAGTAGGTGTCACGGGAGCTGAATACCCTCCAGTTCCTCCTCCTGCACTAGAACATGTTGCATTTTTTAATTCTTGAGATGGGGATTTGTCCTTTAATAGATCAATATAATATGCTTCAACATCTTCAATTAGAATATCATATTTATATTCTTGCTCTTGCATGATTTCAATTTCTCTTTTAGAAAAATCTGAGATAAAAAAGACTCCTTCTTTCCTAATTCCATGATCTACAGTAACACCATGTTGACTTAAACGATCCAACTCAAAAGCATTAGCGTAAACTTTAACGCGTGAATAATTTTGATTGAATGCAATAAAGGAGATAAAAAGCGCAAAAGTGGAGAGGAAAATTCTTTTCATAATTGTCGAAATAAGAAAACAAATAAACGAATTAATATCTTTTTAAAGCATTAAAAGTATGATTTAATTCTGACTTTTTAGGCAACTTAAAGTAGAAAATTGAGTTAAAGAAATAGTAAAATCTAACAAATCGCTGTAATTTAGCTAAAGCGTGCAGAAACTACTTTTAATATTTTTCATTTTCAATTTCGCTTGTAGCTTCGGACAAGATATTTGGATCACACCAAATAAAGGTCAGTGGGATGAGCGGATTGAATATAGCGTTGATATTAATCAAGGTAAATTACTTCTTTTACCTACTGGAATCTGTTACCACCTCAGCAATCAAATGCACCATCCACATGAGGAAGATATTGAGGAGACAGAAAAGCCAAAAGCACATGCTATTTTTCAAAACTTTATCGGGGCCAATGCACTCGGAATTCGTTCAGAAAGAGATTCCTCTTCCCATTATTCTAATTTCTTTATTGGAGCTGAAAAATCTAAATGGAAATCAAATATTTATAGTGTAAAAAGAGTCGAGAAAAAAGATTTCTACCCTGGAATCGATTTGTATTATTTGGGTGAAAACGGACAATTATCCTATAATTTCAAATTGGATGCTTATGCCAATGTAGAGCAGATAAAATATTCATTTAAAGGCGCTGATTCTGTATTTCTTGATGCTTCTGGCGCCTTACATATTCTGCATAGTTTAGGTGAAATAATTCATTCTAAACCCATCGCTTGGACCATCAATTCAAATGGTAAAAAAACAAAAGTTATAAGTGCTTTCGAAATCAACTCGAGAGAAATCTCTTTTGTTTTTCCAAAAGGATATGCAAAAGATGAAATGTTATTTATAGATCCTAGTTTAACCTTCTCCACATTTTCTGGATCAACTACAGACAATTGGGGCTTCACCGCAACGCCTGATTTGGCCGGTAATTTATTTGGAGGAGGCATTGCATTTGGAACTGGTTATCCAACAACTACTGGTGCTTATGATCCTAGTTTTAATTCCGGGACGGGAAGTTTTCCTATGGACATAGGGATAACCAAGTTTAATTCCAATGGAACTGCCCTACTCTATTCAACCTATTTAGGTGGCAGTGGAAATGAAACTCCACACAGTATTGTAGCAGCGCCTAACGGTGATTTATTTATCTACGGAATCACTTCTTCTAGTAATTTCCCGATGGCCGGAAATAGTTATGACAACACTTTTAATGGGGGTGCCTATGCTTTAGAAAATTCGCTTGAATTTAATGGTTCAGATATCTATGTTGCAAAATTAAGTGCGAACGGAACCAGTTTATTGGCCTCAACTTATATTGGTGGATCAGGTATCGATGGACTCAATACCAATGCGCTGCACTACAATTATGGAGATCAATTCAGAGGGGAAATTATTTTAGATCCAAGCGGGAATGTTTATATTGCTAGTACCACTGCCTCCACAAACTTCCCTACTGTTTCTGGATATTCAGCCATTTTGAATGGCACTCAAGACGCGGTGATTTTTAAATTTAATAACCTCTTGAGTACCTTACAATGGAGCACCTATTTTGGAGGAAGCGGAATGGAATCTGGAAATTCGATTGACTTTTCAGCTGGGGCATTGTATATTGCTGGCGGGACAACATCTCCAAATTTCCCGGGAGTTACCTCAGCAATGGGCAATGACAACACTTTTAATGGCGGTTTGAGCGACGGGTATGCTATTCGATTGAATCCATCTAGCGGAACTTTAATGAATGCTACATTCATGGGTTTGGGTGAATACGATCAAACTTACTTCGTAAGAACAGATTTAAACGGAAGTGTTTATGTTTACGGACAAACGGAATCTGCATGGCCAATTACGCCCGGTTGTTACGGGAACATAAACTCAGGACAATTTATTAGGAAATATGATGCCACACTATCTACTATTAATTGGTCCACCATGTTTGGTGCAGGATCTGGACATGTGGAAATTTCACCAACTGCATTTTTAATTTCCGATTGTTTTGACATCTATATTTCAGGATGGGGAGGCGTATTAAATGCCAATCCAAGTGTAAGTCAAGCGTTAAATTCTACTACCAATGGATTTCAATGTACCACAAATGGTTATCAAACTATCACCAATGGGAATAATTTTTACCTATCTGTTTTTGGTCAAGATGCGGCCAGTTTAAAGTACGCAACATTCATGGGCGGACAAACCGGAAGTTCCAATCATGTGGATGGAGGAACAAGTCGATTCGATAAATCAGGAAGAATCTACCATGCTGTTTGTGGCGCTTGCGGAGGTAATAATTTTGGGTTTACCTCTACTCCTGGAAGTTGGTCTCCTCAAAATCCTAGTCCAAATTGCAATTTAGCCTGTTTCAAATTTGAGTTAAGCACGATTACCGCAATAGTTGCTCAGCCTTCACCGTTAATTTGTATTCCTTTACCTGTTATTTTTAATAATACCAGTCAAAACGGTAATACTTTTGCTTGGAATTTTGGTGATGGTGGGAGTTCAAATGCTTTCCAACCGACTCATTATTATACCAACCCTGGGATTTATAATGTGCAATTAATTGTTTCTGATTCTATTGGTTGTTTTACACCTGACACTGCAAATTTCACTGTTAATATTGGAGATTTTCAAGGAGGAGTAACACTTCCTCCAAGTGAGATTTGTCCAGGTCAAAGTTACCAATTGGATGCTTTTGGTGGCAGTAATTATCTTTGGTCTCCTGCTGGAGTGTTGGATAATCCAAATATTCCCAACCCTATTGCAACAATTTATAGTAATACAACATTTACTGTAGTCATCTCAGATAGTTGTGGCTCTGATACCTTACAATTAGATTTATTGGTCTTTCAGAACAATTTAAGTATCTCCAACGACACTTCTATTTGTATAGGAAATCAAGTAAATTTATTCGCTATAGGTGTTGGAACCATTAGTTGGTCGCCAGGGACATACTTGGACAACAATACAAGTTTTACGCCTATATCGATTCCCGATACTACCATAAGCTACATTGCTACCTTGACGAGTCCTAATGGTTGTGTCTTAACAGATACCACTCAAATTTTCGTGTTTGACAATCCTCCTGCCTCAACTTTACAAGACAGTTTAATTATGTGTCAAGGAGGTGTTTTAAATCTTCAAGTAACGGGAGCGGATACTTATGATTGGTATCCCAATGCATACATTAATCCGATTTTTGGTCCTAATGTTCAAGTTTATCCTCCGAGCAGTCAGTATTATTATTGTGAATTAAGCAATGCCTGTGGAACGGTTACAGACTCAATATTCATTGAGGTGTTAAGCGCTTCCGTTATTGCAGGAAATGACACCGTTATATGTCCCGGAGAAACGGCGAACCTTTGGGCTTCAGGTGCAGTAAATTATCAATGGACACCGGCGAGTAGCATCATTAATTCGACCGGAAATACTGTGCAAGTACAACCCAACTTAACAACGCAATATAGGGTTGTTGGGACGGATATCAATAATTGTAAAGATACGGCTTATGTACAAGTGGTTCTTCACCCTCAACCCTCATTACAAGTAACTCCTAGTGTGCAGGCATTTTATGGCGATTTGATTCAACTCAATGCAAGTGCTAATCAGGCAGGTAGTTTTGTATGGTCACCCCCAGAATTTTTATCTTGTATCAATTGTTCGGATCCGATTGCAAATCCAGATTTTGACATGACCTATTATGTGTTTTTTACAGACAACAATGGCTGTCAAGCCAATCAGCTAGTCAATATCTCGTATGATGCCGTAGTTTATGTGCCCAATACTTTTATTCCGGATGAAAATGGTAGAAATGATACCTTTCATGTCTATGGAGGAAATATCAGCAAATTAAACTTGGAAATTTTTAACCGATGGGGAGAATTAATTTGTGAATTGAAAACACAAGATGAATTTTGGGATGGAAAGTATAAAGGGAAAATTTGTCAAGATGGAACCTATACTTGGAAATTAATTTATGAGGACAAACAGTTTAAAAAGTATGAATTAACAGGACATGTTAACTTAATTCGTTAGTCAATATTCTTAAAATTAGCGTAACTTTGTTTTGACTATGGCCCTTAAAATTCAATGTTTCACCTTCAATGGCTTTCAGGAAAACTCTTATGTAATTTCTGACCAAAATGGCACTGGAATCATTATTGATCCCGGATGTTATTCAAGAGGAGAAGAAAATGAACTGGCCGCTTACCTATCAGATAATCATATTATTCCTACAGCGCTTTTAAACACGCATGCTCATATTGATCATGTGCTTGGGAATTCATTTGTAAAGGACAAGTACAAAATACCCCTTTATCTACACAAAGATGATACTGGCACTTTAGATGCAGTGCGTCAATACGCATCCTTGTATGGTTTTGAGGGCTACAAAACATCTCCTATTGCAGACATGGAATTGAAACATGGAATGAATTTAGTTTTCGGAGAGATGAAAATTAAAGTCTTGCACACCCCTGGTCATGCACCTGGACATGTGATTTTTTATTTTGAAGAAGAAGAATTTGTGATCAATGGTGATGTGCTTTTTAATGGAAGCTTTGGACGCGTAGATTTACCTGGAGGAAACATCGACATTTTAAAAGAAAGTATTTTTGAGCACTTATTTACCTTACCAGAAGCAACAATAGTCTATTGTGGACACGGTCCATCTACCACAATTGGCAAAGAAAAAAGAGACAACTATATTCATCAATTTTAGTCGCTTTGAGGATAGGCATAAATACACGGCATTTACTTCCAAATAAATTGGAAGGCTTTGGTCAATACACCTTAGAGATTGTAAGCAGGCTTATCAAAAATCACCCTGAACATGAATTCGTTCTTTTTTTTGATCGTGAAAAAGACGCCCAATTCGATTTTGGTAGTAAGGTAACAACGGCAGTATTATCACCTGCTGCAAGACATCCCATATTGTACCTTATTTGGTTTGAAATCTTACTTCCTCGCGCACTCAAAAAACATAAAATAGATCTATTCTTCTCTCCTGACGGATATGCTTCCTTGCTCAGTTCAGTTCAACAAATTATAGTCATTCACGATATTAACTTTGAGCACAATCCTAAAGATTTACCGAGTATATTGGGAAACTATTTACGGTATTTCTTTCCGAAATTCGCGAAAAAAGCGACTAAAATCATCACTGTTTCTGAGTACTCCAAACAAGACATTGTAAAAACATATGAAATAGATCCCTCAAAAATTGAAGTGATTTACAATGCAGCGAATTCAAATTATAAGCCAATAAGTAAGGAAGAACAGGAGTTGGTAAAAAAGCAATTTACTGATGGGGCAGATTTTTTATTATTTGTCGGTTCCTTGCATCCAAGAAAAAACATTCAGCGCTTGATAAGTGCTTTTGAACTCATCCATAAAAATCATCCAAAATTGAAACTTCTGATTGTTGGGGCAAATATGTGGAGAGGGACTTCTCTAAATTTGAGTCCAGAGATGAGTAATTATGTTCACTTTACAGGTCATTTGAATCAAGAACTACTCACAAAAGTAATGGCTTCTGCACTGATGCTCACTTATGTTCCCTATTTTGAAGGCTTTGGAATACCCATGGTGGAAGCTATGAATTGCGGGACAGTTGTTCTGGCTTCTCGCGCAACTTGTTTGCCTGAGATTGCAGGAGATGCTGCTTACTTGGTTGATCCTTTCGATATAAATGACATTGCAAAAGGAATTAATCGACTTATTGAAGACGAAGGTTTACGAACGGAATTCAGTAAGAAAGGATTACAGCGTAGCGCTTATTTTTCGTGGGATAAAGCCGCAGAAGAGCTTGCTAAAGTGCTTGAATTGTAATCACTTCAAGCATTTAAAATAATCAAAAGGCTCCAAACAAATGAGGCATTGATAATGTGCTTTGCAGGCTGTACTTCCAAAAAGGCTTACCATTTTCGTGCTTCTTGACTTGCATTTTGGACAAGGAACAACGGTTGGCGCAGAGAATAAAACGCTTTTATCCACCTCATGTTCAGGAGGAGCAATGCCATAATTTCTTAGGTTTTC
>CANLAQ010000044.1 GCA_947488235.1 Flavobacteriales bacterium | reverse complement strand
ATCAATAAATGTCATTTTTTCATTCGAAATAATCGTTTCAAATCTTCTTTTAAGACCACTGAATGATTTTAAGCCTGAGCGGATTTCATTTTCTGGGACGCCTAATGCGTTTAACAAAGCAATGCAAGCAAGCGCATTTTCCGCATTATGAATTCCCGGTAAACCTAAATATACCTTAGGCCAGAAAGCTCCCATAATGTTACAATCACAAAAACTTATTCCCTCTTCACTTCCCAACCTAAGAATTGAACAATCTGCAGTTTTAGATTCAATGGCATAAGTAATTTGCTTGGCTAGCGTCTTCAATTCAAGTCCTTCTTTCACTACTGCAAAACCTGATGGATCAATTTTCATTGCATATTGCTTAAAACCTTCCTCAAATTTTTCTGCGCTACCGTAAATATCCAAATGATCTGGATCAGCAGAAGTAATTATGGAACAAAAAGGTGTCAATTGCAAGAAAGAACGATCAAACTCATCTGCTTCCACCACCGTATATTCAGCCGAGGAATTCAATAAAAGGTTAGAATCAAAATTAGTCGCAATGGCCCCTAGAAAGGCATTACATTTATGAGACGATTGATTCAAAATATGCGCCAACATAGAACTTGTTGTCGACTTACCATGAGTTCCTGCAACACACAAACTTTTCAGTTTTCGCGTAATCATGCCTAAAGCTTCTGCTCTCTTTATCAGCTTATAACCCTTACTAGAAAAATAGGCTAACAATTCATTAAACATTGGAATAGCTGGAGTATACACGACCAATGTGGTGTTTTGATCCAAAAAATCTTTAGGAACTTCCGATACATCAGCATCGAAGAACAACTGAGCACCTTCAATTGCTAGGGCCTCCGTTATTACAGAGGGGACTTTATCATAACCTGCAACCTTATAATTTTCAGAGAGGAAATATCTTGCGAGGGCAGACATCCCTATCCCTCCAATACCAATGAAATAAACATTTTTTATTTTATCGAAAGACAGCATACTCAATTTATTAAACTTTGAACAGCATCTACAATTTCCTTGGTAGCATTTGGCTTGCCTAAGTGACTACAATTTTTTGACAGCAAAGACATTTGCTTTGAATCCGCTAAAATTTCAAAAGCTTTCTTCAACAAATGATCTTTTGCTTGAGAATCTTTAATTAAGACTGCAGCATCTATATTTACTAAAGACATTGCATTTTTTGTTTGATGATCTTCCGAAACATTTGGTGAAGGAACTAAAATTAATGGCTTTGCGACGATACACAATTCTGAAATTGAAGTAGCTCCAGCACGAGATATAATTAAATCTGCAGCGGCATAAGCAAGATCCATGCGATCAATAAACTTATTTAATTTAACATGTTCTGGCAAGGATACTCTTTCAGATATTTGATCAAAATACAATTTTCCACATTGCCACAGCACTTGTATTTCCTTATTTTCAGCAAGAGATGATAATTCATTTTCAACTGCTTCATTTAGCGTACGGGCACCTAAACTACCCCCTATGATTAAAATAGTTTTTTTGCTTGGGTCTAGATTATAATAAGTGCTTGCTTCAGTTTTTTTAGTTTCAATATCCACAATGTCCTTACGGATTGGATTTCCGGTGAGCATAATCTTTTCAGCAGGAAAAAATTTATCCATATCAGTATAAGCGGTACAGATCAAACTTGCTTTTTTTGCCAAGAGCAAATTTGTTTTACCAGGAAATGAATTTTGTTCTTGGATGAGCGTCTTAATTCCCAACCAAGCTGCCACCTTAAGAGTTGGTCCACTTGCATAGCCACCTACTCCAATGACAATTTGAGGATTAAAAGATTTAATAATTTTTCTTGCCTTGAGCATACTTCCAATAATTTTAAAAGGAAGTGAAAAATTACTCAATGAAAGAGATCGTTTAAAACCTGCTATACGAAGTCCTTGAATAGAATAACCTGCTTGAGGAATTTTCTCCATCTCCATTCTGCCTACAGCGCCAATAAATAAAATAGAAACCTCAGGGAATCTTCTTTTAATTTCATCTGCAATTGCAATAGCGGGAAAAATATGTCCACCTGTACCTCCTCCTGAAATAATCACCCGATTAATCATCTGCAACCTCCTTTTCCATTTCGAATGCGCTAGATTTTTTGGATTGTTTCACTGCAAATGACTGAATAATACCTATGGAAACACAAGCCATAATTAATGCAGAACCTCCCATGGCAAGGAAGGGCATATTTTGGCCTGTAACAGGGAACACACCTGTACAAACCAACATATTAATACTTGCTTGGGCTAGTAAATGTAAACCAATGGCGAGGGCTGCATATGTTTCGAATAAACTCTCTGCATTGAGTGCAATTCTGATAATACGATACAACAAGATTAAATAAAGTAATATCAAAAACACCGAAAGAATGGTGCCAAATTCTTCTACATAACTTGCATAATAAAAATCGGCATAAGCTTCGGGAAGATAATTTTTAAGTTTACCATCACCTACACCTTGACCGAGAAAGGAACCATTGTGAATGGCTAATTTGGCATCCATTGCTTGTGCATTATCGAGTACATTGGTTTCATCGCTCATTTTATTCGTCAAGCGATTTTGCCAAGTTTCATAACGAGGAAGTAAATTTAATTGGGGTATGGCTTTGTGGACGCCAATAGCCATTACCACTAATAAGATTCCACCTATACCCATTATTATAAGTTTTGAAACCGGTACTTTACCAATAAAAAGCAATAGCATCATCAAGAGGAAAAGCATTGCAGCTGTAGAAAAATTATCTTTAAGTATCAAGATACAGATGAAAACTATAGGAATCATTAAGGGTAATATTCCTTTTTTCCAATCATTGAGTAAGTCCTTTTTACGCACTAATATTTTAGATACATAAAGCATCAAGGCAAGTTTTGCAAAATCAGAAGACTGGAAGGTAAGACCGATAAAAGGGATTTTTATCCATCTTTCTGCACCGTTTACTTTAGCACCAAAAGCCATGGTAAAGAAAAGCAAAGCCAGCGCTAGATAATAGCCAAACTTGGTGATTTGCGCTATATATTTTGAATCAATTCGATGAATTACATAAATAGAAGAGAAGCCTATAACCACATAAATAAAATGTTTAAACAGATAATGAAATGGTGTTCCCCCTTCAATTTTTACTAAGATTGGGACAAAACTATAAACCGTAACCAGAGAGAAGGCCATCATCAATAGTGTAATAATCCAAATCACGGGATCACCTTTCAAATAAGTAAGGTACTTTCTCATCGCGTTAAAAACATTTTAAGATAATTTTCTAGTTCCATCAATTTATTTTCTCCGTCAGCGCCATAAAAAACAAAAAGCACAATTTGTTTTGCTGAGGTATTGAGATTTTCTTTAATCAGAGTTTGACAATTAGGAGCAATCAAACATTTATTTCCATCAATTTCAACTATGTCATCTGTAATTGAATCAGAAATAAGCACCAATTGATCTACCCAAATATCAGTATTAAGGGTGGTAAGTAATTTTTCTAATGCTTGTCGATCAGAAAAAACTAAAGTCAAGGGAAAAGGAAAAGAAGTCAAAGTTGACTTCAACTGAAAGTCAAATGGATTCAACCAAGTAAAGACATCTTTACCGAATATTTTTCCATACGATTGCATTGAAGTACAATCAACATATTGCAAGGCCTCTTTTCTGGCTTGCAAAAGTGCTTTCGTAAGATCCTCTTTTACTTTCAAAACTTATAATAATCTAACAGCGTGTTTGAATTGATTTCCTCTATCCTCATAATTTTCAAACAAGTCAAAACTTGCACAGGCGGGGGATAAAAGCACTACCTCATCTTTTTTTGCAAGTTTATATCCGTAGGCTACTGCTTCAATTGCAGAATTTGCTTCGACTATATTTTCAACAAGGCCTGAAAAAGCAGCGAACAATTTTTTATTATCCGAACCCAAGCAAATGATTGCTTTAACCTTACCTTTCACAAGAGAAATAAGTTCACTGTAATCATTTCCTTTATCAACTCCACCTACGATCCAAACCACAGGTTTTTCCATGCTTTCAAGAGCAAACCAAGTAGAATTAATATTCGTCGCTTTAGAGTCATTGATAAATTCAATACCATTGACTTTTGCAACAAATTCCATGCGGTGTTCCGCATTCACGAAGTCACCCAGACTTTCGCGCACGATATCCTTACGGATTTCAACTAGTCTTGATGCGATTCCGGCAGCAAGTGCGTTTTGGGTATTGTGCTTACCCTTTAAAGCTAATTCATGAATTGACATAGTAATTGGTTGTTTTATGTTTATTGTTATTTGTTTATTTTTTGAGTAGGCCCCCAGAATTACTTCTTGTAATAAGGAGAAAGGGGCCATTTGCATTTTTGGGTTTCGAAGAGCAATTTCTTTATTAATGATAGGGTCATCGAGATTATAAATGAACCAATCCGTTTCCCTTTGATTTTGAAGAATTCTAAACTTTGCATCTACATAATTCTGCATTTCATATGCATATCGATCCAAATGATCGGGAGTGATATTGGTAATAATTGAAATATCAGCTCTAAAATCAAACATGTCATCTAATTGAAAGGAGCTCAATTCAAGGACATACCATTCATGATCTTCCAAGGCAACTTGTTTGGCATAGCTATGTCCAACATTACCTGCAAGGCCAACATCAAAACCAGCTTTTTTAAGAATATGATGAATCAGCAGCGTAGTGGTCGTTTTACCATTACTTCCTGTAATACAAATATGTTTACCTTTCGAAAAAGGAAATGCAAATTCAATTTCAGAAACCACGCGAATTTTTTGATCGCGGATCTCTTGCATAATAATTGAAGTTTCAGGAATTCCCGGAGACTTAACAATTACATCAGCGGATATGATACGAGCTGCGGTGTGTCCATTTTCTTCCCATTGAATTCCATAAGCATCCAATTCATCTCGAAAGGAAGCTTTAATTTTTCCAGCATCAGAAACAAAAACATTATAATTATTTTGTTTAGCCAAAATAGCTGCGCCAACGCCACTTTCCGCAGCGCCGAGAACGACAATATTTTGAACTAGTTTCTGCATTATCTTAATTTAAGCGTTACGATACTGATTACAGCTAATAGAATTCCGACAATCCAAAAACGAGCAACTATTTTTGCTTCATGAATTCCAACTTTTTGATAATGATGATGAAGGGGAGCCATTAAAAAGATCCTTCTTCCTTCACCGAATCTCTTCTTCGTGATTTTGAAGTACCCCACTTGAAGAATAACAGAAAGGTTTTCAATTAAGAAAATTCCACACAGAACGGGGATCAATAATTCTTTTCGAACAGAGATTGCGAATACGGCAATAATTCCGCCGAGGGCCAAGCTGCCTGTATCACCCATAAAGACTTGGGCTGGATACGAATTGTACCATAAGAATCCAATACAAGCACCCACGAAAGCAGCTATAAAAATCACCAATTCCTCCGCCATGGGAATATACATGACATTGAGATAATCGGCAAAAGTCTCATTAGAACTCACATAAGCAAATACGGCTAATGCAATTCCAATGATGGCAGAACTTCCTGTTGCAAGACCATCAAGGCCATCCGTCATGTTGGCTCCATTCGAAACAGCGATTACAATGAAAATTACAATAGGAATAAAGAGCAGCCATCCATAAGATTTATTATAATCACCCATTAACCAATTATAATTAAACTCATTCCCTTTGATAAAAGGAATCGTGGTGGTCATATCATCTGTTTTAATCCACTTATAATGCTCTCCATTTTTTTGGACATGCTGATGCGTTACAAAAGTTTCATTCTGCTTTAATTTATAAGTAGAATCGACCCTTTTATGAACGGTTACCGCATCAGAGAAGTAAAGAATACAGCCCACTATTAATCCGACACCGATTTGACCAACAATCTTAAATCTTCCTTTTAACCCTTCCTTATTCTTTTTAAATACCTTGATATAATCATCAAGAAAGCCAATGAGTCCAAGCCAAATGGTAGCAATAATCATGGTAATCACATAGACATTATGCAATTTTGCAAATAGGATCGTAGGAATAAGGATGGCACTGAGAATAATAATTCCTCCCATGGTAGGTGTTCCCGTCTTTTCAACTTGACCTGCTAAACCCAAGTCTCTAACCGTCTCTCCAATTTGCTGACCGCGCAGCATATTGATTAGTTTTTTTCCAAAAACTATAGACACCAAGAGCGATGTAATAAGCGCCATTGCCGCTCGAAAAGAAATAAAATCAAATAATCCTGCGCCAGGAAAATTTAGTTTGTCTAGATAATCGAATAAGTAGTATAGCATTCTATTTTCTCATTTGTTTAAATAATTCACTTGTAATTTCAAAATCATCAAAATCATATTTCACCCCATTAATCTCTTGATACTTCTCATGTCCTTTCCCAGCAATTAAAAGAATATCACCTGCTTGAGCGAGCACAATTGCCGTTTGGATTGCTTGTTTCCGATCCGGAATAGTGAGGGCAATTAATGATTCTGTAGCGCTTAATCCTCCGCGCATTTCATCTAAAATATCATTTGGATTTTCTGTTCTAGGGTTATCAGAAGTCAAAATAACTTGTTGACTAAAAGCGACTGCAATTTTCGCCATTTCTGGACGCTTACTTTTATCTCTATCACCACCACAACCAACGATGGTGATGATTTTTGATTTTTGATTTTGAATAGATTTGATCGTTGACAATACATTTTCCAATGCATCGGGCGTATGCGCATAATCTACCACGGCAGTAATTCCAGTGTCACTATTCATGAACTGAAATCGACCATCCACTGCATTCAAATTCGACAAGACTTGAAGCACCTCATTAGAATCTAGGTCAAGCAATTGAGTAACTCCATAAACTGCTAATAAATTAGAAGCATTAAATTCACCAATTAATCTGGTGTATAATTCCGTTCCGTTGATGGACATCATCAAACCAGAGAAATCATTTTGAAGCACTTTTCCTTTGAAATCCGCCATTGTTTTCAGAGCAAAAGATGCTTTTTTCGCTTTTGTATTTTGCAACATCACATTGCCATTTTTATCATCAAGATTGCTTAATGCGAAGGCATTGGAAGGTAAATGATCAAAGAGCGACTTTTTAACTTTAATATACTCTGAAAAAGTATGATGATAGTCTAGATGATCGTGCGTGATATTGGTAAAGACTGCACCTGAAAAACGAATACCTGCTACCCTATTTTGGTGCAAGGCATGCGAACTCACTTCCATAAAACAATAATCACACCCTGCGCTAACCATTTGGGCCAGTAAAGAATTCAAGGCAATCGGATTGGGCGTTGTGTGTGTTGCGGGAATTTCTATGTCACCAATTCTATTAACTACAGTGGACAAGAGTCCTGTTTTATAACCTAATTGCGTAAAAAGATCAAACAGTAAAGTTGTGGTGGTAGTTTTACCATTCGTACCTGTAATCCCAATTAATTTTAGTTGATCAGCAGGATGATCATAAAAATTACAAGCTGCTAAGGCGAGGGCTTCATTGGTGTCTTTCACAAGAATTTGCGTGATTTCAAGAGGAAGGTCTAATTTCCTTTGCACCATTATAGTCTTACAACCAGCAGCTATGACTTTATCAATAAACAAATGGCCATCATTGGCAACACCGACAATTGCAAAGAACAAATCATTTTTTTGAACAATTCTTGAATCAAATTGCAGCGCATTAATTTCCTGATCAAGCGAACCTGAAATCAATTGAAAATCAATTTGATGTAAAATATCCTTTAAATTCCTCATTGTCCTAATTCTATTATCACTACACCACCTTTAAAAGCAAGTTCGCCCGCTGCCATACTTTGTTTTCTAACCTTACCGTACCCTTTAATTCTAACAACAAGTCCAGATTTTTCAAGAAGAAATACAGCATCTTTGGCTGTCATACCAATTACATTAGGGACTTGACCTTTTTTGGTTGACATTTTATTTAAGTGCACCGTATTTTTGAGTGTATCAGTTGTAAGCCAAACACCCTCATTATTGAGTTGAAAGCGGACATTTAACAATTTCATAGAAAGTGTCAAGTCCTTTTTATTTCCTGTTTTTACAGAAGGGGAGTTTGTTGACAAAGGCATTTTAACATTTACAGCCTTATGATATTCCATAGAAGAGGCCCAAACTTTATTGGCAACAGCGGCGAATACAGTACCAGAAACGCGCGCACCATAATACTCCGTTTTCGGATCTGTAATTACGACTACGCAGGAATATTTAGGTTTATCTGCTGGGAAATATCCCGCAAAAGAAGCTTGAAAAACACTGTGATTTGCGTCTGCATAGCGCTTATCCTTTCCTGGCAATTTTGCCGTACCTGTTTTTCCTGCTATTTTAAATTGAGAACTTTTCAAATCTGAACCCGTACCAACAGTCATAACACCTTCCAGGCACATTTTCATAATATCAATGGTTTTTTGAGAAGCAATTCTTTCTTTCAAAACAACTGGTTTAAAATGCTTTATCACCTTACCTCGTCTTCGAATATCTTGAACGAACAAGGGTTTTAAAAACTTCCCGTTGTTTGCGACTGCATTATAGAAAGCGAGTGTTTGCAGCGGAGTTTGACGATATTCATAACCAATAGACATCCACGGAATAGAAAGAGGGGACCAAAGTGTTTCACCTGGACGATGAAATTGTGGAGCGCCTTCACCTTCAAGATCAATTCCCATTGGCTCCAGTAATCCAAAATCATCCAATCGCTTCATAAACATTTCAGGATCCGAACGATACAATTTATGAATGACTGCAGCGATAACATTAGAAGATTTTTCAAAAGCTTTTTGAAGGGTTATCACTCCATAACCGATACCATGATTAGAGTCGCTTAATTTCCCGCCATTAAATTGGTACTGACCAAAGGCATTCACCTTATCTTGAATCCCTATTTTATTATCTTCAAGAGCGGCCATTATGGACGCAAGCTTAAAAGTTGAACCAGGTACTTCGGGACTTCCGATAGCATAATTCCAACTTTCAGAGAAAGAACCATTTTCTTCTCGCGTTAAGTTGGCAATTGCTTTTATATAACCCGTTTTTACCTCCATTACAATGACACAACCACTAGCGGCCTCCATGGTCATTAATTGATTTTCTAACTCAGAATGGGCTACTTCTTGAATTTCCTTATCAATAGTGCTTACGACATCTGCACCTTCGACGGCTTCTTTAGTAATTTGACCTGTTCGTTTCCAACCAGTGGCAATTTTTTGCTCAATTTCCTTTCCAGGTTCACCTTTTAAATAATCGATATAAGCACCTTCAATACCAACTTTAATCTCCTTTCCGTCGACAATTTTATAATAACCTAAAGTTCTATTTAATAAATTTCCATTTGGTTTTTGACGCACAATCAATTCCGTATTATCTATAATTCCACCCTTCATTCTTCCTTTACAAAAAATTGGTAAGAGATTTAGATTTTTTCTTTCTTGGTTGGTTACTTTTTTTCTGATTAACAAATACCTTGAACCATTTTCCCTTGCAGTTCGGATAGAATTCTCATATTCTCGAGCTGACTTATCCGGATACAAACGATGGAGACCAGCAGCCAAGCCAGCTAAATCTTCATCAAATAATTTTTGATCGACAACTGTTGCATCCATGTGGACATCATAAAAAGAAACAGAGGTTACAAGCGGAAGTAGATTCGCATCCAATATCTCCCCCATTCGAGGGATTCTATCGGTATGTCGAACAGGAATAGCGGTATCTACTCCATCGAACATATTTTTTTTACCTTCAAATTGAATAGCAAAAGTTTTGTAAATGATAACACACATGATCAAAACAAACCCAAAATAAATTAGATAAGCACGCTTTACCATAGACTGTTTATCCTTGCTCATTTCTTATTTTTTTTAAGCCTTATGATTTTGGTAGCCTTTTGTGATTCAACCAAATTTCTTTTCTGCAGTTTCTCTACCAATTTAAACCTACGGGTGAGGATTTCTAGATCTGTTTTTGCTTCAATATATTCAGCAGTGTTCTGATCTAGTAATTGCTGATTTTCATTAATTTCTGTAAGTACCTGTTTTCCATAATACCCTTTAGAAACAAGAAGAATCAAAAGCAAGAAGATGAAGAAAATATAATTCAGATTATCTAGAACAAAATCACGCGTCAAGAACTCTCCATTCAAAATTTGAGAAAAAGCACTTGCTTTTACTTTTTTTGAAGCAGTTTTCTTTGATGCTGTCCCTTTATTAGTTTCGGGGGCGTCTTGTTTTTCTATGTATTCGTTATCACTCATTTTTTTTCAGCAATTCTTAATTTAGCACTTCGTGATCTAGGGTTTTCAATCAGCTCCTCTTCACTAGCAACTAGCGGGTGCCTTGTAATTTCTTCAAAAGGTTTCAATATGTTTCCGAAAAAGTCTTTTTCAATTTCACCTGAAAAAGAGCCTCTTTTAACAAAATTTTTCACGAGCCGATCTTCAAGAGAGTGGTAAGACATAACCACCAATCGACCGCCAGGATTTAAAACTCTTGCAGTTTGTTCGAGCAAGTCCTTTAATGCGTCTAATTCTTGATTTACCTCAATACGAACGGCTTGAAAAACCTGAGCTAAATATTTATTTTCCTTATTTCTTGGCGCTGAAAGCGAAGCTACCTTAACCAAATCTCCTGTCGATATGAATGGATTATCCATTCTGAAGTGCAAGATATTTTGGATTAATTTTCCAGGATTTTGAATGTCGCTGTATGATCTGAATAATTTATACAAATCATTTTCAGAAGTATCATTTAAAACATGAGCTGCAGTAAGCGACGAATTTTTATTCATACGCATATCAAGTGCAGCATCTTCACGAAGAGAAAATCCTCTTTCAGGAACATCAAATTGATGAGAAGAAACACCAAGGTCAGCTAATATCCCATCAACCCCTTTAATTCCGAGCATAGCGAGATGATTTTCTAAAAACCGAAAATTGCTCCTTATGAAATTAAAATTTGATGCTTCCCAGCGATTTGCATAGGCATCTTCATCTTGATCAAATGCGATAAGTTGACCAGTTGAAGAAATTCGAGAAAATATTTCTTTTGCATGTCCACCACCACCGAAGGTTACATCTACATATATGCCATTGTCTTGGATATTAAGTCCAAGCATGCATTCTTGCAGCATTACAGGTATGTGATAGTGTGTATTATTCTCCATTGTCCAAGTCACCCATTACTTCATTCGCCAAATCGGCGAAATCCGCTATGTTTACTTCGATCATCTCGAAGTACTTGGACTTGTCCCAGATTTCTATGCGGTCATTATATGCAATAAGCATAAGTTCTTGACCCAAACCAGTTCTTTCAACATGCGCCGTCGGGATCAATACCCTTCCTGCATTGTCTAAAGAAACCGCTTTTGCTCCCTGATGGAACAAACGATAAAACATGCGGTTTTTTGGTTTGAACAAATTCATTTTAGACAAACGCTCACTAATTTTCTCCCATTCAGAAAGGGGGTAAATGGTTAAGCAATCTTCAAATCCTTTGTTTAACATAAAATCTCGCTGAGACACAGCAGGCAACTGCTTCCGAAGTCCGGAAGGAAATAAAAACCGTCCTTTCTCGTCCAGTTTAACTTCAAATTCGCCTACTAATCCTGCCATAGCTTAATAATGGGTAAAAATAATGGAATTCTACCACTTTTTACCACTGATTAATAAATTGTTGATAACTTATAGCGTATTAACAGCACAAAGGTTTCACTTTTTAGGGAATAAAAAAAATAAATATCAATAAAATCAATACTTTCAATAAATGTGGTAAAAAGTGGTACTAATTTTCATTATTAACAAGTTATGAATACTTAAATTTGCCGAATGATTAAAGAATTAAAAAGTTGGGGTTTGCTACTCTTGTTAGCAGTAATTTGGGGGAGTTCTTTCATTCTAATGAAAAAGGGAATGTTCAATGAAAACGGAGACGCCATTTTCTCCGCACCGCAAGTAGCCAATTTGAGAATTTTAATCGCGTCATTAGTATTATTACCTTTTGCGATCCGGTCCATGCGAAAATTAATGGTAAGAAAAGATTTTACTGTATTATTAGTAGTTGGATTAAGTGGGAATTTACTCCCAGCATTTTTATTCACCTATGCACAAACCGGAATCTCTTCAGGTCTTTCGGGAATGCTAAACAGTTTTACGCCTGTCTTTACCTTGATCATCGGAACGCTCATCTTCAGGGTAAAGGTCAGTAATGCTCAAATCATTGGATCATTTATTGGTTTGATAGGAATTGTTCTTTTGATTTTATTGGGGAAAAATTCCGCTATAAGTGGCGATTTCAAACCAATTCTTGCGGTTATTTGTGCCACCTTTTTATATGGATTAAGTTTAAATTTAATCAAGCATAAATTAAGTGCCTTCAAGCCCATCGAGATAACATCGCTCTCCTTCACCACCTTATTAATTCCATCCATTATTGGGTTTTTCTACTTTGACACTCCAGAAACCATAATGGATAATCATGACGCATCGCATGCTTTAATTTTTATCACCATTCTAGCAGTCATCGGTACAGCAATGGCAGTATTTTTATTTAATGGGATTATAAAAATTTCCTCAGCCCTATTCGCGAGTAGTGTTACTTACTTCATTCCAATTGTAGCTGTAATTATAGGTTTCTTGATGAAGGAAAAAATTACTAGCAATCAAATAATGGCCATGATAATTGTTTTGCTTGGTGTTCTATTAATTCACCACGGAGATAAATTTGTAAAAAGAGGCGTAGATTCCAAAACTAGATCCAATTAACAGATACATCGATTAATCTAGCATGTATTGCTTAAAAAGGTTGATTTTAGAATAGTAAAAAGCTATAAAAAGGAAGAAAGGAATTAAAAAAGAGCACAAAGTACTTTTAAGATTGACATTCAGTAAAAATAAATCCATCATATTATTTGCGAATAACGAATTAAACAGTATCTTTGCCGTCCTTAAAACAGAATAATAAACTTAAAAAATTAGCTAAATGTACGCAATAGTAGAGATAGCAGGGCAGCAATTTAAAGTGCAAAAAGACCAAAAAGTTTTTGTTCATCGTTTAGCGGCAGAAGCAGGATCAAAAATAGAATTTGATCGTGTGATGTTAATAGACAACGATGGAAAAATTACTCTTGGCGCCCCAGCTATAGACGGTGCAAAAGTAACCGCAACAGTAATTGATCACATTAAAGGTGATAAAGTAATCGTTTTCAAAAAGAAACGAAGAAAAGGATACAAGAAGAAAAATGGCCACCGTCAGCAATTCACTTCTATTCAAATTACAAATATTAAGGCTTAGTTTAAAATATTTCCTCCGGGAAACTAAAAAATAGTAAAATGGCACACAAAAAAGGAGCAGGTAGTTCGAAAAACGGTCGCGAGTCACATAGCAAGCGCCTAGGTGTAAAAATATTTGGTGGACAAGCAGCAATCGCAGGGAACATTATTGTTCGTCAACGCGGTACTAACCATCATCCAGGAAATAATGTTGGAATTGGAAAAGACCATACTTTATTTGCTTTAACGGATGGATTAGTTGAGTTTCGCAAGAAAAAAGACAACAGATCTTTTGTATCTATTGTTCCTTTTCCAGAAACTGCTACTGCATAAGTTTTCAAAACTTTTAAAAAAGGGTCGACATTGTTGACCCTTTTTTTTTGATTAATTATTACTTTTAAGCATGAATAAAGGGATTCAACGAACGCAGCGCTACCTACTCTCCTGTCTGAGTGGTTGCCTACTTACGCTTGCTTTTCCTTATACTGGAAGTTTAAGTCCCCTTGCATTTATTGCCCTTGTTCCCTTATTTTTTGTTCAAGGTTCTCTTATTTCAAAAGGTGCCAAAGGTATTGCAGTATTTCCACATGCCTACTCAACTTTTTTAATATTCAATATAGGAACCACCTGGTGGATTTGGAATGCGGATGTCAATGGGGCACTCATGGCATTTATATTCAACTCCTTGTTGATGGCGATTTTTTACACTTTGTTCCACTGTATTTATAAAAGGACAGAAAACTATTTTTCCATATGGAGTCTAATCCCCATTTGGTTGAGTTTTGAATACCTGCATTTAAATTGGGAACTATCACATCCGTGGTTGAATTTTGGAAATTTCTTTTCCATTCGCACCCATTGGATTCAATGGTATGAATACACAGGTGCATTAGGGGGAACTGTTTGGATTATTGCAGTCAACATATTAAGTTATCAATTACTCCAAAAATTAGTGCAAAAAAGTCCCATTAAGAAATCAATAATTACACTTGTTTGTGTTTTAACTACTCCAATAATTATTTCTTTTCTACTTCTTATTGATACGAGGACCACAGTGCTAAATAAAAATCTAAATGTTGTAGTTGTTCAACCCAATATTGATCCTTACAAAGAAAAATTTATTGAAAACTCAAGTGAAGCACAAACTTTAAAATTCATTCGTTTAGCAGCACAAAAAATTGATTCACTTACCGATTTGGTCTTAGGTCCAGAAACAGCCTTGAGCGAAAACTTCAATGAAAAAGAAAGTATCACTCCTTACTACCAAATATTAGGGAAAAATTTATTTAAAGGAAATGAGCGATTAAGATTACTCATCGGGGCTTCCACCTACCAAATTTTTAGAACTAAAAACTCTCGAGCATCTATCCCATTTGAGGGAGGCTATTATGAAAGTTACAATGCATCACTTTATTTATCTTTAAAAAAAACACCTGCCTTTATTCATAAATCTAAACTTGTGCTTGGAGTTGAAAAAATTCCATTTTCAAATATTTTTCCCTTCCTAGAAACACTAGCCATTCAAAACGGTGGTACTTCAGGTACCTTAGGTGTGGAATCTGAAGCAAGTATTTTTCAAGACAAAGACTTTGAAGACAAAGGGTTCGGCTTAGCGCCAGTGGTCTGCTACGAATCCATATATGGTGCTTACCTTGCTACTCAAACAAAAAAAGGATCTAATCTAATTTGTATTTTAACCAATGACGGTTGGTGGGGAGATACCCCGGGGTACCAACAACATTTTAGTTTTGCCCGACTTCGAGCCATTGAAAACAGGCGTTGGGTGGTGCGCTCAGCTAATACGGGAACTAGCGGTGTAATTGATGATTATGGCACTATCCTAAAACAAACTAATTATTGGGAAGAAGCCGTTTTTTCCATGCCAATTCCTTTAAAAAATAGTACTACTTTTTATGTAAAATGGGGAGATTATTTAGGGGTAATAGGTATGTGCCTAAGTTTATTAATCCTAATATTTTCGATCTTTCTTAGATTCAAAAAAGCTTCTTAACAATGCTTGTTATATAACTTCGGTAACATTATTTTAATATTAGGATAATAAGCATTAGTTTTATTAAATGAAAGCTTTCTCCATTTCATTTTTCTTCTTTCTGTTCTTTGCAAATATTATTTTTGCGCAAACTGATCATTATGAAACCGTAGTTAGGGACACGCAACAATGGAAATATATTGTCCCAACTGCTGCCACCAGCACCTCATGGAATCAACCAAGTTTTGACGCGAGTGCTTGGCAAACAAATATGGGTGGGTTTGGGTTTGGAGACAATGATGATGGCACTATAATTCCGAATGGTTCAGTAAGTGTTTATATGAGGAAATCATTTAACATCACTAACATTAATGCCTTAACAAAAATAATCTTTCACATGGATTATGACGATGGTTTCATTGCTTACCTCAATGGCTTTGAAATTGCAAGGAATAATTTAGGGACTATTGGACAACCTGCTGCATTTAATTTATTTGCGAGTGCATCTCACGAAGCGCAATTATACCAAAATGGCTTACCTGATGAATTTATTTTTAATCCTGCTCAATTTGTAAGTTTCCTAGTTCAAGGAGCTAATGTCCTTAGTGTAGAAGTGCACAACCTAACGGCCAATGGAAGCGATTTCAGCGCAAGACCATTTTTAACCTTAGGCATAAATAATACTACAAATGACTACGGTGTCACACCATCATGGTTTGTAGCTCCATTTGAATTTATTACCTCTACCCTTCCGATTGTTGTTATTAGTACCAACCATATTGCTATTCCAGATGCTCCAAAAATTGATGGTTATATGGGCATCATAGACAACGGTCCAGGACAATTAAATAATATCAATAATCCTTACAATGGGTTTTATGGTCAAATTGCAATTGAAACAAGGGGGTCATCTTCCTCCATGTTTCCAGCAAAATCCTATGGACTAGAAAC
>CANLAQ010000043.1 GCA_947488235.1 Flavobacteriales bacterium | reverse complement strand
TGGTTCTTACGGATTAGAAGGCAACGATTGTCCAGCTGGGTCGTATACCTATAGAATTGTTATAAAATTGCCAGATATTGATGAGCGAAAAATCATTGCTGGCCATGTAAATTTGATTAGATAGAAAATTAATACTAGATGAAAATTATTTTAAAGTGTGCATTGGCGATAAGTTTCTTATTACCTACATCTTTCCAATCTCACTCTCAAACAGCAATAAGCGTAGGCGTTCAAACAGGTATTTTTACTTCTATGATAAGGGGATACCATTTTACAGCGCCAACAAATTTTACTATTTGTGGTTTGCAGGTTCCGCCAGATGCCAGTACAGCATTGCAAACAGTAAGAGTTGTAATTTTTAATGCAGGTGCACCACCAGCATTTCCAGGTGGTACTAATAGTGTTACTCAATTATTTTCTGCAACTAATGTAGCTACAGGTGTTATTCCTTGTAATATTCCAGTTACTACAGGTCAAATAATTGGTGTCTATGGTTCAAGGGGAGCCTGCATGAATAGTTATGGTTCGGCAAATTTCGTTACTAGTATATTAGGATTTAATACAACTTTACGGAGAAGTGGCATGCAATCTTGCCCAGCAGCAGGAGTACCAATGTCCAATATTTGGTCAGAAGTTAATGGGCCAATTGGAAGAATAACGATGTATATAAATTGTTGTGCCACACCAACGGTGACGACTACTGCAAACGCTCCAATTTGCCCCGGGCAAACCCTTCAACTTTCAGGTATCGCTACTCCAACAGGAACTTATACCTACAATTGGGTAGGACCAAATGGTTTCACATCTAATACACTAAGTCCATCTATTCCAAACATAACCTCTGCAGCGGTAGGGACTTATACATTAACTGTTGGTACACCAGCTTGTGGCAATGTTGTTTCTACAGTCGCGGTAACGGTAAATCCAACACCCACATTAAATGTTACTCCTATAACAGTATGTTTAGGAACTCCAGCAACGCTTTCAGCTACCTCAAATGTTCCCAATGGAGTCTTTACTTGGAGTTTGGGTGGCGTAACAGTAGGAACAGGCCCTACATTAACGGTGAATCCCACAGTTTTAACTACTTATTCCGTTGATTATTCTGTTAATGGATGTACACCAGTTTCTACAAATGTTACGGTAAATGTTGCTGCTATACCCACAGTTACTACAAGCTCTGCAACCATCTGCGCAGGCCAGCAAGGATCTATAACCGCTACAGGCTTACCTTCGGGAGGCACTTATGATTGGACTTCAAATGCAATTACTGTAGGAACAGCTGCAACTTTAAGTGTTTCACCTTTAACAACAACAAATTATAGTTTAGTGTATACTTTAAATGGGTGTCCAAGTCCTCCATCTGCTTCTACTATTACCGTTAATTCTGTGCAAGCTATTACTGGAAATCTAACCTTGTGTGCGGGTGCTACAACACAACTCTCCAATGCTTCAGCCCCTGCAATATCAAATGTTTGGTCAAGTGCTTCACCTGCAATTGCTACGATTAGTGCATCAGGATTGGTAACGGCAATATCTTCAGGCACTGCAGTTGTTACTTATACTTCTATTGATGGTTGTACTGCCACCGCTACTATTACGGTCAATGCTAAACCAATTTTAACAGTAACTCCTTCCAATATTTTATGTAATGGAGGTACCGGAAGTGTTGTATTATCAGCAACTTCTGGATTAGCACCGTATACCTATGGGGGCTCACCAACATCCGCCTTGCTTCCGGGTTTATACACCTATACAGCAACGAGTTCACAAGGTTGTGTTTCTACGCCGGTATCAATAACAATTACCCAGCCATCTGCTCCACTTACTTTAAGTACGAGTCAAACTAATGTTTTATGTTTTGGTTTTAATACTGGATCGATCAATTTAACGCCTTCTGGTGGAACAGGTCCTTATTCTTATTTATGGTCTAATTCAGCTATAACTCAAGACATAAGTAATTTGTTGGTAGGCACTTACAGTGTTGCAGTAACGGATGCCAATGGATGTACTGCTAATATTGCAACTACACTGACGGGTCCAGCAGCTCCACTGTCTGTCACCATTCCTGATGCTTTGATTTGCTCCACTCAAAATTATACTTTTAACCCACAATTTTCATCACCAGGTGGACTTTGTGCTTGGTCAACCTCACAAACCGGTTCTAGTATTACGGTAAGCCCATTAACCACAACAACTTATACCATTGCTTATACCTTAAACACTTGTGTTGCACTAGATACAGCAATAGTTACAGTAATCCCGACGCCGACTTTAAGTGTAAATAGCACTGCTATTTGTTTGGGGGATAGTGCTCAAATTATAAGTACAAGCAATTTGGCGGGAGGTACTTATCAATGGAGCAATGGTCTTACCACTCCAAACATTACCGTTACGCCGTTAGTTAATCCAACTGTATATACGCTTATATATTCTTTAAATGGATGTTCTAGTATTCCAGCAACTAGCACTATTACAGTTTATCCTATACCTCAATTAACGGTTGCGCCCGCTACTATCTGTTTTGGCCAAAACGCAACCTTAGTAGCAACTCCAAATCTTCCTGGAGGAACCTACTCATGGTTAACCGGTGGCGAGACAACACCTTCAATTACAGTGAGTCCAGCATTAAGTACAATTTATCCTGTCTTGTATACCCTTAATGGATGTGTAAGTAACCAAGCAAACGGAATATTAACCGTTAATCCTATGCCAAATGCTATTGTGCAATCAGATGTGGAACTAGGTTGTTCTCCTTTAGTTGTTAATTTTATTACTGATACCACAAATCAAGTCGCTACCTATCAGTGGAGCACCAATAATGGTGGGGTTGGTTCTGGGGTGAATGCAGTCATGTCATTTACCAATACAGGTTGTTATAATGTCACCTTAGTTGCTACAATGCTGGGTTGTGTTACCACAAATACTTTAGTAAATTATATTTGTGTAGCCGCAGATCCGGTAGCTAATTTTGGTGCATCAATCAATACATTTACCGAAGACAATCAAAATGTTTTGTTTGATAATTCAAGCACTGGGGCGAGCACCTATTCTTGGAATTTTGGTGATGGAAATAGTTCAAATGATGAAAATCCAGCTCATGTTTTCGGATCTGTAAGTGAAGGTGAAAGCATTACTTTATATGCTTTTTCTAGTTTAGGCTGTATGGATAGTCTTACAATAACAATCCCTTATCAAGAAAGCGAATTATTCTACATTCCAAACACATTCACTCCTGACGGGAACATGTATAATGAGACTTTTGTTCCACAATTCACCACTGGATTTGATATCTATAGTTACCACATGGAAATCTTTAATCGTTGGGGAGAATTAATTTTCGAAACTTTTAATTTGGAGAATGGATGGGATGGCTCTTATGGATTAGAAGGACTGGATGCAATTCAAGGAACTTATACTTATAAAATTTCGATAAAGTCTCCTTCAGTGGATAAACGCATGGTATATACAGGTCATGTAAATCTGATTCGTTAATTTTTCTATTGTTAAAAAAGGTTAAGCAATTCTTTCGTTTCGTTGAGTTTTTCCATCTTGCATAGCTTACGAAATAGTAAATGAAAAAAATTAGAATTAATCTTGTTTCCTTTTTATTAATTTCTTCTGTAATCTCGTTGTTGATTATTGAAGTTTTTCAGATGCTTCAATTGTATGACAGAAAGACCATACAGTTAAAGAATAACATTTCAAGATGTTTAGAAAAAATTGCTTTTAAGCATGAAAAAGCGGAGGATTACAAACAATATATGCAGATTGTCAATCGTGATTTCAGCGGACAATATCGAGATATTATTAAGCAAGAATTTAAAAATCTATTACCCACCCAGGAATCTATTTCGATTCAAGATACCAATATTTTAGTTCGAGGTAAAATTGAACCTTATATAATTATTCGAGGTAAAGCTGTGGATTCTTTATCTGGAGTTTCTACGGAACAAAGATCTATGATTAGGGATGTTCGACAATTGAGGGAGTTGTTCACGCATTCCCGAAACGGCATAATGCATCAAGACAGTTCTGAATTGTCCATTCAAATTGATCAGAAATTAATGCAGCAGATTTTTAAAAAGGCAAAATTCGTCAATGAATTAATGCTGCAAGCTTTTAAAGAAAATGTTTACCATGCCCCTAAAGAGAGAATTGATATACACTTTTTAGATTCCATAATCTGCGATGAACTTTCAAAAGAAGATGTACCAAAAGAATATGAGTTTTTAATAAAAAATGAGTTTGGGATTCCTATTAAATTTGTTGATGCACCGAAAACTTATTCGCAAACATTTGATACTACAAAATGCCTGAACACCAATCTTTTTCCAAATAACCTTTTGGATGAGAACACCTATATTTATATAAATTTCCCTAAAAAAAGCGCTTTTATTTTTAAGGAAATGAAAGTCTATATCATTATTACATTTTTACTAGTAGTATTGATTATTTCAGCTTTAATTTTTATGTTTCGGACCATCATTGATCAGAAGCGTTTGTCTGAGATGAAATCTGACTTTATTTCCAATATGACCCATGAGTTTAAAACACCAATATCTACCATTGCATTGGCCTGTGAAGCTTTGAATGACAATGACATGATCAAGGGGAATGCTCAGAAGGAATATATACCCTTTGTAAAAATGATTTCAGAGGAAAATAAACGCTTAGAAATATTAGTTGAGGGAATTTTGCAAAGTGCAGTAATTAATAAAGGAGAAATTGTATTTCAAAGGAAGTCCATTAATTTAATTGCTATTATTGAAGAATTAATAAAGGCGGCTCGATTTAGATTGAATAATAATGGAAGCATATCTTTTAAGGTACAGGGAACCCCTAGAGCGCTTGAAGCGGATAAAATGCATACCACTAATATTATCGCCAATTTAATAGATAATGCTATTAAGTATAGTCCAAATGCGCCTCATATTGATTTATTATTAATCTTTGATACTAATTCAATACAACTCGTCGTTACAGACCACGGTATCGGTATCAAGAAGGAATATTTATCTAGAATATATGATAAATTGTATCGTGTCCCAACGGGAAATATTCACAATGTAAAGGGATTTGGTCTAGGATTAAGTTATGTCAAAGCAATTTGCGAGGAATTTAATTGGGATTTATCTGTTAAGAGCATTGTAGGAGAAGGCACCGTGTTTATTATAAAATTTAATTCATATAAAAATGGAAAATAAGTCAATTTTATTAGCGGAAGACGATGAAAATCTAGGAAATCTGTTGCATCAGTATTTACAAGGAAAAGGATTTATAACCTCATTGGCCAGGAATGGAAAAGAGGCCTACTCGATGTTCATTGAGAATAAATCTGGTTATGACTTTATTATTTTAGATGTAATGATGCCAGGAATGGATGGATTTACTTTAGCAAAGGAAATAAGAGAAATAGACAAAAAGACCCCCATAATTTTTCTTACCGCAAAGGCAATGCAAGAGGATAAGTTAACAGGATTTAGCTTGGGGGCTGACGACTACATTACCAAACCATTTTCTATGGAAGAGTTGATTGCTAGAATTCATGCCATTAGCAGAAGGTCAGGAACATTAGAAAAAGACATTAATAAAAGTTTGCAAATCGGGAGCTTGCGCTATGAGCCCGAATTAAGTACCCTTCATTTATCTACCGGACCAAAGAAACTCACCACTAAGGAAAATCATCTTTTACATTTATTGATTCAGAATAAAAATGAAATTTTAGATCGTCAAGCAACTTTGCGCGCTATTTGGGGTGATGATAATTATTTTAATGGTCGCAGTATGGATGTATACATTGCTAAACTGCGAAAATTATTAAAAGAAGATAATAGGATAGAAATCATGAATATTCATGGACTTGGCTTCAAATTAATAATAAAGTAAGCTAAAGCAATTCAATGCAAAAACAATTTCTGTCTAATTTAATGATCACCATTATATTAAATCTACTGGTAAAGCCAGTGGCACTTTTTGCTATTGATGCAAGTGTTCAAAATAGAGTAGGTGAAGCTGAATACGGATTGTATTTCACACTCCTAAACCTTACTGTAATATTTAATATTTTCCTTGATTTTGGCATCAATAATTATACGACAAAAAGAATAGCACAACAGACGACAAATCAAGCTAATTTTTTTGGAAGTATAATGGTCTTTCGCCTGATCTTATTCATAGTATATGCATTAGTTGTTTCCCTTACCGCAATTATGTTGGGTTATGGTTGGAGAGAATTTCATATTCTATTATTTCTCGTAATTAATCAATTACTTATTCTGTCTATTGCATTTTTTAGAAGCCATTTTTCAGGCTTGCATCTATTCAAAACAGATGCAATTATTTCCATTATGGATCGTTTTTTATTGATTCTTATCGCGGGCTATTTATTATTTATTTCAAATTCGGACTTAATAACAATAGATAGCTTTGTTTACATACAAACCATATGTTACTTAATTACTTTTATTGTAGGTTGGACGGTATTAAATAAACAAATTAAAGGCCCCTTTTTTCATTGGGATTTTAAAGGGAGCTTAGCAATAATAAAGCAAAGTTTACCTTATGCCGCATTGATATTATTAATGCTCTTGTATAATAGGAGTGACGCTGTAATTTTAGAGCGCATTCATATAAATGGTCGAATCGAGGCTGGATTTTATGCGCAAGGATTTCGATTATTAGATGCTTTATACATGTTTGGGATGATCTTCGCTGGGCTCTTGTTCCCGATGTTTTCTCGCTTATTAAAAAATTCAATCGATGAGGTAACGCCCTTACTAGAAACGGCAGGTAATTTATTAGTTGGAGGTTCAATTGTAATTGTAACCATTAGCCTCTTCAATGCTCAATTTTTCCTCGATTTACTCTATCATAATGTTAATACCAGCTCTATACTTTCTTTCCAGTTGCTTATATCTTGTTTTATTCCAATCTGCATTAATTTTATTTTTGGAACGCTTCTAACAGCCAATGGAAATCTAAAAATACTTAATATCATTTCTTTTTCTGCGGTTATATTTAGTATTGGATTAAACTTATTTATAATTCCAGGCAATGGAGCTGTCGGGGCAGCATTAGTAGCCCTTTGCACCCAAAGTTTAGTAGCCCTTATTCAGATGTACTTTGGTTTGAAATGCATCCAATTGAAATTATCATTTAAGGACTTCCTTCCCTATTTAATTTTAATAGGAAGCATGATTCTTTTTGGTTATTCGCTTCAATTATTGCAGTTGAATCCGTTATTAGCCGTTTGTATATTTGCTTTATTTGGACTATTTCTCCTGTTTGTATTATCACTAATCGATATTAAAAACATTAAAAAAATAATTTTTTCTAAAGCTTAAGCCAATAAATCAATTCGCAATGAGTTATTGCAAATCTTATAAATAACTTATCTTCGCAATAAAATTGAACAAGTATGGCAAATGACTCTTCAAATCTTTCCTCTCAAAGCGATAATTTATTTCGTTTTTTATGGGATAAAAGGAAAGCAATTTTTTTAATCTCTTTGATAGTTGCTATTGCTTCAACGATTGTAAGTTTATTAATTAAGCCACTTTTTTTATCTACTGCTATTGTTTTTCCTGCGGCAACAAGTAGTGTTTCCTTCTCAGATCAACGAAATGCAAAGTCTGCAGCAATGGATTTTGGAGAAGAGGAACAATCCGAACAATTGGTTCAAATACTTCAGTCATCAAGAATTAGAGATAAAATAGTTTCAGAATTCAAGTTGTTAAAACATTATGACATCTCGGAAAATGATGTAAACAAGCATTTTAAATTGAGTCAAGCTTATGATGGTCATTTCGCTTTTACAAGAACTCGTTATGGATCCATTAGAATTGATGTTTTAGATGAAGATCCAAAATTAGCAGCAGCCATGGCCAATAAAATTGTTGATTTAATTGATACCGTTAAAAATGATATGATTGCTGAGAGAACAATTCCTGCTTTCGAAGTCAACTTGAGAAAAAAGCAACAAATGGAACACGAGCGGGATTCTATATTAACACGACTGGATAGTTTAGCCAATCTTGGCGTCATTGCATTAGAGGTGAGATCAAATTTGTTTCAAGCGTATGTTGATTCTAAAAATCCAGCGGATAGAGAGGAGTTGAAACGGAAAATTGAAGTAAACATGAAGTTTGGCGCTATGTATGATGGTTTGGAATATATGCGAAATGAAAAAATTGTGAAATTGGAGGATTTTAGAATTTCATATGAACAAGCAGAATCTGATGCCAACGCAAAATTCAATCATAAATTTGTAGTTGAAAAAGCAGTAGTCGCAGACAAAAAAGAGAAGCCCAAGCGACTTATCATCGTTCTTGTATCAACAATGGCAGGTTTTCTTTTCTCTATTTTCGGATTGTTATTGTATGATCGATATAAGGCATTTGCAAAATAATCCTTTTGATTTCTAAAATAAATTATACCGCACTTAGTATTGGGGTCTTTTTGAGCCTTTTCTTTGGCGTTGCAATTTTTTATGACCAAGAATTCCTTTTTGCTATACCCTTGGCATTAGGAGCGATGTATTTCGCTTTATTTCAGACTGAGAAAGCTTTCCTTGCGCTTGCTTTTTTAACCCCACTGTCTTTTAATATTGAAGAATATGTCGATGGATTTGGACTTTATATTCCTACCGAGCCGTTGTTGTTTGGATTAATGCTCTACTTATGCGCCTTACAAATAAAAGCCCCTTTTCTCGATAATAAAATATTTCGCCATCCCATAATTCTTACCTGGTTTGCTATTTTAATTTGGATGTTTATTACAGCAATTACCAGTTCTAACCCTATGATCTCGTTCAAATTTATTTTATCTAAATTATGGTTCATTATTCCATTGTTGCTTTTTGGCACTTACTTTTTTAGTGAATCGAAAAATAGAATTCTTTTTATATGGCTGTTTGTAATAGGTACTGTTCTTAGTATTCTATATACAATTGGTCAACATGCTAGTTTTAATTTTGGTGAAAAAGAGAGTCATTGGGTAATGTGGCCTTTCTTTAAAGACCATACTATTTATGGAGCAATTGTAGCACTTGTCCTTCCCTTAGTTTTGATTTTAATATTTATAAAGAAGAATACTCCATTGATTCAAATGGTATTGATTTCTTTATTGGTAATTGTTTTATTAGGCTTATATTTTTCCTACACAAGAGCGGCATGGTTAAGTATTTTTTGTGCCTTTATTTTCGGATTTTTAGTGCATATAAAGTTGAATAAAAAAATCATATATGGAATCTTAATTTTAGGAATTTGTCTGACCTACTTTAAATGGGATTCCATTCAGATGGAATTAGCTAGAAATAAAGAGGAACATACAACAGAGCAATTTGGTGAACGGCTTCAAAGTGCAGCCAATGTTACAACTGACGCTTCGAATTTGGAACGGATTAATCGTTGGAGTTGTGCCATTGATATGTTTAAAGAAAGACCGATATTTGGATACGGTCCAGGAACCTTTTCTTTTGAATATGCGAGGTTTCAGCAGGCAAAAAACCTAACCATTATTTCTACACATAATGGAGATATGGGTAATGCCCACAGTGAATATTTGAGCGCCTTATCGGAAATGGGTTTTATAGGATTAATTTTATTTGCCCTTTTTGTTTTTGTGTTATTTTCCTCTTCCATTCGCTTGTATCATTATTATTCGTGGAAGGATAGAGCTCAAAAAGTTTTGGTAATGGGTATTATTACTGCTCTTGCAAGTTATTTCATCCATGCATTTTTGAATAATTTTCTTGACACTGATAAAGCAGCAGTTCCTGTTTTTGCACTATGCTCCATTATAGTTGTTTTAGATGTTCAAAGAAGACGCGCTATTGAGTTAAGTTAATCTGCGCTTATCTACTGATCCAAAGGGAAGGATTTAATGATTGGATTAAAGTTCCATTGACAACATGGACTTCAAAATGCAGTACCGATAAATTTCCTTCATCTAACATCAAAGAGCCAACACTTTGTTTCGTGCTAATTTTATCTCCTGTTTTCACATAGGATTCTTGTAGGTTACTGTATACTGTGCGGTAATTACCATGTTTAATAATCACGACTTTTCCTGCACCAGAAACATTAATCACTGCACTTACCTCACCTTCAAATACGGCTCTTACTTTGGTGTGTGCCGCACAGGTAATATCAATACCGTTGTTATTAACCACAACACCAGGCAAGGTCGGATGTGCATTATTTCCGTATCGTTCCGTAATGCTTCCGCCTGTTACAGGAGATGGCAATCTACCTTTGTTGGCCTCAAAATTCTTTCCAATAATGGATCCTTCCGAAGACAAAGTTTCCGTTTTTATAGGTGTCACTTTTTTAGGAGTTTCCGTTTTAGGTGTAACAGTTGCCTTAGGGTCAACTTTTGGATCGACATTCGTTTTTACAGGTGTAACTTTATTTTTCTCGGCTTCAATTCTTCTTTTTTCGGCCTCTTTTCGTTCTCTTTCTTGGGTCGCAGCGATTTCTTGTTTAATAGCGCTGTTTATTTTTTGTTTCAAGTCATCTTTCTTCCGCTCGTCAGCCTTTAGTTGAACCAATAGCTTTTCTTCCTCTTTCTTGAATTTGGAATAATTTTTCTCTTTTATTTTTTTATCGGCTGTAATTTGCTCGCGTTCAGTTTTTTTCTCCACTAAAGCCAATTCCTTAATAGACTTTTCTTTTTTGATGGTTTTAATTTCTTTTTTAATTAAACCTTGATGCTGTTTGATTAATCCTATCTGCTTTTGCTGCAAATCCGCTACCTTTTTTAAGTAGGAGTTTCTTTTAATGGCTTCATTGTAAGAACTTGAAGATAATAAGAACATGAGTTTCCCTGTCTTATTCCTTTTTTTATAGGCGAATAAAAGCATTTTTTTATATTGAACTTTTAAACTTGAAAGTCTTTTGTACAGTCGTTTTACTTCATTCTCCTTTTCAATGACTTTCGTCTCGGCAACTCTTACTTGATTGTCAAATACACGGACCAATGCCTCTCTACTTTTAATTTGGTTGTCTAATAGTTTAAGTTCACTTAAAGAATTAGTTGCATTTTTTTTAACCTTTGAAAGCAAACTTTTTGTTTGGGAAATTTTTTTCTCCAATTTCTTTTGCTCTTTTTGAAGCTTATCACTGTTTTGAGCAAGTACTGTAAAGCCAAAAAAGAAGATGATTAAAAAACTAATTACATTTTTCATAGTTCTCAGGGATTATGATGAATAATTCTTGTGGTTCGTTTATTTCTACTTTATCATAACTAATAATCATTTTTATTTTATTTTTCTTTCCATCAATATTTACCTCAACATCCTTTGGAAGATTGATTCCATTTAATAATTGTCTGCTTATGTAATGGATCGATATAGCTGTTGAGTCACTAGGACTGTCAATAAAGATGGCTTCAAGGTTATCGGCGGTTTTATTGATTTGATACTTTAAAATCACATCTTCTTTGGCGTGCCGTTCCATTTTTTTCTGTTCTCTTTTTTTATGAGTTGATATGGTATAGCTATAGGGGTCATGGACTAAAAAATATTTATTCTTTGGATCATAATCCAATGGCCTTCCCAGAAAAATTTCCTCTAAATTCAGCAAACTCAAATCGATTCCAAACATATCTTTTATATAAGTCAATGATTCTTTTTCAAAACATTTATCTCGTTTGTTGACAACGATAATGCTGTCTTTTGTTACTTGGGCCGTAACGATTGGAATTTTCGCATAGGTGATCAAAAGATTAATAGCGCTGTCTTTTACAATCTTAAGACTTGTTTTAAAAGAGATGGTTCTGCTAGAATCGGAATATTTCACATCGAGTTTTGAATACAGTGAGTTGGGTTTAATCAGCGATAAACTATCAATAATTGCTATGAGTTCTTTCTCTTTTTTATGGGGTAATTTTTCTATTGCAATCGGAGTTTCAACGAGCACACGAGCGCAAGAACTTAGAAATATTAGGGTACAAATTAGTAATCCAAATGTTTTATTCATGATATTTATTTGTTGCTATTTTAAGCAGTAAGTTCGAACTTTTATTTCCCAGTCTTTTTGATTCTAGCCAATTGAATTTTGCTTTCTCTTGATCATTTAAAAAATAATAACAATCTCCGAGCCACTCTTTTGTTCTAGGGTCTTGTTCATTTGTTTGGTTTGCTGATATTAGCAAGCTTAGGGCTTCAGTATATTTTTTTTCTTTAAAATTGATGTAACCCAATAATGCTTGTATATATGAATCGTTTGGATTTTCGTTTAATAAGGTTTTTACCATTTTTTCTGCCTTTGCTAGATCAATATTTTCTTTAACCAAATGATAGGCGTAAGCGGCATTCAAAGAAATATTCTTATTTGAAATTGCCAGGGCATTTTCGTAATAATCAACACCATCCTTGTTTAATTTCATTGCGAAAGCATTTTCTCCTAATTGAGATAAAATTTCAGCTTTTACGGCGTTATTGTTGGCGAGCTCTAATCCTTGAAGTAGAAAATCTTTTGCTTCCTTGTATAATAGGAGCTGATTACCAGCATTTCCCGCAGTTAAATAAGGAAAGGCAATGGAAGGGAAGGCTTCTATGCATTTCTTACTGTCTACATAAAGAGAATCCCAAGCGCTACTTTGAAATTCTAAAAGCAATACTTGAGACCAAATGGGATAGAGATTGGGATCAATATTAATGGCTTGCTTATAAGCACCTAGCGCTGCATCATTTTTTTTGTTCTCAAGTAGCACATCACCCTTTATGGAATACGATTTAGCTTCCTGAGGATATCTAGTAGTCATATAATTACACAACTGAAGAAGTTCCTCTGTAGACCCCTCCACTTTTTGAAGACCAATAAGTATTTTCATTTTTTCATCGATGCTTGGGCCTTCACAAACAATCGCTTCTTTTAAAAATTTAGTCCCTAGTTCGTTTTCTTTTTGGTCTAAATACATTTCTCCTAAGAGCATTTTTGCTAAGCCATTAGCAGGGTCTTTTTGCACTAGGTCTTTAAGTAAATCAAAGGCAAGGTCATATTTTCCGCTGGTAAGGTAGGTATCTACTAATGTTGCAATGAACATGGGCTCGTCGGCATATATTTTTCTCCCCTCCATTAATACTTCTAAAGCTTTACTTGAATTTCCCATAGCGCTATAGAGACGATATTTTTCGAATAATAAGGAAGGGTCATTTCCTAAGGTCGTAGTAAATCGATTCAACATCGCAATCGCCTTAGAGTACTCTTTTGCTTTTTTAAAATTTTCAATGGACCCCATATAAAAGTTGGGATCTCTTGGATTGTTTTTTATTAATGCCTCAAAAGCACCAGCGGCATTATCATATTGGCCTAATTCCGAATACATGAAGGCGGTCTCGCTCAGATAATAGTTGTTTTTAGGATCTAATTTCGCCGCTTGTTCACTATGAATCGCTGCTTTTTCGGCGTCTCCCTCAATCAAATACAATTGAGCTAAAGCGAAATGCGAAGCATCGTCTTTAGGATTAATCAGTAGGCATTCTTCAAAATTTTGAATGGCTTCTTTATAGTGCCCCGTTATGTGATTTCTAACGCCATGATGAAATACGGTAATCATCTTTTTTTCATCAAATTCAGGCGTGTGTTTCTTGGTTCCACAAGAAAACAGGCCAATTAAAATAAAGAAAATGTAAATGGATTTAAGCATTGACACTAGAATAATCTCCTAAACTTAAATCCCCTTTGGCATTATTTATATTTACAAAGGAACCAATCATTGAATCCTGTAACACTGAATTTGTTATTACTGTGTTTTGTTGGATAATGCAATTTTTAATAGTACTGTCCTCTATTTTAGTTCCGCTTCCAATAGAAACATGCGGACCTATTACACAGTCTTTAAGCGATACCTTATTCCCAATAAAACAAGGTTCAATTATTTTAGAGTTGATTAATTCACAATCATCTGCAATCAGTTTTCTATTTTTCTCAGAGTCGAATTCTAAAACTCTTTGATTGGTATATACCGTAACTTCTTTGTTTCCACAATCCAACCATTCATTCACTTTACCCGGCCTAAAAACACAGCCATCTTCTGTCAAGCGTCTCAAAGCATCCGGAAGTTGATACTCTCCACTTTTTATTACGGAGTGATCTACTAGATAATTTAACTCTTTATGCAAGCGCGCTCCATCTTTAAAGTAATACACGCCAATCATCGCTAAATCAGAAATAAAGCTTTGAGGTTTTTCAATGAAATCAATTATTACTCCTTCTGCGTTCAGTTGCACGACTCCAAATTGACTTGGATCTTCAATTTGCTTTACCCATAAAATCCCCTCATCTTCTGGGTTGATCTTAAAGTCTGCTTGAAATAAGGTATCTGCAAATGCTACAACAACAGGGCCATGAAGTAATTCTTTTGCACACAAAACCGCATGTCCAGTGCCTAAAGGTTGATGCTGATAGTGGATAGACCCCTTGGCCCCAAATTGTTCTGCTACTCGAATCAGCTCTGCTTCAACTTCCGCTCCAAACTCCCCAACAACAAATGCAATTTCTTTAATTTCTTCACCACACACTTGTGCGATATCTTCCACTAATCTGTGAACGATTGGCTTCCCACCAACTGGGATTAGAGGCTTAGGAATGGTTAAAGTATGTGGCCTTAACCTACTTCCTCTTCCGGCCATTGGTATTATAATATTCATATTTTATTTATTACCTGTGCTTCCAAATCCTCCCGCACCCCTCTCTGAGGTATCTAATATTGTTGTTTCTGCCCACTTAATTTGAATAATTGGACAAAAAACCATTTGTGCAATTCGCTCTCCTGGTTGTATTTCAAAAATTTCTGCTGATAAATTGATAAGAATTACGCCTACCTCTCCACGATAATCAGAATCTATTGTCCCGGGCGAATTTAAAACTCCAATTCCTTTTTTAAGTGCTAATCCGCTTCTTGGTCTAATTTGACATTCATAACCTTGCGGAATTTCAAAAAACAAACCTGTTGGAATTAAACACCTCTCCATTGGAGCAAGAGATACTGCGGAAGAAATATTTGCTTTAATATCCATGCCTGCAGATCCTTGTGTTTCATAGTTTGGAAGGGAAAACGCAGATTTATTAATTACCTTAATCTCCATAGATTTATCAATTTATGGTCAAAGTTACACAAAACAAACCCCTTGCTTTTTCTATTGTTTTATGAGTAATCAACAAAGCAATTAACAATTTTGTAAGCGGTCTAAATTTTTTGTGTTGGCATTATTACATTTTCTTCATTTAAATTTTTTTAATCTCTGTTTATTTTCATTTCATTTTATTAAAATCTGTAGTGTAAAAGCAAGTCTTATTTTATGCTTTTGTTTAAATTTGTAAAAAACGCCAACATTCAAATGTTAGAAATCCAAAGAATACGAACAGAAAGAGACACCATTATTGCAAGCTTAGCAAAGCGTAATATTCAGGTAGAAAATGTAATTGATCAAATCATATCATTGGACCAACAATGGAGATCCAATAAAAAGGAACTAGAGGACATTTCCGCAGAATTAAATCAAATAGCGAGAAAAATAGGCGAATTGTTCCAATCTGGACAACAAGCTGCCGCTGCAGAATTAAAAGAAAAAAATCAACTTTTAAAGACACAGGAAGCTACTTTAAAATCAAAAGTAGAAGCATTAGATGCGGAAATAACCAGTTTGTTATATACCATTCCAAATGTTCCAAATGCAGAAGTGCCACATGGTAAAGAACCCGCGGATAATGTAGAAGTTTCTAGTTCAGGTACTATTCCTAGCTTTAATTTTGAGGCTATACCGCATTGGGATCTTGCTAAAAAATATGAATTAATTGATTTTGAATTAGGCGTCAAAGTTACAGGTGCTGGATTTCCTTTCTATCGCGGTAAAGGCGCAAAATTGCAAAGGGCCTTAATTAGTTTTTTTCTAGAGGAAGCTACCCAAGCAGGTTATGAAGAATTTATGGCTCCCTTGTTAGTTAATGAGGCAAGTGGAATAGGAACAGGACAATTACCAGATAAGGAAGGTCAAATGTATCATTCAACTGCAGATGATTTGTATTTAATTCCAACTGCTGAGGTTCCATTAACCAATATTTATAGAGATGTTCTTTTACCTAATGCAGATTTCTCCATCAAATTAACCGGTTATACTCCTTGTTTTAGAAGAGAAGCGGGTTCATATGGTAAAGATGTGCGCGGTTTAAATAGGCTGCACCAGTTTGATAAAGTTGAGATTGTACGGATTGAACATCCTGATAATAGTGCCGCAGCCTTAGATGAAATGGTGCAGCATGTAGCAACTTTACTGGACAAATTAGAACTTCCCTACCGTGTTTTAAGATTGTGTGGCGGAGATATGGGATTCGCTTCTGCTATGACTTATGACTTTGAAGTTTATTCTGCCGCCCAAGATAAGTGGTTAGAAGTTAGTTCTGTTTCAAGATTTGACACTTTTCAAGCGAATAGATTAAAACTTCGTTTTAAGGACGAGAATAAAAAAACACATTTATGCCATACCCTTAATGGCTCTGCACTTGCTTTACCGAGAATAGTTGCGGCATTATTAGAGAATAATCAAACTGAAGATGGCATTAATATTCCAAGTGCTTTACAGGCATACACTGGATTTAAATCAATATAATTCTCATGAAAAAATTAGTATTTCTTTT
>CANLAQ010000042.1 GCA_947488235.1 Flavobacteriales bacterium | reverse complement strand
TTGAATTTGTGAACAACCCCAAATTTAAAGATCCAAATTAGGCCCTAAATGAGTGAAGATAGACTGACTACCGAAGAAAAAGCATTAAATATAAATCTAACTTCAGATATCTATGGCTGCTTTGCAGAAATAGGCGCAGGACAAGAAGCAGCTGCAAATTTTTTTAAGGCAGGGGGTAGCTCTGGCACCATAGCTTTTACCCGTTCTGCTTATGACATGAAGGTTTCTGATTCCATGTATGGAGCCGCCTCTCGTTATGTCTGCGAAGAAAGATTAGAAACCATGCTTACTGCTGAGTATGATTCCCTAAAAGCGATCCTTCCTACTAAAAATAAAGAAGCGCGATTTTTCACTTTTTGTAATACCGTAGAAGCGCTCAATTATCATAAGAACAACCAAGGCCATGGCTGGATAGGAATCCGATTCCAACGGACTTTAGGGGGTAGATCCAATGATATTATACTACATGTCAAACTGCACGACAACAGTCATAAGTCACAACAAGAATCTTTAGGAATATTAGGTGTAAATTTAATTCATGCTGCATTTTTTCATTGTGAAGACATGGATGATTTTATTACTTCATTGGTAATGCGACTTCCTCGGGATAAAATGGAAATTGATATGCTGCGCTTTTCAGGGCCAGATTTTGAGGATATTGACAATCGAGTGGTAGCACTTAATCTTGTGAAAAGAGGAATTACAGATGCTACTATGTTTGATTTAGCTAAAAATGTTCTTCAACCTGCTACAGCATTATATAAAAAACACATTCTTTTAATGCGTGGTCGCTTCCGCCCTGTAACTAAGGTTCATATTGATATGATAGAGCAAGGAAAAAAAGCCTTTCTTGCTGAAAAAGGAATCAAAGAAGAAAATTTAGAGGTCGTATTTGAATTAACATTGAAGGATTTAACGGCAGATGGAAAAATATCGGTTAAGGATTTCATGGATCGCGCCGAATTATTAGGTTCTCTAGGCTATACAGTGATGATTTCAAATTATCTGAAACATTATAAAATGGTTGAATATTTATCTTCCATTTCTAGAGGTAAATTGATAGGCGTTATTGTTGGAATTTATAATTTAAATACCATTTTTGATGAACGCTATTATGATAATTTACCGGGTGGTTTGTTAGAAGCTTTTGGTCGAGGGTTCGGACATGCAGTAAAAATGTATGTTTATCCAGCCATTAATGTTGAAGATGGTGCTTTGTACGACTTATCTACTATTAAATTACCCAATCATTTGTACAGTCTATTGCAATTTATGCAGGACAACGGTAAAATTTCTGCCCTTAAAGAATATGACCAGAGCTTACTCCATATTATGTCAGATGATGTACTCAGTAAGATAAAGATGGGTGCTGCACATTGGGAAGATGATGTTCCTTATGAGGTCGCTCAAGCGATTAAGTTCTTTGAGTTGTTTGGATATCATAAAAACTAAAATTTAAAATGCCTCACATAAAAAACGCATTGATTCGGTATCGTATTATTGACAGAATGTTGCGCAATAAATACAAAACCTATCCCTCAAAACAAGAAATGCGCGAAGCATGTGAAGATGCTCTTTACGGTACATCTCACGGTGATAATATTTGTGATTCTACCATTGAAAAAGATATGTTTGCCATGAAAATGGATCATGATGCCCCCATCAAATACAGCAGAAAAAACGAAGGGTATTTTTATGAAAACCCTGATTTTAGTATCAATGACATTCCTTTAAGTGAAGATGAATTGAGCTCTATTCGTTTTGCTGTAAATACACTTCAACAATTTAGAGAGGTTCCCTTCTTTCAGCAGTTTGGTAATGCCATTGATAAAATTGTGGATCGTGTTGCCATGGGAAGTGATCAAGAAAGTGATGTGAATCAATTTGTGAGTTTTGAATCTGCTAAATCTATGGGGGGTAATCAATTTTTACCTGATTTATTGTCAGCAATTCGCGCCAAAACTTTAGTTGATTTTCAGTATGAAAGTTTTATTTCTGGTATTTCTAAACCAAGACAATGTTTACCTCTTTTTTTAAAAGAATATAGAAATCGTTGGTATTTAATTTCCTTCGATTTGAGTAAAGAAGATATCATAACTTATGCTTTGGATAGGATTTCTGATTTAGTATGTTCTAGTACTGTATATGTCGTTCCGGAAAGTTTTGATGCTGCCAGTTATTTCCAAGATACTATTGGTATCACTGCATTCAAAGGGAAGCCTGAAAAAATAAAATTCGAAGCAGATAAAGTAGCCGCGCGCTATATCTCTTCACAACCATTTCATCACTCCCAAAAAATAGAAAAGCAAAAAAGTGGAAGTACTGTCTTCACACTTAAAATTTTGATTTCTGAAGAATTGATCCGTACTATTTTAAGTTATGGTGGTGAAATTGAGGTGCTTGCTCCAGACAGTTTGAGACAAACCATTCGTCAAAGAGCAAAGCAATTGGCCTCTTTATATAAATAAAACTAAATTCAATAATATGGAGATTATAAGAAAAGATGAGGCTGGTGTTTGTACGCTAATATTAAACCGCCCCTCTGTCTATAATTCATTTAATGGATCTATGGCGCTTCAACTTCAAGCTGCTTTAGATCAATGTTATTCCGATGATGAGGTTAGGGTTGTTGTTCTTACTGGAGAAGGAAAGGCCTTTTGCGCTGGACAAGATTTAGGGGAAGCTATCGATCCGAACGGACCAGGTCTAGCACATATTGTAGAACATCATTACAACCCAATTATTCTAAAAATCACTCAAATGAATAAGCCGGTTATTGCTGCAGTTAACGGCGTAGCCGCCGGAGCCGGAGCTAATATTGCCTTGGCATGTGATTTTGTTATTGCGAAAAATTCAGCAAGCTTTATTCAAGCATTTTCAAAAATTGGACTCATTCCAGATTCTGGGGGAACATTTATACTGCCGCGTTTGATTGGTCAACAAAAAGCCATGGCTTTAATGATGACGGGTGAAAAAGTGAGTGCTTCAGATGCGGTACAAATGAATATGATTTATAAGTCTGTTGATGAGGAATCATTTGATGCGGAAATTGCTTCTTTTTCAAAAAAACTGGCGGCTATGCCAACAAAAGCACTTGCTTTAACCAAAGCTGCTTTGCATGCTTCTTGGAATAATACTTTGGAAGCGCAATTAGCACTCGAATTAGATTATCAAGTTTCAGCAGGAAATACTTCTGATTTTGCGGAGGGAGTTGCTGCTTTTCTTGAGAAAAGAAACGCTATTTTTACAGGTAAATAATTAATAATGAAAGAGGTAATTGGTATCATAGGTGCAGGAACAATGGGTGCTGGTATCGCACAAGTGGCGGCACAAGCAGGACATCAAGTTATTTTGGTGGATCAAAATCAAGCACAACTAGATCTTGCAAAAGCTAATTTGGAAATTATTTTAAATAAATTACTCTCAAAGGAAAAAATAACCTCTGATCAAAAGAGTTCTATATCTTCCGCTATACAATATGAAGTAAACAATACTAGTCTTGCTTCTTGTTCGCTCGTTATTGAAGCCATTGTAGAAAACTTAGCCATTAAACATTCCGTTTTTAGCGCACTAGAGGGAATCGTAAGTGATACCTGTATCTTGGCGACTAATACTTCTTCTTTATCCATTGCTTCTATTGGTTCTGTACTTAAAAATCCTTCCAGAATAATTGGAATTCATTTTTTCAATCCGGCACCATTAATGCCTTTGGTAGAAATTATTCCTGCAGTTCAAACTTCCCAAAAGGTGATTGATAATGTAATGACTTTAATTGGCGCTTGGGGGAAAACAGCAGTATTGTGTAAGGACACTCCTGGGTTTATTGTCAATCGTGTTGCAAGACCTTTTTATGGAGAGGCTTTAAGAATTTTTGAAGAAGGAATAGCTGACTTCGCAACCATCGATTGGGCTATGACTGCTTTGGGAGGTTTTAAAATGGGTCCTTTTACACTCATGGATTATATTGGAAATGATATAAATTATACTGTAACCGAATCCGTTTTTGAAGCTTTTTATTACGACCCAAGATTTAAACCTTCGTTGACACAAATGAGGTATAAAGAAGCAGGTTATTTGGGAAGAAAATCAGGAAAAGGATTTTACGATTATGCTGAAAATGCTGCTCCAATTAAAGCGAAGGAGGATATTGACTTGGGACAAGAAATTTTAGATAGAATCTTAGCCCTATTAATTAATGAAGCAGTTGATGCTGTATTTATGCAGATAAGTAGTGTAGAAGGCGTTGATTTAGCCATGACTAAGGGTGTTAATTATCCCAAAGGGCTATTGAAATGGGCTGATGAAATTGGATTGAATGAAATATTATTGAGACTAGAAGACTTACAATTAACATATGGAGAAGATCGCTATCGACCGAATCCGCTACTTCGTAAAATGGTAAAAGAAAACCTAAATTTTTATCCTAAATAAGTACAACTTACTTATTCATAGCGAACAATCTTTGGATATTTCTTATTTTTGCACACTTAAACTATTCTAATGGCCTATTTGTTTACTTCCGAGTCCGTTTCTGAAGGACACCCAGACAAAGTTTCAGATCAAATTTCTGATGCTCTTATTGATAATTTCATGGCTTTTGATCCTACATCGAAGGTGGCGTGTGAAACGCTTGTAACTACAGGTCTAGTGATCTTGGCAGGTGAGGTAAAGACCAATACTTATCTTGATGTTCAAAAAATCGCAAGAGGGGTAATTGAAAAAATTGGGTATACGAAAAGTGAATATATGTTTGATGCTAATTCTTGTGGAATTATGTCGGCTATTCACGATCAATCTTCTGATATTAATCAAGGTGTTGAGCGCACTAATCCTGAAGAGCAGGGTGCAGGTGACCAAGGAATGATGTTTGGTTATGCAACTAATGAAACTGAAAATTATATGCCTTTGGCTTTAGATTTGTCTCATGCGCTTTTGATTGAATTAGCAGCAATAAGAAGAGAAAATGATGCCATTAAATATTTACGCCCAGATGCAAAATCACAAGTTACTTTAGAATATTCTGATGATAATAAGCCGGTGCGTATCGATGCAATTGTTATTTCTACCCAGCACGATGATTTCGGTCCGGAATTGGAAATGTTAGCAAAAATTAAAGCTGATTTAATCAGTATCTTAATTCCAAGAGTAAAATCTAAATATCCACAGTATGCTCATTTATTTAATAATGAGATTACCTACCATATCAATCCAACAGGTAAATTCGTAATTGGTGGTCCTCACGGAGACACAGGTTTGACAGGACGAAAAATTATTGTTGATACTTACGGTGGAAAAGGTGCACATGGTGGTGGAGCATTTTCTGGAAAAGATCCTTCTAAAGTAGATAGATCAGCCGCTTATGCTACGCGTCACATTGCAAAAAATTTAGTTGCTGCTGGATTATGCGAAGAAGTATTAGTTCAAGTTTCTTATGCTATTGGAGTTGCTAAACCAACCTCAATTAATGTAAATACTTACGGGACATCAAAAGTGAATATGACTGATGGTGAAATCAGTAAGATAGTGGAAGGAATATTTGACATGCGTCCTTACTTTATTGAACAAAGATTAAAACTTAGAAACCCAATTTATTCAGAAACAGCTGCCTATGGTCACATGGGACGCAAACATGAAAAAGTTTCAAAAACATTTATTGGACCCAACGGTGAATCAAAAACTTTTGAAGTAGAATTGTTTACCTGGGAGGAATTGAACTTTGTTGCGCCTGTTAAAGCAGCATTCGGTTTATAATTAGCCGGCTATGCCTACAGATTTTCGTACTATTTGGACTACTGAAGATCGCTTTGTTGAAGTGATTGATCAACGCCTACTTCCACATCAATTTGTTGTTGTAAAGTTACTTACTTATACCGATGCGGTTATTGCTATCAAAAACATGACCGTTCGTGGCGCTCCACTAATTGGTGCAACTGCCGCTTATGGTGTCTATCTTGCAGTGAAAGAAATGCAGGAAAAACAACTCCCATCTTCATTTTTGCAGAATGCTTTTATTGAATTGCGTGCATCAAGACCAACAGCCATTAATTTATTTTGGGCCTTAGACCGCATGCAAAAATCATTGTCGAATGCTGAGCATCTTCTTGAAACTGCTTGGAAGGAAGCGCATTCAATCGTGGATGAAGATATAGAGACTTGTCGGATGATTGGTGTTCATGGCTTGGAATTAATTTCTGCGATAGCAAAAAAGAAAAAGGGAGCAACCGTAAATATATTGACGCACTGTAATGCTGGAATGCTGGGTTGTATCAAGTGGGGGACAGTTACTTCTCCCATCTATCAAGCGCAGGCACAAGGAATAAAAGTGCATGTGTGGGTAGATGAAACACGACCTCGAAATCAAGGTGCCAATTTAACGGCGTATGAACTTACCCGTCATGGCATTGATCATACCTTAATTGTAGACAATACAGGTGGACATTTAATGCAACATGGACAAGTAGATATGGTTTTGGTTGGCACCGATAGAACGACCAGAAATGGTGATGTTGCCAATAAAATCGGGACTTACCTAAAAGCATTAGCAGCATTTGATAATTCCATTCCTTTTTATGTTGCCTTGCCTTCGACCACTTTAGATATGTCTATCAGAGATGGGCTAAAGGAAATACCCATTGAAGAAAGAGATCCCAATGAAGTTAAGTATGTTATAGGTAAAACTAAATTAGGAACCATAGAAGAGGTCTTAATTTGCCCAGAAACAACCCCTGCAAGTAATTTTGGATTTGATGTTACGCCAGCAAGATTGATTACTGGCTTAATAACAGAAAGGGGAGTATGTTCTGCAAGCGAAGAAGGAATTACTGGATTGTTTCCAGCCTATAAATAATTAGACTTCAACATCATTTTCCTTAAAGGCCGAAGGCAATAAATCAGGAACCAATTTTAAAATAATAGGAAGCAGCAAGGCGCCCCCAGGAAGCATGAATATTGCTAAAGACGGCATGCTTTTTAAAATATCCTTAAATTGCGATTTCACCATTTCCTTTTCTTTTGCTGTCAATTCGGTATGCGTAGATTTTTTAACCAATGCGATGAGTTCTTTGCTTTCTCTCATTTCATTTAGAAATTTCCCCTTACTGCGTCCTAAAAGTTTAAGGTATCGCTTTGATAAATTGGTGTAAACAAGCTTTGTTTCAGAGTTGCTTTGCAGAAAACTAATAGATGATCTATGCAGGGTTAGAAATTCTTTGCATTGCCATAATATTGCATTTCGTTCTTCTTGGTTTAAACCTAAAGATTGTCCTAAGTTGTCCAATTTAACTTGTTCGTTGGTATGTGCATCCTCATTTAAGGCTAAAATAAAGGCAGCTAATTCGAAGGTGTAATGGGATAAGAGTAAATCCGATGTGTAGAAATCAATTGCGGAATAATCAACAACATCTTCTGCTAAGAAAGCTTTTATTTCTTTACTTTTTTTAGCGGAAACATCTGCTGCAGCAATATAAAATTCAATTAATCTATTCTCTTTTTTACTGATATTATTTTCAGCTTTTGCAACATAAACAATTGTTTTTAATAACTGAATGATGGATACCTCATAATGCTCCGCAAAACCTAAAGTCTTTTTCTCTAAATAGCGTTTAAATAATATAACATCTAAAAAGACAAAATTATTGGAAAGGTGATTGAGCCAGTAATTTGTATCATTTAACTGACTTTTGATTTTAATTCGATTGGCAAAAAATCGTTCTAATGCAGCGTATTTATCCTTAGAATAAAAAAATGAAAACCATTCGTGATTTCCTTCTTCGGTTTCATAAGCATAGAATTTATAGATGCTTTCAATAAACTTATCCTCTTCAAAATCTTCCAAATTGTTCTGAAGATAGACTGCCAATAAGGATTCGAAGAGTATTAGTTTAAGGCGTTCTTCTTCTGTTAATTCTAGTTTAAGCGTTGAGGTAAATAAAAGTGAAACGGGTATGCCAAATGTTAAACCAGTTTGATTGGCCATATCAATTATGGCAGTATGAGCATCCTTTTTATTTTTAGTTTCAAAAACCAAATCATTGGATAAACTAAAACTACCTTCTCGAACTAACGAAAAATATTTTTTAATCCAATTTTTAGCTCCTGGAGAAATCATTTATTTGAGGATATATCTTGCTGCCAAGCCACCGCCCCAATTGAATTTGCTTGTAGGGATAAAATTTAAAGCAGGACCCGAATCTAAGGCAATGTTTAATGGAAAATCCTCGAAACGGTATTCTATACCAAGTACTCCAGTTACACCAAGTAACATACCTGCAGTACTGTAAGAACCAATGTAGGCGCCAGCGCCATAATACCAACTGAGTCCAGAAGTACTCAAGGGAGCATTTATCTCAAACATTCCTTGTAAAATAATTCCATTTTGATTGCCTCCAATACTTCCTTCGATAGCATTACTTTTTGTTAAAAAATGCTTGGCGTTCAAGGAACCGTATCCTGGAAAACCGCCTTTAAGTCCGATACTTGTTTGGTAAAGTTGCGCGTGCGCTGCTTGAGAAAAGACCAAAACCAATGTTAAATAGAATAGTTTCATTTTTTTTATTTCAAAATTACAATTTACCGGCTAGTGTGCATGCTTTTTTATTAGTAAAAAACACACTTCCATCTGTTGAAAACGCTTCAAATAGTAAGACATAAATTCCAATACTTGCTTTTACTTGTTGATCACTTACTCCATCCCATGAAAATACGCCTTCTGATCCCAATAAGGAATTGGTGAATAGGGTGCGTATTAATCTCCCACGATCATCATAAATGCAAGCTTTTCCTAGTAATCCTTCCTTTTCCATTTTATAATAAACTTGTAATACATCTTCGAAACCATCATTATCTGGTGAAAAAACATCATTGGTAAAATCAAAGTTTCCTGTCATGGTTGCCGTTTGGAATTGAGAATTTATCCTTCCAGGACTTGCAAATCCTATGTCTTCTGCGGCAGAATGCCAATTGAAGGAACTACTTGATAATCCAAGGGGATCAATGCGCTCAAGGGAAACTCCGTCATTATTATCTAGTAATTTAAATTGCCAGTCGTTGTTGTAATCTACTTGATCAATGATTTGATAGTTGGAAATAAGAATAACATTTCCTGAGTCGTTGTTGTAACTCGGCATTTCTGAATAAACAAAAGTGCCTGTTACACTTTCAGGATAATTTTCTTTTACAAATACAGAATCCTTACCCACTACTGCATATCCATTGGGTAAGAGAAGATGTGATTGTGTTATAATTTTATTATTTGCAATGGTATCATTCTCCAAATTGGCGAACTCCATATTTTTTAAATTAAAAATTTTAGCGCTGTTGTTGTACAATTCAATCCAATCTGAACCCCCATTTTTTGGATTTTGAAGAATTTCATTGATGACAATCTCTCCTGGAAGTGGTAATTCGCTAAGTACAAATTGTCCGGTCAAACTCGTGCTGTTGAGCCAACAATCTGCAACAGGATTGATTTGTAAGTTGTAAAATTGAGATGCTATTAAATTTTGATTAAACTGCAGAATGCAACTTGTAGAATAGGCACTCGGAATATAAATACTTTGAATTCCTAAACTGGGTTGAATAGTATAAACAGCATTCATAAGGGAGGAGGAATCCATTCCTTCATTGAAATGAAGTTCTAAATAATTTGGCGCCAAAGCATTTAATTCTGTAAACAAAGGGGCAGTAAGATCAGGACTTAAATCATAAATCGAATTTACTTGTCCAGGCGTTCCACCAAGTGCTGCGTTAGAACTGCTCCAATTGTCTTCGTTCGAACAGGGATCATTTGGATTGATCAGCTCTAAAGAATAACCGCCATCCATTTTAATTTCATCATGATACCAATTGGAGTTATAGACCACTACATCGATGTAAACTCCGTTATTGTCTTTTAAAATCACGCTGTCTCCAGCATTATTTAAGCTTGGAAAACTCGTTACACTTGTGGTCAAATAAGGAACAAATAAGGGCGTATTTGCCGTGGCACAAAGTATCATATAGTCCCCTGGAAATAACCATGAATTGGCAATGGTACCGCTAGAAGAACCGTCCGTAATCCGCCAATTTTGTAAATTAAAAATTTTATTGCTTTTATTATAAATTTCGATGTATTCCACTTCTGGTAAACCAATTATGGGTGTTGGATCTGCAAAAAATTCATTGATCAGAACATCGCCAACTTGTACCGCTTCCGCATATAAATATTGAAATGAAGTACTTAACATTCCGGGTATATTCCCGGCCATGTCACTTATATTTGAGGCTCCAATTTGATAAACTGCACCATTGGTCATGGCAGTCGAAAAGGTGAAGTGAAATAAACTACTGTTGGTAGCATCTTGTGTAAGAGAAGAAATATTTAAGGAAGGACTTATAAAATAATTACTTGTTAATACGCCACTTGCATTGCTTATGGCTTCTGTGTAGTACAAGTCCATTTGGTTGGCATTGATTACAATGGCACTATCAATACTTGGGGCTGTTTGATCTAGAATTTCGTTCCCAATATAAACTGCATCATAATAGAATTTATTGGCATTACTAGCGGTATAGGTGCAGGAAAAACCAAAGTGAGTTCCAATAAGATTGCTTGGGTCATTGCCACTTCCTTGTAAGATGTAGTTGGAACCGCCAACTAGATCTGCAAATAGTTTCCAATCCCCTAAATTGTTTCGAATTACTTTAATAGAAGCATTGCATGAATTGACAATCTGTCCATCAACACCAGCACAAATGAGCGCAGAAACTCCTGCTTGTAGTTTATATAAACGCAGTGCATCTACTGAATTGGCTTCTCCAATTTGAATATAATAGCCATTCAAAACGGCACTGAGGTCTGCATTGTCTGCGCATAGATAAATCCTTCCAAAATTACTCGAAGAACCAGCAAAGGATTGTTTCACATAAATATCCCATTCCTTATTGTTTAATGAAGTTAAAAGATGGGGTGTTGCTAAATAGGAGGTAGCAGCAATGGTATTGTTTAATTGTACTTGCTGCGCTGTATTAACAATAAAGTCAGTTCCTGTTCCAGACCAAGTGGGTGCAGTGCTAAAATCCCCATCAGAAAAATCATCTGACACTTGTGAAAATGCCATTGGAAGCATACAAGCAAATAAAGAAAACAGGAAAATTGCCCTCATAGTGATGTATTTACCTTCAAATGTATAATTTTACAGCGATATTGTAATGAAATCAACAGGAAGAAATAATAATTTATTAAGATGAGAATAGCAGTCGTAGGTGCAACAGGTATGGTAGGAACTATAATGTTGAAGGTACTAAGAGAACAAAATTTTCCGATTACTGATTTAATCATGGTAGCATCTGAAAAATCAATCGGTACGCAAATCGACTTTGGTGGCTTAACCTTTCCAGTGGTCTCCATGCAAAGTGCTTTAGAACTGCGTCCGGACATTGCTATATTTTCTGCAGGAGGTGATATTTCATTAGAATGGGCTCCGAAATTTGCTGAGGTAGGGACTAAGGTCATAGATAATTCATCTGCTTGGCGCATGGATCCCACGAAAAAATTAATTGTTCCTGAAATCAATGGTCATTTATTAACGAAGCAAGATTTTATTATTGCCAATCCAAATTGCAGTACGATTCAATTGGTGCTCACCTTAGCGCCATTACATGCCAAGTATTCTGTAAAACGCGTGGTGATTTCTACCTATCAATCCATAACGGGAACAGGCGTTAAGGCTGTTCAGCAAATGGAAAATGAGAGAGCAGGCATTCAAGCTGAAATGGCTTATAAATATCCAATTGATAAGAATTGTATTCCTCAGTGTGATGTCTTTTTAGAAAATGGCTATACCAAAGAGGAGATGAAACTTTCTAATGAAACCAAAAAGATTTTAGATCCAAATATCAAATTAACAGCAACTGCTGTTCGTGTGCCAGTGGTTGGTGGACATTCGGAAGCTGTAAACATTCAATTTGAACAAGATTTTGACCTTCAAGAAGTTCGAAAGCTTTTGCAAGAAATGCCTGGGATTACCCTTAAAGATGATCCAGAAACTTTCTCTTATCCTATGCCTAAATACGCAGAGGGAAAAGACGATGTGTTTGTAGGAAGGATTCGAAGAGATGAAAGTCAAGAAAATACGCTTAACCTGTGGATTGTTGCAGATAATTTGCGTAAAGGAGCCGCCACCAATGCAGTGCAGATTGCCAAGTTGCTGATAGAAAAAGGATTGGTTTAATTACGAGTATTGTCTTTTCTTACAGATATTTATTGAACGGATAAGATTTCAATATCTTGTTCTTTAAAATTAATACAGTCCCCGGTCATTTTGCCCAGTAATATTTGTCCTAAGGGTGCTTGAGGATTCAATACAAAAACCAACTCCTTATCGACCATTAATTTCCCTAAGCCTACTGCAAAATAATACCAAGCTAAATTAGTTTGAACTAAACTGCCTTTAGCAATTTTGCTGGATTTAAGGCTTGGATTAATTGCCAATACCGCTTGTCTCTGCTCGATGAAAACAGCCAATTGTTTATTGATATTCTCTATTTCTATTTGTACCATGGCTCTTGCCGTTTCGTGTTTATCGCCTGCACTACTTTTGGAATCCTCTTGACTTGATTCTTGGATTTGGTTTAACATATTACTCAATTGATCGATGTGATTTTGAATATGTTCGAGAACCAATTGATGTACTTTTTGTTTTTCCATGTGTAGTTGTTTCGCTTTTGAAAGTAGCCTGAGTTATTTTGATTTGATAAATTTAACAATAAGCGAAGTAACTGTTTAACTTTAACCAAAATTACATTTTGAAAATACCAGAAGAAAAAAAACTCAATCGAATTGCCTTTTGGGCGCTTACGCTGATTCTAGGATTGACTTTTTTCGTCGCATGGGGATTAAATTATTTAAAGTTTGATTACGATTTCGAAAAATTTTTCCCTGAGCAAGACGAAGAGACTGTTTTTTTTAAGTCCCACCGGAAATTATTCGATTCTGATAATGATTTTCTTTTGGTTGCCATTGAAAGAAAAAAAGGTGTTTTTGATCAAAGATTTTTAAAGCAGATTGCCGCGCTTACAAAATCAATAAATGAAAAGGTTCCTTATGTATCTTTTGTGGGTTCCATCACTGAAGTTCAAGAAGAATTCTTATTCCCTTTTGGCGGAAGATCATCACGACCTTACCTAGATCTTAAAAATATTGATCTGAAACGAGATTCTACTCGAATTTTTCATACTGATGAATTGTTGAATGCTCTTATTTCAAAGGATGCGAAATCTGTTTGTCTTTATATTAGGCATGAAGATTACATTAAAAAAAATAAAAGCGATCTCCTGCTTCAAAAGCTACATCTAGAAATTAATAAATTCCATTTCGATGGGGTTCATATCGCTGGAAGAACCATTGGTCAAAAATTATATGTAGAGAAAATGATGCAAGAAATGGTTTTCTTTATCATCCTGAGTTGTCTACTAGTCGTCGTTTTCTTGTTTTTTACTTTTCGATCGGGTTGGGGAGTAATCGTCCCCTTGTCCGTGATTTTGATGGCTACCTTATGGTTGATTGCCGGAATGTCATGGTTTAAAGAACCCATAAATATTCTTCTTGTTACGCTTCCTACGATAATGTTTGTGGTGGCCATGGCAGATGTAATTTACATTGTCTCCAGATTTCTCGAAGGAATTAGAGCCGGTATGTCCAAACGAGATGCAGTGATCTTGACCTACAAAGAAATTGCCTTTTCAGCTTTTTTAACTTCAATTACTACTGCCATTGGTTTTGGAAGTTTATATTTTGTAGATGTAATTCCAGTTCAAGTATTTGGTTTGGTGGCAGGCGCAGGAACTTTGATTGCTTATTTTTTCACCATCTTTTTATTACCCATTCTCTTTCTTTTATTCCCTATTCCAAAATATATCAATACCCAAAAAGAAGCGCCTTTCTGGCAGAAATTTTTACGCCGTACTTTTCAATGGCTCATCACCTACAGGAACAAATTCCTTTGGGGCAATGCAATCTTGATCGTAATCTGTGTTTTTGGGATTAGTTTGATAGAGTCTAATAATTTTCTAATGGACGACCTAAGTTCCAAAGAACCTTTAAAACAAGATTTTAATTATTTAGATCAGCATTACGGAGGTATTCGACCTTTTGACATGTCGATTGAATTAAAAGATAAAAACTTAGATCTTTGGGATCCAGAAGTGTTGAATGAAATTAATACAGTGGAAACCTATATTGAAGAAGTCTATGGTGCGGAAATCAAGAACTCCTTATGCAAAACTTTAAAATCTTTAAATAGAGCATCTCATTTAGGCAGCCGAAAATTTTATTCTATTCCAAGCGCTAGGAGAGACTTGATGAAATTTAGAAAAATAATCAGGATCATTGGACAAGGAAAATATTCAAAAACAATTATTGATTCTACTGAAACAAGATTGAGGATGAATGGGAATTTTCCTGATATCGGCAACCAAGGCATTCAGCTTAAGAATGAGGCTTTTCAGAAATTTTTGAAACAGTTAAAGTATAAAGGAAAAATTAAATACCGCATAACGGGTACTGCGCATTTGTTTGATAAGAATATCCATTTTATCTCAAAAAGCTTGGTAGAAGGTTTGATATTTTCTGTTTTACTCATCGCCTTAATCATGGGATTGGTTTATAAATCTTTTAGAATGATGCTGATCAGTATGATTCCCAACCTGATACCATTATTGGTAATCGGCGCCATTATGGGCTATTTTGGGATCAATTTAAAGACAAGTACAGCGGTAATATTTACGATTGCTTTTGGTATCTCATACGATGACACCATTCACTTATTAGGAAAGTTTCGCATTGAATTGGCGAAGGGGAAATCAAAAAGCTATGCCTTAAAAACTGCCTACCTAGAAAGAGGAAAGGCAATGATTTTGTCGAGTCTTGTCTTGTGCTGTGGTTTTTCCTTGTTGATTTTCTCTAACTTTTCCGGATCTTTTTATATGGGTGTGCTGATAAGCATCACCTTATTTATTGCTTTGATTTCGGATTTGACCTTACTCCCCATTTTAGTTTTAATGTTTTATAAGACTCCTAAAACTAAAAAACCTATTTCCCCTGTCTCCATTCCTTGATACTGGTTATTGACATAATTCCAATTATCAGGATTCCCCAAATATAGAAGGCTGGGTGTAACTTTTCAAGTCCTTGGTAGTGCGTAAAAAACCCCCAAATAAACAAAAAACTTGTTTTTGAAATCACTGTAATCCACATGATCAAATGCAAAAGAGTTTCTCTAAAGGTGCAACGGTCTGTATGATAGCGCAATTCGTCTATGAATTCATGTGCCGTTCTCGTGACAACAGCAGCAATGAAAATCGGTAAGATTTCTATGTCAAACCAATACATTAATACAAGGCATAATTCCATCAAGCCAGAACTTAATATTAAAATCCTATGGGTTTGCAATTCTTTATCGCTAATGTCAATTTTCACAAGACGAGAATGGGTAATAGCATCCAGTGACCATGCAATAACAAATATGGTGGAGGAGATTAGGATGGCACAGGCAAAATAGGTGGCGTTGATTTGAGTCAGCATCTTATTGTTTGAAAATTAAAACCAAAATTAATATTAAAAAACAAGTTAAAATATTTAAGGTTTGGGTCCATAAAATACTTTGGTTGTTTCTCCTAACTTTTTCAATGATTAATGCTTTCCAACCAATCACAAAACCTACTAAATAGAGCATCCATGAATCCGAAAAAATCAAGAGCGCTAAGGAACTCAGCAGGTTCATCAAATGTAATAAGGGGAAAGTGAATTTTAAGCCTAAAATAATAGGAACTGTTTTTGTTTTTGATTTTAAATCAAAGTTAACATCTGCCACATCTCTTAAGATACTTCCAACAATTATTTGAAGCGTACTTAGAAAAAAACAGGCTAAAAGTGCTGGGTCTTCATAATTATTTCCGCCAAGAAGCACTAACAACCCCCACGCAAGACCAATGATAATATTTTTTAAAAAAAATACTTGTTTTAATTGGAATCCAACATTGATAAATTTTAATTCAATGGAATACACTAAACCTAATAAGGCAATTATAAACAAGGAGAAAATAGCATACCACGAAATTACATATAGAAAGAGGGGGGTCAGTAGTATTAAATGGATCACAAATACTTGTTGACCTTTATGTTTTTTAAGTGCCTTGAATAAAGATGAAATTGAATTGTTCTCCCTCTTGCTATATTCTAATCCATACACCATCCATGTTCCACAGATACACCAATAAGAAAGCAATAGCAAGTGTGTGAGCGGTTCATGTGGATGGATCCAATATCCAGCTATTAATAAGGACAAGGTGGCCAAGATAAACAGTAAGTTGATTTTTATCCTTTTTCGATTCATTTATGGTAACTTATAAAAGGATCGATGGAACATGCTTCTTTGCTTGCGTCAACGGAAAATTTACCAGTTTTGAAAAAAGTAACGATACAGGGACTTACTTTTTCCAATTGCGTATACAATTCATCGTGTGAGATGAAAAAATAACAGTAATCTGAATAACTTTGATTTAGTTTTTCAACAGAAAAGGAAGGAGCAGGCATTAAATCATATTCCTTTTTCTTTTTCCATAATATTTTTGTGGCTTTGCATTCCAATAATATTCCAATATTTTCATTCTGTTGCTGATGCGCTTTGTAAGGAGTATGGGCAATCTCTGCAATTAATTTCCCGAAAACCAAGCGACTTAAAAACGGATTTGAATTCACTAAAATTCCGGGTACTCTTTCTTGTAATGGACTTCTGTCGTAGATGATACTCGCTAAATTGTGAAGCGTGTTGTTCTCGAGGTAAGTATTTAATGTCCAAGCGCCTAAGATATAGGCAAACACATGGATTTTTTTATATTTTGAAAGTCCCTGCTTCATAATAAAAGCCTCTAAATGCTCACTGCATAATGCAATAGATTTTTTATCAATGTAGTCGGGAATAAACAAATCATACCCAGGCTGCTTGAAATTCAATTTCTGATTTTTTGAAGCATGATAAACAGAACCAAAACCCGTTAACACAAGAATAGCTTCCCGTTCTTCAATTTTCAATGCATTGGAGTCGAGGATGATAATATCTTTCGTCCAGGCATCATTACCTATCAAGACAAACAACAATACAATAGGAAGTAGCACTTTCATATTTGTCCTTATTTGTAAGTATCGTTTAAACCTATCCCCTTGAGGATATTCGGGATACATTTATCTACTCTGGCTGCTCTTGTTGAACTTTGTTTTGCTCCGCCAAAGTGAAGCAGATAGGCTCTTTGTCTGCCCGGAGTTAGGGACTCAAAAGCAACTTTTAAGTCAATATTTTCTTCTAATCTAATCTTGAACTCTTCCACCATTTTAAATTCCTCAGGTTTTTTGAATGGAATTTTTTCTCCATTTTTTTCAAGTTCAATGGCTTCCACAATGTAGCTTATGATCTCCTCTTGTTGATCGATGATCTCCTGAACATGGGTAAAACGAATTTGTCGATGCGCTTGCACATGTTCTGTCTGTTGAATTAAAATTACTTTGGGATCTTTTAACAGAACCCCTTTTACAAATAATAAGGCACAGTAGTTTTTAAAACCATGAATTAAGACCACATTATTGTTCTCAAAAGTATAGCAAGGAACGCCCCACTTTAAGACTTCCTCTAAGTCACAACTCAGTGTTATGACGCGCAAGAGCTCCATTTCTCCCTTCCACTTAATTTCCT
>CANLAQ010000041.1 GCA_947488235.1 Flavobacteriales bacterium | reverse complement strand
AAAATATTTAGCAGTTTCTTTCTTCCTATTTTAGTCGCATGAATTATCTTGACTTAATAATTATCGTTCCAATAATCTACGGAATATATAAAGGATATAAAAGCGGATTAATTATTTCTCTTTTTACTTTATTGGCCTTGATGGTTGGATTGTATATGGCTTTTAAATTTTCGAATGAACTTTCTTGTCATTTTTATAAGAATCTAAAAGATCAACCACAATTTGTACCCATCGTATCTTTCTTAGTTATTTTCTTGGTGGTCGGCGCTGCAATTTATTTTGGTGGACGCGCATTAGAAAGTCTAATTAAAATTGCAAAATTATCAATCAGTAATAAAATACTCGGCGCATTTTTAGGCGCATTAAAATATACCTTTATTGTGATTTCGGTTTTGTTTATTATGGTTTCTTTTGACAAAGAAGAGAATCTCATTACAGCTCCAGCAAAACAAAAATCAATATTATTCTATCCATTTATTAAATTTGGAAAGTTGGTCTTTCCATCTTTTAATAAGGATCGTTTAACTCAAATAATTGATGCGCAAGAATGGTCTAAAGAGGAAGAAATGTCGATTGATGAAATCATTGAAACTCAAAAGCAGGCAGACTCTTTAGGCATTGATATTTATAATAAACATCAGATTAAAAAACTACATGAAAAAAATAAATAAACTATTTCCTGCAATTATTTTCTTTTCGATGTTTGCATCTCCGATTTATGCACAAAAAAAGGAGTCTATTTTTCAAGTCAAAAAGCGACATGTTGTTAGGTCAGGACCTGTTTTTGGTGTTGAAAAAGGTCAATCTATTGGGATAGAATTAGGTGCGGAAAAGCAATGGAAGCAGCTTAAATTTAAAAATGCACCAACTATAGCCATTAATAGTTTGCTATCTTATGATTATCAAAATGAGGTTCTCGGATTCGATATTGGTTCGTGGTATAAAAAGAACGCTCTTGGGTTAACCTTAGGCGCTTCATTGGGCGTGCGTTCCGATTTCACTAACAATCGAATTATTTTCACTCCAACCATCGGGTATAAAATATGGCAGCTACACGCCATGGCCGGTTATCATTTTCTAAGCCCTTCAAATTCTTTTACGCAGCCAGTAAACACGGTTTTTGTGAGCCTAAGATTTGTACTGATTAACAATTCAAAAGTTAAAAAATGACGACTGAAGCCTTTGTTCTTACAAAATATGGAAATGCCGAAGCAGCTTTTCAACTAAAAACCATTGATTTACCTTCCCTTAAATCAAATGAGGTATTAATTGATTCAGAAGGATTTGGATTGAATTATGCTGATGTAATGGCGAGAAGAAATATGTACAAAGAAGCCCCTAACTTGCCTGCCGTTCTTGGCTACGAGGTGGTGGGGAAAATAATTCAGATAGGGAGCGCATGTGATACTGCCCTCATGGGAAAAAGGGTGTTGGCGTTTACTAGATTTGGAGGCTATGCAAAAAAGGTTATATCTAACGCTACCGGCATCTTAGAAATAGGAAATCTAGAGCTGCAAATTGCCTTGGCACTGTGCACTCAAGGGGTAACAGCTTATTATATGGCAAGTTATATATCTCAGATTCGTCCGATGGATAAGGTATTGGTTCACGCTGCCGCTGGAGGGGTTGGATCTTTATTAATTCAAATGGCAAAAAACAATGGAGCTGTTGTTATCGCTAAAGTTGGAACGGATGAAAAGGTTGATGCTGTTTTAGCCATGGGTGCTGATTTTGCAATTAATTATAAAACTGAAAACTATCATGAAAGATTGCTTTCTATTTTAGATGGCGCCTGTTTAGATATAAGTTTTAATGCGGTTGCAGGTTCCACTGTCAAAAAAGATCTTGCCTTATTAGGACCAGGAGGCCGCTTATTTTTATTTGGTGGTGCTGAAATGCTTGCAGGAAAATATGGTTTATTCTCTAAGTTGAATTTTGTAAGAAAAATGATGATGCTCTTACCCATTGGACTTATGATGCGCTCAAAAAGTATTATAGGAGTTAATATGTTGAAAATAGCAGATGTGAAGCCAGAAATAATAGCTACTTGTTTAAACGAAGTACATCTCCTATATCTAAATGGCAAACTTAATCCGTCCCTCGGAAAACAATTTAAACAAGGAAGCATGCAGAAGGCGCATACTTTTTTAGAAAGCGGAATTTCACAAGGAAAAGTTTCTGTAATTTGGGATTAAGCTGTTTTCTTTTTGAACAAATATTGCTTTGCTAAAGAAATTAATTGTTTTCTAAAAAGAAAGATCAGAATTAAATAAGGTATAATCATTAAATAAAGAATCCCAGAATTGATATTCTTTCCAAATGCCCCCTCTTCTAACTCGGAACCTTGCTCAGCCATCATTTTACATTGAGAACAACCTTGAGCAGATAGGTTTTGTACCAGAATAAAACCGCTAAAGAATAGAAAAACAACTGTTTTTTTCATTTAAGATTTATTTTCTTCAAAAGTACGAATAAACCATCCAATACAAAATACTTACCTTTGTTTAATGAAAGTTATTTTTAGTCTTTTAGTTATTCTTTTGTTTGCACTTACTTCTTGCGGGGATAAGACAACAAATAAGATGGATGCGAATCTATCCTTAGATAGTTTACTACTTAAGTATCCCGACAGTGTTAACTTACTTGTTTTGCATGGTGAATCAGCTCTTAAGGACTTTAACTATGCTATTGCCATAGCGGATGCCGCTAGAGCTTTCAGACTCGATAGCAGTAATACTGCAACAAGACTTTTATATGCAGAAGCCTTATGTAATAAACCGGATATTAAGGATAATGATGTTACAAAAGCTCAATATCACTATTCAAAAATCGTGAAATTAGAACCAAAAAATGTGCGGGCTTTAGTTGGTTTAGCCAATACTTATTCTCTTCGACAGGACTTTGTTCAGTCATTCAAATACATCAATAAAGCCTTAAGAATTAACCCAAGATATCGAGATGCTTATATTCTTAAAGGAAGTAATTATAGGGTGCAAGGAAATATTAAATTAGCCATATCATCTTATGAAACAGCCGTACAACAAGACCCGACTTTTTATGGTGGTAATTTAATGCTTGGGGCTTTGTATGAGTCACAAGATGATCCTATATGTATTGAATATTATACCACAGCCGCAAAGCAGCAATCTAACAATCCAGATGTCTTGTATTCCTTAGCGTATGCAAAACAAAAATGGGGTCAGGATAAAGGTGCACAGCGTTTGTATCGAAAAATGCTGCGATTAGACAGCACTTATTATGATGCTTATTTTCAATTAGGTTGGATTAAACAGTTTTCACAACAGGACTTGGATAGCGCAATGCATTTTTATTCTGAAGTCCTAGAAATTGAACCTAAACATATTGAATCGCACCATAATATGGGTCTGATTTATGAAGATAAAAAGGATATTTCTCATGCATTGTTGTCTTATGGACAAGTGTTAAAATATAATCCAGAGTTCCAATTAACACTAGATCGTGTTGCTGTTTTAAAGAAATTACGTTGAAAACACAAGAAAAAATTGCGGCGCTTTTAGGAGATGTTGCGCTCCCATTGATCGGATTTTTATTCTGGAAATGGAGTTTTTATTTCATTGCCTTATATTTTATTTTTGATCAATTAGCGCGTTTTTTGTTTTTGCCTACAAGAATTAAAAAAGCTGAAATTGAAGCTTATCTCAAGTGGAGTATGTTGCTAAAAATGGGATTTCTATTCTGTATTGAATCTGTTTTAATAATTCTTATCAATACTCAAATTATAGCAGATTTTAATCCAATTATTGGACTGCAGAAGTTCTTCTTCTACAAGGACATGGGAATTGAGCAAGGTTATATTTTAATTCCTTTATTGTTTCTTTCTGAATGGATGCGACTTAAAAATGATGTGGTTTTAAAAAAATCGCCAGAAATATTAAGATTGGATATCCATAAAACGATGCAACAAAATCAATTTCGATTAATATTTTTCTCCTTGATGCTTTTCATCGTTTCATTTATAAAATTAAATGAGTGGATAGTTGTTGTGTGGTTTTTGTCTATGATTGCTTTTTTGAATTTAATTCCGAATAAAAAATCACAGGAAAAAGCTTAGGGCTTTGTTGCTAAGGGAAAAAAATCATGTAATTTTGAATATATTTTACAATGGATAGAAAACAAGAATTATTAGACAAAAGAAAGTCATCACTTGTTGGTGGTGGAGAAGAAAGGATCAAAAAGCAACATCAGCAGGGTAAATTAACTGCCAGAGAGCGGATTACTTTGCTAATTGATGAAGGTTCTTTTCATGAAATTGGAGCTTTAGTGGAACATAGGGCCACTACTTTTGGCTTAGAGGACAACAGAATTCCTGGCGATGGTGTTGTAACTGGATTCGGAACTGTTTTTGGTAGGTTAATCTATGTTTTTTCTCAAGATTTTACAGTTTTAGGGGGTTCATTATCTGAAACGCAAGCCGCAAAGATTTGTCGCTTAATGGATCTTGCCATGAAAAATGGAGCTCCGATTATTGGGATTAATGATTCTGGTGGAGCTCGAATTCAAGAAGGTGTTGTTTCACTTTCTGGATATGCAGATATCTTTTTTAGAAATACAAGAGCATCTGGTGTCGTTCCTCAAATATCTGTTATAATGGGCCCTTGTGCAGGTGGAGCCGTTTATTCACCAGCATTGACAGATTTTGTTTTTATGGTGGAGGAAACCAGTTATATGTTTGTAACCGGACCAAATGTTGTAAAAACAGTTACCCATGAAGAGGTGAGTTCGGAGGATTTAGGAGGAGCAAAAACGCATGCTGAGAAATCTGGAGTGAATCATTTTACAGCTGCTAATGATGTGGAATGCTTGAAAAAGGTGAGGGACTTAATTACTTATTTACCCCAAAATGCCTACGAAACAGCGCCCGTTCCAACTGTTAATCCGTTTTCAGCAAATAAATTAAAACAAATTCAAACAGTACTTCCGGCAAACAATTCAATGCCTTATGATAGCCGGAAAATTATTGATTGCATTATTGATGATGCCAGTTTTAGGGAGGTTCAAATTGATTATGCGAAAAATATAGTAATCGGTTTTGGTCGCTTAGATGGAAAATCAATCGGGATTGTAGCCAATCAACCTGCTGCGCTAGCTGGTGTTTTAGACATTGACGCCTCCCGTAAAGCAGCTCGTTTTGTTCGATTTTGTGATTCCTTTAATATTCCACTTTTGGTTTTAGAAGATGTTCCAGGCTTCTTACCAGGAACAGATCAAGAATGGAATGGTATTATTACACATGGCGCAAAATTATTGTATGCATTTGCTGAAGCAACAGTTCCTAGAATTACAGTGATTACCCGCAAAGCGTATGGTGGAGCTTATTGTGTAATGAATTCTAAAACTTTAGGGGCGGACTTAAACTATGCTTGGCCAACAGCTGAAATTGCAGTTATGGGTGCTAAAGGTGCAGCAGAAATTATATTTAAACGAGAAATTAATGCAGCTGAAAATCCAAACGAAAAATGGTTAGAGAAAGAAGCTGAGTATGCAGAATTATTTGCAAATCCATATCGTGCTGCTGAAAGAGGAATTATTGACGATGTCATTCTGCCAGAAGAAACAAGGTCGAAACTCATTGCAGCATTTAAAATGTTAGAAAAGAAAGCAGAGAATTTACCAACTAAGAAACATGGTAACATTCCTTTATAAATTTATATAAATAGTAAACAGATGAAAAATTTAATAGAAGCGTTCCCGCAAAACATTAAAGATGCGGCAGTAATTGGAAAAGCATTTGAATTCCAAACACCAAAAAATGAAGTAAAAAACATTATTATTTGTGGCCTTGGAGGTTCAGGAATAGGCGCTAAAATAGTACAAAATTGGCTGCAAGATGAAATTAATGTTCCAATTGTTTGTGTGAATGATTACACACTTCCTGCCTTTGCAGATAAAAACACACTTGTGGTTGGATCTTCTTATTCAGGAAATACGGAAGAAACAACTTTCGCAATTGACGCTGCTCATGCTAAAGGTTGTCATATTATTGGTATTACAAGTGGTGGTCACCTAGAGGGTTTTTGTAAATCTAATGGTTATGATTGTGTTATCGTACCTGGTGGAAATCCACCAAGAAGCGCTTTGGCTTTTTCAGTAGTTCAATTATTGACTTATTTTGCAGCTTTAGGTTATATTTCTCCTAATGCGGTACCGTCTATGCTCAACGCAGCGAATACCTTGACTGCTGATCTTTCTGAGATTCAAGAAACTGCAAAAAAAATGGCCACTTTTCTTTATAAGAAAGTTGGGGTTTATTATGCTGAATCAAAATATGAAGGAGTTATCGTAAGAGCGCGTCAACAATTCAATGAAAATTCTAAGTATTTAGGATGGCATCATACCATTCCAGAAATGAATCACAATGAATTGGTTGGATGGGGTGGAGGAGACGACCGTTTCGCTCCAATTTTCTTCAACACAGGTGATATGCACCCAAGGAACAAGAAGCGTTTTGAAATAACTATGGATGCTGTCAAAAAGAAAAGCGGTAGTGTTTTTGTTGTTGATACGAAAGGAAATAACCTGATTGAAAGATCTTTGTATCTAATCCATATTGTTGATTGGGCATCTTTTTATTTATGTGAGATGAATGGCGTAGACATTATGGATATCGTTATTATTGATTATTTAAAAGGAGAATTAGCAAATTTTAAATGACCAAAATCAAGGTGTATGTTCGAGACCTTGGTTTGATGGATTATAAAGAAGCCTGGGATTTTCAAGAAGTATTGTTTAAAGAAATAGTGGATCTTAAAATCGCTAATCGCGAAGCTAGTGTTCCAATATTACCAAAGCATCACCTTTTATTTTGTGAACACCCTCATGTTTTTACATTAGGAAGAAGTGGAAAGGAAGAACATTTTCTTCTGAAAAAAGTAAGTTTGAAAAAGCTTAACGCTAGCTTCTATAAAATAAACCGCGGTGGAGACATTACATATCACGGACCAGGACAATTAGTCGTTTATCCCATCTTAGATTTAGATCAAATATTTACGGATATCCATAAATATTTACGACTTCTTGAAGAAGCAGTCATCGCCACCTTGGCTGAGTATGGAATAAAAGCAGAAAGATCAAAAGGAGAAACAGGCGTTTGGCTCGATATTAACACACCGAACGCCAGGAAGATTTGTGCCATGGGAGTAAAGACATCTAGATGGGTAACCATGCATGGTATTGGTTTTAATGTGAATACGGATCTAAGTTATTTTAATCACATTATCCCCTGCGGAATACCGGATAAAACAGTTACCTCTATGCAAAAAGAGTTAGGTCGTGAAATAGATATGGAAGAGCTTAAAAGTAAATTGCTTATTCATATTTCTAGTCTATTTAATTTTGAACCTGTAATGCACTTGAATTAAACGATGAAAGAAGAAATTAAAGGCCCAATTGTAGAAAAGGTATCGGTAGCAATTGTCTTAGAAGAGGATAATTCTGATATTTATAATGTTTACCTCATTAATTTCAGAGATGATATTATGGAAGGGATTATTATCACAAGTGTTGGTTATGGCGAACATGCGGTAACAGGCGAAAAAATCGAAACATCAACGCTTCGTCATAGTTTGGAAGTCTTATTGCCCAATGAAGCTGCCAAAATCGAGGCCATTATGCCAGAAGTTTTTAGTCTCTACAATGAATATTGGGTTAGCTTTTGGGTAAATGATGATTTGTTCGATAAAAGATTTGTTTTTAATGCTGAAACAATCATTAAGTCGCAACTAAAGGAATTAGCTTTCTTTGGTAAAAAAGGTGTGATTCTTAATTAGTTTCTATTCTTTTAATTAGATCACTTAAGCTCATAACACCACTTTTTCTCCAAAGCACCTCTCCTTGCTTAAAAAGCATGAATGTTGGCACTCCCTTTATCTTAAATTGGTCTGCAATGGCTGAATTTTTATCTACATCAATTTTAAGAATTCTTATTTTTTCTTTTTGCTTCGCTTTTAGTTGATCCAAAATGGGGTGCATCGTTTGACAGGGTCCGCACCAGGTAGCATAAAAATCAACCAAGGTTGGAATATCAGAGGAAATTATTTCTTTAAATTTTGCCATACTACAAATTTATAGTAATACTTAGAATAGTTTTGCAACATAGGTAGCAAAAAAAAAGACCAACAATTAGTTGGTCTTTTTGAATTGATTGTAAATGCTATTTATTGTTTATCATAGATAGCAACACAAGTGCCATTACCACCAATTAATGGAGTAGTATTGTCATAAGTGTAAGTTACTTGGAATTGTGTAGCAGTAGCATTCATAGTTCCAATTCCTGAGAATATAATATCCCCTACAGTAATATTAATAGTTTGATTAGGAAGTGAAATTGCGGTCCCATTTACTGTGCCACTTGCAGTTCCACCTACTAAATTAAACATATTGTCAATTGAAATTCCATTAGCTCCAGCGCCTGCACTAATAACAGGGGAAGTGGATAATGGAAACGATGTACCTGAACAAGTGCTAGATACTGCCCAAGTTGGACTTGTCCAATTGGAAGCGCCAACTACAACAGTAATTTTTCTAGATCCAGTAGTAGTTCCATTAACATTTGCTGCAGCATAATTAATGTAGTAAACTCCAGTTTGATTTTTATTAAAACTGGATGAATCTGTTGAAACAACAACACTTGATCCATCTTTATTTACTGCAGTTGCTCCCGCATCGCTATAAGCTCCTCCAACATTAATGGTCATTTGTGCTTGTCCATTGATGGTTAAAAATGGTCTGTATAGACAAGATCCATCATCTTTTTTTGCTTTTGCATTTCGGTTCGTTGCTGTAGCATCAGTGCAACCTTTCTTCTTACAAGAGGTCATTGCTAGCGATAAAATAGCAAGTGTAAAAAATATTTTTTTCATAGTTTCTTTTTTACCAAAGATAGTAGATTATTATTTTTAATCCAATAAAATAAAAAAAAAGGCACTTGTCAAGTGCCTTTTTTAGAAATTTAAATCAATTTTAATCTTCTAATATTAATTCTTTAGCTTTAGGATTACTTAGTGCTTCTTTTATTTTAACTTCTAACTCATCCGCTAATTGAGGGTTATCTATCAAAATTGATTTTATAGAATCTCTCCCTTGACCTAATCTAGTTTCTCCATAAGAAAACCATGATCCGCTCTTCTTTAAAATATTTAAATCAACGCCTAAATCTATAATTTCACCTACTTTAGAGATTCCAGCCCCGTAAAGAACATCAAACTCAGCCTTTCTAAAAGGCGGTGCCATTTTATTCTTCACCACCTTAACTTTAACTCTATTTCCAACGATTTCTTCTCCATCTTTAATTTGTGTTGCACGACGGATATCGATTCTAACCGATGAATAAAATTTTAATGCATTTCCACCAGTTGTTGTTTCTGGATTTCCAAACATAACACCAATTTTATCTCTCAATTGGTTGATGAAAATGCAACAACAACCTGCTTTATTGATGGAGCCAGTAAGTTTTCTTAATGCTTTTGACATTAATCTTGCTTGCAATCCCATTTGAGAATCTCCCATCTCACCTTCTATTTCAGCTTTAGGTGTTAATGCAGCCACGGAGTCAATTACAATAAGATCGATAGCTCCTGAGCGAATTAAGTTATCTGCGATTTCTAATGCTTGCTCTCCATTATCAGGTTGAGAAATCAATAAATTAGCAATGTCTACTCCAAGATTTTGAGCATAAAACTGATCAAATGCATGTTCTGCATCTATAAAAGCCGCTATTCCGCCTTGTTTTTGAACTTCTGCTATGGCATGAATAGCCAATGTTGTTTTTCCTGACGATTCAGGACCGTATATTTCAACTACCCTACCTTTAGGGTAACCGTTAATTCCTAAAGCTAAATCAAGTGTAATTGATCCTGTTGGAATTACTTCTACTTTTTCTACTGGACTGTCACCTAATTTCATAACTGACCCCTTTCCAAAAGTTTTGTCTAGCTTTTCCATAGTGAGTTGGAGCGCTTTTAATTTTTCAATATTAACTTCTTTCCTTTCCATAGTGTTCTTTTTTTCTTTCATTATCTTTTTTTTCTACAAATGTATTTCGATAGATCGTAAACTATTTACGGCCTAATTTTATAATTTAAATAATTGACAAATTTCATTGACATGGTCTTTCGTATTTGGTTTTGTTATTACACCAACTACAATACCTTCTTCATCGATTAGAAAAGTAGTTCTGTGAATACCATCATAAACTTTACCCATGAATTTTTTTTCTCCCCAAACACCAAAAGCATTTATAATTTCTTTAGAATTATCTGCTATTAGTGGAAAAGGAAGGTGATATTTATTGGTAAATTTTAAATGTGAGGCTTCTGAATCAGCGCTTATTCCGATGATTTGAATTTCTTTCTCCAATAATTCAGCATAGTTGTCTCTAATATTACACGCTTGTGTCGTGCAACCTGGAGTATCGTCTTTAGGATAAAAATATAGTACTGTCTTTTTTCCTATGAAAGACTTGAAATCTACTTGCTCGCCATTTTGATCTGTACCACTTAATAAGGGTATTGTGTCTCCGATTTTAATCATTGTTTAAAAATTAATCTTTATTATGATGTAATATTAATCAAAAATAAATATAAATACTAAACAATGAACATTTTAATTAAAAAAAAGTTTTTTCTTAAAACAAATTTAATTCCTAGGCTCTTCAACAAGAGGACTTAAATTAGCAATCAAGTCATCGTATCGCTGCTTTAAAGCTTTTTTGATGTTCATGGCTTCGTATGCTTTCTCTATTTCATCTTCTTCAATTTGAAGCTCTAATGATGCTGATTTATCACTTAATACACTAATATTATATTCTATGGCTCCAGAAAGATACCATTTGACATACATATTTCCGTTGGCGGTAAGATAACTGTATACCGCTAATGATTTTTCAAGTAAATCTATATCTTGTTTGGTAATGAAATAAGTGTAGGAGAGCATGCCTCTTAATTGGTCATAACCATTTAATTTCCCACTTAAATTCAAATTCTCTAAAAATTGGTAATCTTGAACTTCCCCAAATCTCGAGTAAACTTCCGAAATAGCAACATTCAATCCATTGATATTTTGTTTTTCAAGACTTCTAGCAAAGTTCATTACTTCTACAGAATCTAAATCTGCCAAGCTGCTCAAAGCTGCACTTACAACAGTAAACGATGGATCTTCTTGGATAATTGATTTTAAGACATCAATACTTGGTCCTGAAGTAGCTTTAGGGAATCGTGTAAAAGCTGAGACTGCTTTAGTCCTTACAACTGCTTTAGCATCTTTACGAGAAATTTCTAGAATTTGATTTTGCAATTCATCTGAAAGATCTCCTGTTGTTAATAGAGAAATATCTAATGCTTTTTGGCGGATATCCCAAAATGGATCTTGCATTGCTTGTTTTATTAATTCATCACTGGCACTATTTTTAGTTTTTGAAACTCTTGTAAGGGCCGTCATTCTTGCCTTATAACGGTTAGAATTGTAATATTGATGGATAAATTGATTCATAGGTTTCTCTTCATACACTTTAGCAAGTAACATTTGCTCTGCATCAAAAAGAACATTTTTTAATGCACCACTATAACTGAATGTAAAGGATTGCTCCAAACTGTCGACCGTTATTTTGTGAATTTTTCTCCCTTCATTATCCCATATCGCTACGCTAACAGGTAATTTAAATAGGGGAAAAATATCCAAATTTTGTTTCTGACTTACTTTAATAGTAACGGTATTGTTGTCATTAATGACTTGACTTGTGTGAATTATTGGATGTCCTGAAGATAAAAACCATTGATTGAAAAACCAATTTAAATCTTCACCACTCACCTCTTCAAATGCCATTCTTAAATTATGAACTTCAGCAGCTTTATATTTATTGGTTACTAGATAATTATTAAGTCCATTAAAAAATGCGTCATCTCCAAGATAAGATCTTAACATATGTAGTATTCTCCCTCCTTTATTATAAGAATGACCATCAAACATTTCTTCTTTATCAGCATGATCAAACCAAATCAAGTTATGATATCCCGATGTGCCAGTTCGATAATAGCCATCTGCCTCTTGTTCTGCTTGATAATCTGCTTCATCCAAACCGAAATGATGCTCATCCCATAAATATTGAGAGTAGTTTGCAAAGGATTCATTTAAAGGTAAATTGGCCCAAGATTCACAGGTAACTAAATCTCCGAACCAATGGTGAAAAAGTTCATGTGCAATGGTAGATTGATCGTTTCCATCTACTAATTCACGCTCGTTCTTGTAAACATAGTCACCAAATATAACTGCTCCTGTATTTTCCATGGCTCCTGAAACATAGTCTCTAACAACAATTTGCGAATATTTATCCCAAGGAAAATCTACTGAAAGGCGTTCGGAAAAGAATTTTATCATTTCAGGTGTTTCTCCAAAGATGGCCTTTGCTTCTTTTTCATAGGCAGGTTCAACATAATAGTTAACCTCCATTTTGGTCCCGTTTTGTCGGGTATAAGTATCTTTTATCACCTTAAATTCACCTACCGCCATCATAAACAAATACGGTGCATGTGGTAAATCTTGTTTCCAATAATCAGTTTTTGTCCCATCTACATTTTGTTTGGTACTCACCAGTTTTCCATTGGAAAGGGTAGTGTATTTCGAATCAACTGTAATATACATCTCTTGAGATGACTTAGCATTTGGCGCGTCAATAGTTGGAAACCAAACTGAATTTGCTTCCGTTTCTCCTTGCGTCCAAATTTGAGGCATTTTATTTTTATCCTCCCCTTTTGGATTGATAAAATACAATCCTTTGTCAGATGTTATTGCTGCACTGCCTCCAGTGGTTCGCTCCTCAGGTTTTGAAACATAGTCGATTACAATCGTAAAGTTCTCTCCTTTTGAATAAATTTTATCCAATTTGATGTTTAATTTTAAGCTATCCAGATAGGTGTAATTTAAAGGTTTTCCCTTCAGTTCTATTTTGGTAATATCCATTCCCTTTGCATCTAGGACAATACTGTCAGATGGATAGAAATGTTGTTTGGCAGTAATTGTGGCTCTACCATTCATTCTGGATTGCTCCCAATTAAATTTCACCTCTAATTTGGTATGCACCAAGTCAGTGAATAAGGTCCGAGATGGATTATAAATGTCTCTTGTCCATACATGGGGATCTAAATTCCAGTCTTCCTCGTTCCAATCTTCAAATATTAAAGAGGTGTCTAACCCGGAATCATCGAAATCTTCTAGAGTTTCCGCTAGAGACAATGCTTCATCATTAATTTTTGACTTATTGGGATGATTGGCGCAACTTGATCCTACAACGAGCATCAAAAGAAAGAAGTAATACTTATTCATAATAAAATTTATTTGTTACAAAAATGCCGAAATATTTCGATTAAACAACGCCACATACCAAAAATGGGACACTATTATTTTCTCGAGCTTAAATTTATTTAATTTTGTCTAAAATTAATCTCGATGAAGTTCTTAAATAGCTACAATTTTAAAAATAAAAAAGTCCTTTTAAGGGTTGATTTCAATGTCCCTTTAGACAAAGAAACTGGAGAAGTAGCAGATGATAAACGCATAAAAGCTGCTTTGCCAACGATAAATTATATTCTAGATCAAGGGGGCGCTGTTATCTTGCTCTCTCACTTCGGCCGTCCAAAAGAAGGTAAAGAGGATAAATATTCCTTAAGTCAAATTCTTCCATGTTTGGAAAAATGTATCGGAAAAGAAGTGTTTTTCTCTCCTGATTGCATCGGTGAGGACGCAAAACAAAGTGCTCATTCCTTACTTCCAGGACAAGTATTGTTAATGGAGAATGTCCGATTTTATAAGGAAGAGACACAAGGCGACCTCAATTTCGCTCAAGAATTATCAAAATTAGGAGATTGTTTTGTTAATGATGCTTTCGGAGCAGCACACCGCGCACATGCGAGTACTACTCTAATAGCTTCCTTTTTCCCAAATGATAAAATGATGGGTTTTTTGATGCAAGGTGAGATTGACAATGCGAAGAAAATCATGCAATCTACAGCACATCCATTTACTGCCATTGTTGGGGGAGCAAAGGTTTCCGATAAAATATTAATTGTAGAGAATTTACTTTTGAAAGCGGATAATATTATCATTGGTGGAGGCATGGCCTACACTTTTTTTAAAGCCATGGGTGGCGAAATTGGCAATTCTCTTTGCGAAGTAGATCGTTTGGAGACTTGTTTGTCCATCTTATCTCAAGCAAAAGAACGAGGAGTGTCCATTTATTTACCTATTGATTCTATTATCGCGGATCAATTTTCAGCAACAGCAAACATAAAAAATAGTCCGAGTGATGCTATTCCACAAAATTGGATGGCCTTAGATATTGGTGCCAATGCATGTATTGATTTTGAAACAGTTTTATTAAATAGTAAAACGATTCTTTGGAATGGTCCTATGGGTGTTTTTGAGATGGAGGCTTTTGAAAATGGCACTAAATCAGTTGCATACGCAGTAGCAAAAGCAACAAAAGACGGTGCCTTTTCATTAATAGGCGGGGGTGATAGTGCCGCAGCAATAATGAAGTTTGGATTAGAAGATGAGGTTAGTTATGTGAGTACAGGAGGAGGAGCCTTATTAGAATATTTTGAAGGGAAACAGCTGCCTGGATTACTGGCTTTAGAAAACTAAACTAGTTTCACTAAATCAATTAACCTGTTAGAATACCCTGTCTCATTATCATACCATCCAACAACTCTAATTAAGTTATTAAATACTGTTGTGAGTTCTGCATCGAACAAGCAACTATCCTTACATCCAATTACATCTACGGAAACAATTGGATCTTCAGTATAAGCTAAGATTCCTTTCAAAGGACCTTCTGCAGCATGCTTCATGGCAGCATTAATTTCTTCAACACTTGTTTTTTGATTGGTTACGATGGTCAACTCAGTCATGGAACCATTACAAACAGGAACTCTAACACTTCCTCCAGTCATTTTTCCTTTCAATGCAGGGAAAATCATCGTAATTGCTTTCGCTGCACCTGTAGAAGTTGGGATGATAGAGTTGGCTGCCGCACGCGCTCTTCTTAAGTCTTTGTGTGGTGAATCGTGCAATCTTTGATCTGAGGTATAACTATGAACCGTTGAAATGTATCCAACTTCTATTGGAAAAAGCTCCTGTAAAATTTTGATCATCGGAGCAGCATTATTCGTGGTACAAGAAGCGTTGGAAATAATTAAATCTGAAGAATCAAGTTCATGCTCATTTACTCCAATTACAATTGTTCTAATATCAGGATCTGAAGCCGGTGCCGACAAAATTACTTTTTGGACTCCTTTCTGTAGGTGTTTTGAAGCAGCATCTTTAGTCAAAAACAATCCTGTTGCCTCAATAACATGACTTACATTATAATCGGACCAGGGAATATTTTGAGGGTCTCTATGTTGGGTGAAAACAATTTTTTTGCCATTTTCAAAAGACAGTGTATTACCATCAATGGTAAAATTTAAATGTAACTGTCCATGAATACTATCATATTTTAATAAATGTGCCAGCGTTTTTGCATCTGCAAGATCATTGATTAATGCAACATCGATGGTAGGATCCATTAAAGCAATGCGGGTAAAACATCTTCCAATTCTCCCGAAACCATTTACCCCAACTACTTTCATTTTTTTAATGCAAAAATACAAAAAACTGAACTTTACGCATCAAAAAAAATAAAATAAGAATTTTTTATAGCGAATGCGTTTTTAATATTTCACATAAACAAAACCATGTTTTTGAACATCAATTCCACCGTCAAAAGTCGCGTTGATTTTGTAGAAATAAGTCCCTTCCTCTACAAGAACTCCATCTTGAGTTTTACCGTCCCAAGAGCCTGCAGGGTCAGTGTAGGTATAAATTACATTACCCCATCTGTTCAAAATGAAACATTCGAATTTAGAAATTCCATCATAGTCTACACTGAACAAATTATTTCCATTTACAGAGCTTAAAGAAAGAATGTTAGGAACCTCAATATCGCATGGTTTGATTGTTATAGAAGCAATATCAGAACTAGAACTACAAATATTAGAAACAGTTACTGTATAATCACCAGCGGCGTCAACAGTTATAGGATTCGCCGTAGACCCTGTACTCCAGACCAAATTAAAAGGTGGATTATATCCAGCTTGCATAGTGCCTGAATTAAATGAATTAGCGTTAATTTCTATTGAAATACCCTTACATATCGCGGAATCCAACACTTGAGTGTAGAGGTATGGTGGAAATTCAACGGTTGCTGTGTCCGTGTGATTACATGCAAAATCAGTATAAGTCACATCATAGAAACCGGGAATAAAAGTGTTTAACAAAGGATTAAGTGCGGTCGTATTTGAAATATGAAGCGCAGTATCTATACATGCCCAAGTTCCTCCATTATAAGAAAAAGTGCCTTGCACCTGATAATATAAATTACACGCTAGTGTATCGCTAAAAATTTGCGGTAAGGGCAACACTTCCAAAGAAACTGTGGTATCATAACTACAACCAAAATCATCAGTAACATTATAAGTAAAATAACTAGTACCAACGGTCATGGGTTGAATGATAATTGCAGTATCTAGTTGTCCAGATACAATGGATGGGCTATTACTCCAAAAATCAGTTACAACTATATTTTGATATCCTTCAGATTCTGGATATAGAGCGGAATTAAAATACAATCCCCATTGAAAAATATAACCGTCGTCAATTCCTTGGTTGTCTTGAACAGTGATGGTCCAATTTCCATTTACTGGGCAACCAATAAAATCATTAAAATTCCCATCAGGTAAGTAAACACCATTCGGATTCATAGATGGAAAACCATAGGAATTATTAATTGTGTTTCCTGCAGCATTTTCAGTACAAATGCTTCCCAAAGTTGCGTTAGTTGGCGAAAAACAATAAGTCCAAACAGGAGTTCCTGGCACATCTCCATCAATATTATTATCATTACCAAGGAAGGTGCCTATGCCGTTGCCGCAACCTCCAGGAATCATTTCTCCAAACTGATTGTAGGCATTCATTAATGAAACCACCGTACCATTTGGACAAGTAAGGGAAATCTCTAAATCGCCTATGTAGGAATGTTCAATATCTAAACACAACTGATCAAAATTAGCAGCACTTGTTATCGTGGTAGTATCATTGAAACCTGATATGGCGATATTGGTTTGATATTGTGCTCCAGATCCATCAGGCAAGAAAGTCAAACCAGCAAAAATTCCACCGATTTGAAATTCTCCTCCAGGAATATCAATACCTACAGTATCTGCTGAAGTTACCCCTCCAACCAGAAGTGTACTTGATCCCAAACAAACGGAATCTTGAACAGGACCTGTTCCAGCAAAATTCGGCAATTGAGAAACCCTTGCTTTACAGGTAATTCTCTTTATCTGAGGGAAAATATCCGTCATTCTTAAGTCAACAAAATAACCTGCTCTTTGTGGAGGTGTAAACCAAAGCGAATCATTATTAAATTGTCCAATTCCACCAATTGTCCATTGATAAGCGCAATTGTTTACATTTTGGGAATAACCTGTACCAGTGGTTTCTAAAGCATATGGAAATGTAGGTGTTGCTACAAATAATATAGAATCTCCAAAACAAATATCTACATAACCTGTATCAAGTGGATTTAACACATTACTTCCAACGCCATTTAAAAAAGCTTCAATATGAGGAAAGTATGGTTGCTGTGGATTTCCACATGCTACATTGGCATCCCATCCAGTTCCTTCATTAGCTCCATTCGATTTGAATCTAACCGTTAAACATCCGGTGGGGTTGTTTTGAAAAGACGCTTGAACAAACATTCCATTTGGATTGGTAACAGAATTATATGCGCCAATTAAAGGAGCAGTAATCGACGGACCATCATAGATGTATAAAGTATCTGTTGGATGAATGTTAAAGGTAAATCCGATATTCGTCGCAAACGCAATAGAAACTTTAGATCCTTGCGTTAAATCCGGACAAAATACAACGATTTCATTCATGTTAGGAAGATAATTACCAACCCCATCTGTAAAGTTCGTTCCACCAGCTGGAGGAACAATTCCAGCACAATTTAGGGGAGCAAGTTGCGGATAATCAGGACCTGTAAGCGTTAACTGAGAAAATCCAATTGCACTTATAGAAATCGCAAAAAAGAAGAGTACTAATTTATTCATGAGAGGAAGATTTTGATAATTCTAATTTCAATGTATTTGATGACTTAACTATTAAAAGTTTGTTTTGACCTACTATTTGAAAATATTGAGATCTGTCTGTAATTTTAATTCCAAAATCGGTAAATAATAATTTTGTATTTGCATCAACAGGAAGTTCAAGTCTCAGTTCAGGAAACATACTTACATCTTTATCTTTGGGTTGATCGATAATATAAGTACCATTACTTAAGGCATATGAAAGGATTT
>CANLAQ010000040.1 GCA_947488235.1 Flavobacteriales bacterium | reverse complement strand
TTGGAAATGGGCGCAGGAGCAGAGCAATTTAAAGCCTTTGCTTTTTGGGGAATGGGTTCCTTGCAACAAATAGAATTGTCTCAGATTCCGATCCTAATGCTAACTTTTTTCGGTAGTATTGGAGCTTCTTTTTTATTGGTTAAACCTCTAAATATGTTGGTCATTGGAGAAAATTCCGCCGTAATGCTTGGTTTATCTCTGAGAAAAACAAGAATTTTAGTCATTGCTGTAACGGCACTTTTCACAGGTCTTATCACCGCTTTTTGTGGTCCAATTGCTTTTGTTGGTTTAGCCGTTCCTAATATCACAAAGTTAGTTTTCAGAACGCAACAACATACTTGGTTGATTTTAGGAAATGTGCTGATTGGAGCTTTGTTTTTAGTGGTGTGTGATGTATTGATCCAAAGCATTGAATCTCTTATTCACCTTCCTTTAAATGCTTTGACCTCTATCATTGGTGCTCCATTTGTGATTTTTATCCTCTTAAAAAAAGTGAGATGATTGGTTTTAAAAACACCCTTATTGGTTTTAAAACGACTCTATTTGAAATAGAAAACTTGGATTTATTTCCAGGAAATCTTTACTTATTGGCCGGTAAAAATGGAACTGGAAAAACCACTTTCCTAAAAACTATTATGCGAACGGTTCCGCTTCATGGTGGAAGTCTTCAAATTAAAGGAACTGAACTTAAAAATATTGAAAGCAGGACATTACCACATTTAGTTGCATTCGTAGAAAGTCGCTTCGTTGGAATTCCTTTCCTTTCTTTAAAAGAATATATTGCGCTAGGTAGAGCACCGCATACCAATGCCTTTGGAAGATTAACACCAAAGGATAATGAAAAAGTTGATGAGGTGATTTCCTTGCTTAATCTATCTTCGTATCAAGATAAATTCACAGATGAGTTGAGTGATGGAATTCGACAGTTGGGAGCCATCGCTAGAGCATTAGTGCAAGAAGCACCCATCCTTTTGTTAGATGAACCAACTGCATTTTTGGATTTTGAAAACAAGGATTTGTTGATGAAAACCCTAAAAGAAATTGCTGTTTCTCAAAACAAATGCATCATTTGTTCTTCACACGATCTCGATTTAAGCATTGAATTAGCTTTGCCAACTTTAGCCGTGTCTTCCAAAGAAAATAAACTTATCTTATTGGATTCCCCTCTAAACAAACAGCAAATAATCGGGCTTATTTGCTAAGTTAATTAACTGAAAACTTCTTGGTTGTGTAGCGTCCATTTTCATAAATCTTGAGTAGATAAGAGCCTTTTGATAAATTCGAGCAATCAATTTTTAATTGATTTGAATTCACTGCTTCTTTTGTCAATGCCCTACCTGAGACATCTAATATTTCATAGTGTCCAAGGAGCTGTTTTTGAAATTCCACATTTAATATGGCATTCGTTGGGTTAGGATAAAGACTAAAGTTTAGCTGTTCTTCACCAACACTTCCTTGCAAGGTTATAAAATTACTGGTATCACATCCATTGGCTGATAGAACAGAAACGGTAAATGTCCCGCCGAAATCTACGGGGATAATGAGAGTATCATTTGTTTCGCCCACCATTATTTGACCGTTGACATACCATTGGTAATAATCACCTGGCGTTGGAGTGCTCATTTGAATATTGTCCCAATAAATTAGCGCATTGATACCAGGTTGTGCACATGTCGTTTGATTAACAGTTCCGGCAGTATTAATTAAACTGGCCTGAAAATCTGCTAAAGCATAACAATCGGTATTCAATACATATTGCAACCAAGGATCTAAAATTTCAAATGTTTTTTGTTGTTGTTCAGCACGCGTTATTGAAATTCCTTGCGATGAGGTGCTTTCTCCAAAGTCACAATTGAAATTTGAATTTGCGAAATAACAATGCCCCCCACCTGTGATACTCACATAAGATTTACAAGCAGAGGCTAATCCCTGATACATAGGAAGATGGTTGTCGATAGGGGGCGTTACGCCATCATTACTACCTGAAAAAATCAGGGCAGGAACACTAATGTTCTCACACACCGCAACCGCAGAAGGATTCGTTTCTGCTGGAGCTAGGCCAACAATGCCGGCGATCGAAGAATTATTTTCAGCAGCGAGCATCGTGGCTCCTCCGCCCATGGAGTGCCCCATAATTACTACTTTCTGCTTTACTTTTCCATTGAAAAGTGATCCAACGGTGCCATTCAAAGCCAACATTTTTGTCGCCACAAGGGCTAAATCAGCGCCGAAATCTCCATGACTTGGAGCAGGAATTAAACTTCCTTCTGTGCGCACAAAAGCTAAGATATATCCTTGAGGCACCAAGTGCTGCCAAATGTTGGAGTAGGCATCCCATGACATGGCAAAACCATGACCAAATACAATAACAGGAAAGTTTGGATAACTTGCCACTGCTGTGTTCTCTCCAGCGGTATAGCTAGGATAATATATTTCTGTTTGAATTTGTCGGCCCGCACCACCTCCAGTCCCAAAACCTCCCGATCTTGAAGGATCATTAAAAGTAATGGTGGTATGTCCAATGGAAAATTGTGCCATCAATTGTAATTGGAGTAACAATACAAAAAGTAAAAGGGAAAGCTTCATGACTTATTTTTTATAAAAATATAAAATTTATAGTTAACAAGCACTCGTCCAATTGCTTCGGTCCAAGCTTCTAAACTGAATCGCTTCGGCAACATGTTGCACTTCAATTCTTTCGTTCCCTTCTAAATCGGCTATTGTCCTTGCTACTTTTAAGATCCGATCATAAGCACGGGCAGACAAGCCCAGCTTTTCCATGGCTAATTTTATGATTTTCTGTCCCGAAAGGTCTGTTTTACAAAATAAGTCAAATTCAGACTTGCTCATTTGCGCATTACAATGCGTCGATAAACTCTCCTTATATCTAGTTCCTTGAATTTTTCTGGCATTGACAACCCGATGTCGAATGGTTTGACTGTCTTCACTTGAGGCTTCACCACTCAACTCATCAAAGCTTACCGGACTAACCTCCACATGCAAATCAATGCGATCCAATAAGGGGCCAGAAATTTTGTTTAAATACCGCTGAACCACACCTGGTCCACAAACACATTCTTTTTCAGGATGGTTAAAATAGCCACACGGACAAGGGTTCATTGCAGCAACAAGCATAAAACTAGTGGGGTAATCCACGGTGAATTTTGCTCTCGAAATGGTCACATATCGATCTTCTAAAGGTTGCCTCATTACTTCTAGTACGGTTCGTTTGTACTCTGGTAATTCGTCTAAAAATAACACTCCGTTATGCGCTAAAGAAATTTCACCCGGTTGCGGAAAACTCCCCCCGCCAACCAATGCAACATCTGAAATGGTATGGTGTGGTTTTCTGAAGGGTCTTTGAGTGATCAATCCACTTTTCATTTTTAACTTCCCTGCAACACTGTGTATTTTTGTGGTTTCTAAAGATTCTTCCATGGTCATGGGGGGTAAAATACTCGACAATCTCTTGGCTAGCATGGATTTTCCTGATCCTGGTGGACCGATCAAAATGATATTGTGACCTCCAGAAGCAGCAATTTCAAAAGCTCTTTTGATATTCATTTGTCCTTTTACATCTTTAAAATCAGCATCCTCAAGAGATGCTGAAGCACTAAAGTGTTTCTTTTCATCAAAATCAGCTAAGAATAGGGGGCCTGTTCCGTCCAAAAAAGAAATCACTTCCTTCAAGTTATGCGCTCCTCGCACTTCAATTCCAACTACAACAGATGCTTCTTCACAATTTTCAAACGGAATGATAATTCCTTTATATCCCTCTTTTTTTGCTTGAAGCGCAATGGGCAACACTCCTCTTGTAACCTGGATCGATCCGTCTAGAGAGAGTTCACCTATGAGAATGTATTCTTTGAGTAGGGTTGTTTGTACTTGTTCACTCACCGCTAAAATCCCAATTGCAATGGGAAGGTCGTAAACGGAACCCTCCTTTCTAATATCTGCCGGCGCCAGGTTAACGGTGATTTCTTTACCAGGAAATTTGAAATCATTATTCTTAAAGGAGGCACGAATGCGTTGCTGACTTTCTTTAACAGCATTATCAGGTAAGCCAACCATAAAAAAATTGACCCCAATACCTAAGTTTACTTCAATGGTTATGGTGGTAGCAGTAATTCCGAAGACACTGCTGGTATAAGTTTTCACTAACATGTAATAGATTTTTATTTATTTCTATTTAAGTTAGTGAATATTTTGCGGTTTCTTATTTTTTTAACATTCTAAGACATTTTTAGCTTTTATAAAACAAAAAAAAAGGTCCCATAAGGACCTTTTTATAGAATGAAGTTTATTTTATAATGCCAATTCAGTTGCTACAGATTCATAATCAGTAAGATCTAAATTAGGATGTGCAATTAATTGCTTTTGCGTTAATACAACAATTTTGATAGTACTAAGACCTGGATCAAGAGTTAATAAATCTGTATCAGTCTTCCAAATGGTTGCGCCACCTAAAGTGAAAACAGGGGTAAAAGTAGAAGAATAAGTAGCATCCATTGGAATGGTGCACGGTAAAGCAACCCATCCACCATTTCCGTTACTCATATAGGCCATCATAGCGCCATTATCAAGTACATCTTGTGTTATTTCCGGAACTGTTATAGTTGTATAATAAGAAGGATCTTGAAAAGTCCAAGTAACCTCATATTGTTTAGAAAAAACATCTGTATTTCCGAAGTTGTCTTTTTTGCAACTTGTCATTAATAATGTTAAAAGAGCGATAAATAGAATAGAATTTTTCATGTTTTTTAATTTAATTGATTTTTAAAAATTTTTGATTATCAAATCAAATATAGAGTAACAGTACTTAATTGTTTAGTTTTTCTTTGGTCAAGTTAACTTAAATCATAAATTAAGATATTCCTTACTTGCTTTTATAATGATTTTTATGCTGCGAATTCTATTCGCATTACTTGTTATTTTTTGAATAAAGTTGAAAAAGAAGTAATATTCTAATTAATTTTATACATGGCAGGATTATCTAAAATAAATTGGTTAGAAAGTATTCAAGAAATATCGATAGAATTTAAAAATTCTTTGGTCCTTGAAACCTGTTTGCAATTTCAAAAGGACTTATACTCTTGCGGTTTGGAGCTTAGCGAATTCCATACCAATCAGGCGCATGAGTTATATGATTTTACTTTCAATTATTTAAAATGTTTAGAGGGTTCCAAATTGCAAGACCTGCTTTATCGTGTAGATGTACCAGAATCTTTAATGAATAACATTAGTCATGAGGAAGGTTATTTTGAAGCGCTTACAGATTTGATTCTGCATAGAGAAGCCATGAAGGTATTCTTTCGCCAATACTATTCCTCCTAAGGCATTTATTGTCCAAGCCCTAATTTGCAAGTGTATTTATTCTCTAGCGCAAAAAATAATTTAGATTTCGCTCGAATTACCTTACTTTTGCAACATTCTATTGACAAAAAATATGAGTGATTTACTTTCCAAATTAGAGGCAATCCACTTTAGATTTGTTGAGGTTGGTAAAATGATTACCGATCCAGACATTATCTCTAATATGGAGCGCTTTGTTAAACTGAACAAGGAATATCGTGATTTGGAAACACTTGATGTTGTCTATAAAGATTACAAAAATCTAATCGATAATATAAGCAGTACCCGTTCCTTACTTGAATCTGAAACAGATCAAGAAATGAGGGAAATGGCTAAAATGGAATTGGATGATCTTGAAACAAGAAGGCCAATTTTGGAGGAAGAAATCAAATTAATGCTGATTCCAAAGGATCCTGAAGATGATAAAAATGCCATCATGGAAATTCGCGCTGGAACAGGTGGGGATGAAGCATGTATTTTTGTGGAGGATATTTTCAGGATGTATACCATGTTCTTCAAAGAAGTTGGTTGGCAATATGAAATAATTAATTCTTCTGAAGGTACCGTAAAAGGATATAAAGAAATCTCTTTGAGTGTCTCTGGTCAAGGGATATATGGAATGCTCAAGTTTGAATCAGGTGTTCATCGTGTGCAACGCGTTCCGGAAACTGAATCTCAAGGTCGTGTGCATACTTCTGCTATCACGGTAGCAATTTTACCGGAAGCGGAAGAAGTGGATTTTGTGCTGGATATGAATGATGTCCGAAAGGATACTTTTCGTGCTTCAGGTGCAGGAGGACAACACATTAATAAAACTGAATCAGCCATCCGTCTTACCCATATTCCAACTGGCGTCGTGGTGGAATGTCAAGATGGTCGCTCACAACACAAAAATTTGGCGCAAGCAATTTCTGTATTAAGATCTCGTTTGTATCAAGCCGAATTGGACCGTTTGCATGAAGAAAGAGCTGCGCATCGCAAAACATTGGTTTCTACCGGTGATAGATCCGCTAAAATTAGAACTTATAATTATCCTCAAGGTCGCATTACAGATCACCGCATTAATAAAACTATGTATAATCTAAGTGTCTTTTTGAATGGTGATATTAAGGAAATGATTGATGCTCTCAAGATGGCTGAAAATGCAGAAAAATTGAAAGGAGAAACGCTATGACAAAACAGGAATTAATTCAGCAAATTAAAATAAAACAATCCTTTCTTTGTGTGGGATTAGACCCTGATCTTTCTAAGTTCCCACCTCATATCTTAGAACTTGAAGACCCGATTTTTGAGTTTAATAAAGCCATTATTGATGCCACTAAAGATTTATGTGTAGCCTACAAACCTAATACTGCTTTCTATGAAGCATATGGTGTTAAAGGTTGGGAAGCGCTTGAAAAAACTATAAATTATATACCGAAAGATTGTTTCATCATTGCAGATGCCAAAAGAGGTGATATTGGCAATACTTCCAAGTCTTATGCGAAAGCATTCTTTGAAACTTTAAAAGCAGATGCCATAACCGTTGCTCCATACATGGGAAGTGATAGTGTTTTGCCCTTTTATGAATTTAAAGATAAATGGGTAGTGCTCTTAGCGCTAACCTCCAATCAAGGAGCCGCTGATTTTCAAATGTTGCCTATCGGGAATAAAAAATTATATGCTGAAGTAGTCGAAAAAGCAACTCAATGGGGAACTAGTGAGAACACTATGTTTGTAGTGGGTGCAACGCAGACTTCAGAAATAGCTGAATTAAGATCTTTAGCGCAGGATTATTTCTTTCTTGTTCCTGGTGTAGGAGCTCAAGGAGGATCGTTAAAAGAAGTTTTTGATTTTGGTGCTAATGCCGATTGTGGCTTATTAGTCAATTCATCGAGAGCGATAATTTACGCCCAAAAAGATGAGAATTTTGCACTTGCTGCAAAAAAAGAAGCGCTGAAGATGCAAACCGAAATGGCTCTGTATCTTCAGCGCTTAGTTGATTAAATTCTTATTTAGAAGCTAAATCGCTCGTTTGATTTACTGTTGTTCCATTGGAACCATAAGCATCACAACCAGCTTTGCGAGAAGCACCACAAGAAGAAAGAATAACTGTTACTGCAGCTAAAAGAAGAAATAAATTTAATTTAGTTTTCATAATGTTTGTTTTTGTTGTTTGTGACTTCTCTAACGGGACCACATATAGTAAAGTTACATATTTTAAAATTATGGAAGTGTTTTTTTTAAATTCTTTATCTAAATAAATAAAAATTATTGCTTTGATATTTGGTAAGAAATATGCTCTTCTTGTATTTGTTTCGCTGCTTTCAGTCTATTTGCAGGCACAAAGTTCGATAGGAAAATTTCATTATGAATCCGATGAAGAACTTTTGAAAAAACCTGTTTATTTTAAATCAAAATCGCCGCTTGCTTCTAATATTTATCTTCAATCCATGCGACTTGAATGGATTGGAAAAGGATATCTTTTGGCAAATATTGATTCTGTTCGAATTGTGAAAGATTCCCTTCATGCTTATGTTTATATTGGACCTAAATTCCCAAAAATAAATTTGGATTGCGCTACTTCGAATGATTTTTTGGAATCTATTGGGATTTTTAATACTTCTAAAAAAGGAGCAATTAAGCCAATAGAGGCAAAAGAATTGAGCGCACTTATGCAAAATATTCTTTTAAAACTCAACGCAATGGGTTATCCTTTTGCAAAGGTTAGTTTGCTGAATTCAGAAATTAATGGAACTCAAATTAGTGCAGCATTAACCATAGATCTTGGACGACACATGGTTTGGAAGTCGATTGAAGTTAAAGGAGATTCAACCTTTTCGAGTAATTCCATTGCCCATATAACGGGGGTACACATTGGGGATGATTTTGATGAAAATTTATGGCGATTTGTAGATTCAAAATTGCAACAAATGAGCTACTTACAAATCATTAAACCTTCAGAAATTCTTTTCACTCCCGAAGGTGCTGAACTTTTTGTTTTTCTTAAAAGCGCTAAAATTTCAAGTTTTAATGGTGCAATTGGTTTACAGCCAAATCCCGTAAGTCAAAAACTAGCTTTGACAGGTGAGTTGCAACTTAAGTTAATTAATGCATTGCATCAATCTGAACAATTTGATTTTCATTGGAAAAGTATTCAAACAGCAACCCAATATCTGGCTATAAAACTGAATTATCCCTATCTGTTTAAATCAAATTTTGGAACGGATTTAAAATTTAATCTTTATAAAAGAGATTCTACCTTTTTAGAATTGAAATCAGCATTGGGAATTCAATATCAATTGAAAAGTGGACTTTTTATAAAAGGAATTTATCAGTTTTTTGAGACAGATCGCTTGGCTGGAGCTGGAGGAAATAGTTTTTTTAATCAATCCGTATCCTGTAAAACACAATCGTATGGACTTTCAATTTCTCAACGAAAAATAGACTACATTCCAAATCCATCAAAGGGTTTTTACCTATATGTAGATGCCTTTGCGGGTCGTCGCACTTCAAGTGCAAATGGCGTTTCTACTGCGTCAACAGTTTTCAAAGGCGCCATTACTTTTGAAAAATACATTCCGCTCTTCAAACGAAATATTCTAAAGTTGGCTTTGAATTATGAATCTTATCAAGCGCCAGTTATTTATCAAAATGAGCGCTACCGTTTTGGTGGACTAAGCAGTTTAAGGGGATTCAATGAGGAGGCTTTGTTTGCGACATCAAAAGCTATTTTTTCTCTTGAATATAGATTTCTCCTAGATAAAAATTCTAATGTTTTTGTTTTTTATGATCAAGGATATTATGAAGATCGTTCTGTTTCTTATACAAAAGACCACCCTTTTGGTTTTGGATTAGGGACTTCCATTGGATCTAAATTTGGAATTTTTTCTATAAGTTATGCGCTGGGTCGGCAATTTCAAAATTCATTCGACCTAAAACAAGGTAAAGTTCATTTTGGTTATACGGCCTACTTTTAAATTGTATCTTTGTTTGTATGACAAAGCATGTAGTTTACTTGTCTTATGATGGCTTAACGGAAGCGCTAGGTCAATCTCAAATTCTTCCCTACTTAACTGGACTTGCTTCATTAGGGTATCATTTTCACATCATAAGTTTTGAGAAAGCATCTGATTTTGAGAAAAGAAAAGAAGGAGTTTATCAAAGTATTGTTGATTTAAATATTTCTTGGCACCCTTCTATTTATACCAAAAAACCACCGGTACTTTCCACACTTTATGATTTGTATAAAATGCATGCAAAGTCGAAGGATATCATACAAAAATTCCCAATTGCTTTGGTACATTGCCGAAGTTATTTGCCTGCAATTATTGGTAAAAGCATGCAGAAAAAAAATAAAATCCCTTTTCTATTTGATATGAGAGGTTTTTGGGCAGATGAGCGCATTGAAGGAGGTATTTGGAAGCTCTCGAATCCATTATATCGTTTGATTTATAAATTCATTAAAAAACAAGAACAACTTCTTTTCGAAAAAGCACCGGCTATAGTTTCCTTAACAGAAAATGGAAAATCGGCCATTCAAGAAATCTATCCAAATCTTAATACGGGACAGAAAACTTTTGTGATTCCTTGCTGTGTTAATCTCAAGCAATTTATACGAGATGAAAATTTAGAAAAGATTCAGCGCTTAAAATCTAAGCTCAAAATTCCATTATCAGATAAAATAGTAGTGTATCTCGGTTCTATCGGAACTTGGTATATGCTGGATGAAATGCTGCTTTTTTATAAGTGTCAGCTCAAAAAAAATTCATGTTTACATTTTCTGTTTATTACAAATGAAAAAGAATCTTTTATTCATATGAAAGCTGCCTTACTTGAGGTTCCGACGGATAAAATTCAAGTTGTTTCGGTTCCTTATTCCGAAGTTGCGACTCATTTAAGCCTGGCTGATTATTCTATCTTTTTTATTCGGCCAACTTTTTCAAAACGCGCCTCTTCACCGATCAAGCAAGGTGAGTTAATGGCCATGGGCATTCCTATTATTTGTAATGATCACATTGGAGATACCAGTCAAATTATCATACAAAATGCTGCAGGTGTGGTAATGGAAGAATTAACAGAAATAGCTTTTAATGCAATCGATCTCGAGCAAATTTCTTTTGATCAGCCAAGAGCGATTGCAGCGGCAAATACCATTTATTCTCATGAGAATGGTATTACTTCTTATGCCAAGATTTATGCTAATTTAATCGGAACGCATGAATAGTTCCATTCGCATCGCTATATTAGCACCATACCCCAGACATGAAGCTCCATCTCAGCGCTTTAGGTTCGAACAGTATTTAGGTTTCTTAGAGGAAAATGATATTTCGATTAAGTTTTATCCGTTTTTGAATAATAAGGCATGGACTATTTTTTATCATGAAGGCAAGTATTTTCTTAAAGCTGTTTTTTTATTACTAGGATTTATAAAGCGATTTCTACTCTTGTTTTCACTTTTGAAATATGATTTTATTTTCATTCATCGTGAAGCTGCTCCGATGGGACCTCCAATATTCGAATGGATTATTGCTAAGGTGCTTCGAAAAAAATATATTTATGATTTTGATGACGCCATCTGGATGCCAAACTATTCCCAACAGCATGCTCGTTTTCACCGAATGAAAGCGTATTGGAAAATAAAACACATCATTAAATGGTCCTATAAAGTAAGCGCTGGAAATGCTTTCTTAGCAGCGTACGCTCAGAATTACTGCAACAATGTGGTCCTGATTCCAACGACAATTGACACGGAGCATTTGCATATTTCCAATACTGTATCAGCGGCATCAGAAATCGTTATTGGCTGGACAGGTTCGCATTCGACCCTTCCTTACTTAAATAGTCTACTTCCCGTTCTTGCTCAACTTTCTAAAAAATATACTTTTACTTTTCGTGTAATTTCTAATGAGAAACCAAATTTTAATATAAATAATTTGTCCTTCATAAAATGGAATAAGGAAACAGAAATCGAGGATCTTGCCACTTTTTCTATCGGTGTAATGCCCTTAACCAATGATGCTTGGTCGGAAGGAAAGTGTGGTTTCAAAGCGCTTCAATATATGGCTTTGAGTATACCTACTGTGCTCTCTCCTGTTGGTGTGAATGTTGAAATCGTTCAAGATCAAGCCAATGGTTTGTTTGCTGATACAGAATCTCAATGGTTTGCTCAATTGGAGCTTTTAATTAAAGAGGAACGCCTTAGGAAACAAATAGGTGAGGCAGGAAGAAAAACAGTTATTGCTTCTTATTCTGTTCTTTCCCAAAAAGAAAACTATCTAAAATTATTTAAATGATTCAATTAATTTTTGCCAGTCATAACGAAAATAAAACAGCTGAAATTCGTGCGATGTTACCCAATGATATACAATTAATTTCACTCAATGAGCTCAGTTATTTTGATGAAATACAGGAGACAGAGTCAACACTCGAGGGGAATTCATTGCTCAAAGCAAAGACGATTTTCGAGCATTTCCAACTTCCTTGTTTTGCAGATGATTCTGGTTTGGAAATCGATTTTCTGGAAGGTAAACCAGGCGTTTTTTCTGCTCGATATGCAGGAGAACCAAAAAATGACCAAGAAAATATTAAGAAGGTATTGGATGAACTTAAAGATACTGAGGAGCGCCAAGCCAGATTTAGAACTGTAATTACGCTTGTTTCTAAGAATCAAATAAATGCATTTGAAGGCAGTATTCAAGGCAGCATTACAAAAAGTCAGAAAGGAACGGATGGTTTTGGTTATGACCCAATTTTTCAACCGGAGCATCAAACGGTGACTTTTGCCGAAATGACTAAATCTGAAAAAAATAATTTAAGTCATCGCACTTTAGCCTTGCAAAAGATGATAAGCTTTCTAACTTTGAACAAAATAACACTTCAATGATAATTTCAAGTTTAGAGGAACGCTTTCTTAGGTATGTTCAAATTGATACGACTGCAGATCCAGAAGCAACTTGCTTTCCATCTACAGAGAAACAAAAGGATTTATCTCGCTTATTGGTTACTGAACTAAAAGCAATGGGCATAGTTGATGCAGAAATGGATCAATGGGGTTATGTTTACGCTACTATTCCGAGTAATTCAGAAAATAAATCGATTCCCACCATTTGTTTTTGTTCGCATGTTGATACCGCTCCAGATTGTAGTGGCACTGGTGTAAAACCAATGGTACATAGAAATTATCAAGGACAGGATATTATTTTACCAGATGATAACAGTCAAATAATTACTACAGCAAAACACCCGTATCTAAATTCTAAAATAGGGGATGATATCATTACCGCAAGTGGACTTACCCTTTTAGGTGCTGATGATAAAGCTGGAGTTGCCATCATTATGGATTTTGCTCAATACATGATGCAAAACTCTTCGATTGTTCATGGAGACATAAAAATTCTTTTCACCCCTGATGAAGAAGTTGGAAGAGGCGTAGAGCATATTGATATGAATCGTCTTAATGCTGATTTTGCTTACACTTTGGATGGTGGACCATTAGGTGATATTGAAGATGAAACTTTCTCTGCGGATGCATTGGATATTACTTTTGAGGGCTTGAGTGCTCATCCTGGCTACGCCAAAGGAAAAATGATCAATGCCATTAAATTGGCCGCTGAATTTGTTTCAAAATTACCGAATACGAACTTATCTCCAGAAACCACTTCGGGAAGAGAGGGATTTGTTCATCCTACCTCTGTTTCTGGTGGATTAGAAAGTGCATTGGTTCAGTTTATCATTCGCGATCATGACACTAGTAAATTAAAAATTTATGAAGATTTATTGGTCGAATTGGCTCAATCTATAGTGGATCAGTACAAAGGTTCGAAATTCACTTTTAAAGTAAAAGAACAATATCGAAACATGAAGGAAGAATTGGTGAAGGTTCCTTTTGTTGCAGATTATGCTGTTGAAGCCATGATTAAAGCAAATGTTACGCCTAAGCGCGCTATTATAAGAGGTGGTACTGATGGTTCAAGACTTTCTTTCATGGGACTGCCTTGTCCGAATATTTTTACAGGGGAAATGGCAATTCATTCTCGCCATGAGTATGTTAGTGTTCAAGATATGCTGGCCGCAAAAAATACTTTAATTGAGTTGGTGCAAATATGGACAAATCACAAGACTAAAAATGGATAGTAAGTCATTAATTAAAGATATTAAAGCAGGAAAATTTTTACCTGTCTATGTGCTGCATGGTGATGAAGCGTATTACATAGATGAGATTTCTGACGCCATTCAAGAACATGCTTTGGAAGAACATGAAAGGGATTTTAATCAATCGATTGTTTATGGTAAGGAAGCAGATTTATTGACACTCATCAGTGATCTTCGTTCGTATCCTTTGATGTCGGAAAGACGACTGCTCATTTTGAAGGAAGCTCAAGATTTTAAGTTATTGGAAGAATTAAATGCCTATATCGAAAATCCATTAAGTTCTACTGTGCTGGTAATTTGTCATAAATATAAGGCAATCGATGCCCGTAAGAAGTTATTGAAATCAGCTGCAAAAGTAGGGGTGATTTTTAAGTCAGATAAGGTTAAAGAATATCAATTGGTCGATTGGACTTTAAACATGGTTAAAGCAAAAGGTTTTGGAATTACTTCTAAAGCAAATATGCTCTTGGTGGAGTCACTTGGAAATGATCTGAGCCGAATTGTTAACGAAATCAATAAGTTGGCCATATTAATTGAACCCGGAACAACCATTAATGAAGTGCATATTGAGGAAAATATTGGTATTTCAAAAGACTATAATATTTATGAATTGGCCAATGCAGTCGCAGTTAAGGATTATTTAAAGGCGATGAAAATTGTTAATTATTTCGATCAAAATCTTAAACCAGGAGATTTTATTCCTATTTATTCGAGTCTGTTCAAGTTTTTCACGCAAATTATGAGGATACATTTTCTCCCTAATAAATCTCAAGAAGCAGTGGCTCGAGCTTTGCAAATTCATCCCTTCGTGGCAAACGGTCTCTTGAGTTCAAAAAATAATTATTCACCCAAGAAAATCGCATCCAATATTGAGTTATTACACATCTATGACCTTAAGGCAAAAGGTGTAGGCAATCAATCAATGCCTGCTGGTGAACTTATGCGTGAATTGGTATTTCAATTACTACACTGATGGCTCAATTCTACGCTCCCAATCTTCAAAGAACAGACACTTCTTATTTTTTAACTGAAGAAGAGTCCAAGCATTGTATTCGTGTATTGCGCATGCAAGTAAATGACAACCTTGAATTAATTAATGGAAAAGGATTAGTCTTTCAAGTAGTAATTATGGAAGCGCACCCAAAAAAATGTGCCGTTAAAGTACTCAGCGTGGTTCAAATGCCTGCGCCGAAAAATGAGATTCATATCGCAATTGCTCCCACAAAAAACATGGATAGGATGGAGTGGTTCGTTGAGAAGGCTGGTGAAATCGGCTTGACAAAATTGTCCTTGATTAAATGTCATAATAGTGAACGAAAAGTTTGCAATCTGGAGCGTATGCAGAAAATTGCAATTGCTGCAATGAAACAATCAAAACAGTATTATCTGCCCGAAATTGAAGAGCTAATTAATTATAATGCCTTCCTTGCTAAATATCCAAAAGGAATGATAGCGCATTGTTATCAAGAGCAGAAATCAGATATTGCTACTACAACTGTAACTGGTCCTCTATTGATTGGTCCAGAAGGAGATTTCTCCAAAGAAGAACTTGCGCTTGCCCTCAAATCAGGATACCTTCCCGTAAGCTTAGGAGAAAATCGCTTAAGGACTGAAACTGCGGCTTTACTGGGAGTGTTTCATCTTTCTATCCGATAATCGTTTTAACAAGTGTTTTGATTAACTTCGTGTTAAATTAATATGAAGTTTCCGTTATGTTGAAAGCTATTTTAAAAATAGTATTTATTCCCCTTGTTTTTGCTTGTGTTGATGTCTATCTCAGATCATCACTTCTCGCTTTATACAGTACAAAACAGTTGGCTTTTTATTTTTTTTCGGTACTGTTATCCATAAGTTATTTTATCTTGATCTCTCTATTTTTAAAGAGGATTTCTACAAATAAGTATAGTTTTTATCTCTTTGCACTAGTATTACTTTCGCCTCTGTTATTGTCGTTTATTGCCTCCTACGCTTACTTTTCTCTCAATGGGATTTTTCCTAATTATTATACGCTGCTCTATTTTAAAACAGAACCCAAAAGCGCTATGATGATTGTTCGTGATGTTGCAGGATGGCGCGAAGTAATTTTCTTCGGATTACTCTTAGTACTAGTGCTATTTGGAATGCGTTGGTTTGTGAAGAAACAAGTTCCTGAAATTAAGCCTTCTTCACTTTTAATTTATTTAGGGTTTCAATTTTTTGCCTTTCAGTTTTTGGTTTTCCACCATAAAAAGTTTGATCAATGTGCCATGGTGGACACTAATTTTGCTGCCTGTGTTCAAAGACACTTATTTACCTGGGATGATCACAGTGAATTTAAAGGCAAAGGTTTAGGTTGCCATGAAGCTTATCCGTTTAAATCATCTGCCCCAAATCAAAAAGTAAATGTGTTGGTGGTTGTTTTTGAAAGTTGTCGAAAAAATAGCATGCAAATTTATGGTCATGATAGAAAAACAACACCCTACTTATCTAAATTCGCATCTGAAAATAGGGATGATTTTTATACTTTTCAGCAGGCTGTGAGTGTCTCGACCACTACTATGTTGGCTGTTCCGGCAATACTAACCGGAATTGGTCCGTTTCAAGATTCTAGTGTGCTTTATCAGCAACCTTTTATTTGGGATTATGCTAAAATGGCTAATGCGTCTACCTTCTTTCTGTCCTCTCATACCTTGAAGTGGTATTGTTTTGATCGATTCTATAAGAAAGCCAAATTAGATTTGTGGTGGAATAAAGATAATTCGGGTTTGCCTTTCTATAATGATTTGGGAATAAGGGATGCCGCTACCATTCAAAAATTGAATAAAACATTGTGCTTGCAAAAAGCAAAGAATTTTATGGGGGTGGTACAGTTAAACACTACCCATTATCCATATAAGATTCCACAAGAGTATTTAAAATGGAAAGACACTTACGCTTCCTCTTATGATAATGCAATATTGTATCAAGATTTTTTGATGGGTAAGATGCTTAAACAACTAAAAGCTCAAAAAATATTGGACAATACAGTGGTATTTTTTGTAAGTGATCACGGTGAATCTTTAATGGAACACAAGAGTATTGGGCATGTTGAAAATAATTATATTGAAACGATTGGTATTCCTATGATGGCCTATATTCCGAGTAAATTATTAAACAAAAAGCAAATAAAAGCTTTGCGATACAATACCAAACAATTAACTGCTAATGTTGATTTAGCACCAACGCTTGTAGAATTATTGGGACTCAAAAATCATAAAGAAGTTCGTCCTTATTTATCTAATTTCTCTGGTTATAGTTTGCTTCAAGCTATTGAATCTGACAGGAAGGTAATTTCTTTAAATAACAATCAAATCGCTTCCTTTAATACGGGTATTTCAATAGCGCATAAGAATTGGCATTACCTTTACCGAACCAATATTGTTCCTAATAAGGAAGAGTTGTATTTTTGGAAAAAGGATTTGGGTGAAATTCATAACAAGGTAAATTCTTTATCAAAAACACAAAGACAAGGAATTATTAATTTTATCTCTACTTATCCAGTTTGTTCCAAGTTTATTACGCTAATGTAAACAAAATAAGGATTTTCACTGGTGTCAAAATTAACTTACATAGATGATAAAATTTGGTTTCCTCCTCCTGAGGAAGCTCAAGAAGATGGTTTACTTGCCTATGGTGGAGACTTGAGTGAAGAAAGATTATTACTAGCATATCGTTCAGGTATTTTCCCATGGTTTGAGGATGAACTTCCATGGTTGGAAGAAAGTTTACCGCTTTGGTGGCATCCTGACCCTCGCTTTGTCCTTTATCCGAAGGATTTGAAGATTTCAAAAAGTATGCGAAAAATCTTAGAAAAAGGACAGTTTGAATTTAGAGTAAATTCCGATTTTGAACAAGTTATTCGCGCTTGTCAGAAAATTGAACGCAAAGATCAAGACGGAACTTGGATTACCAATAGTATGATAGAAGCTTATTCGCGTTTGCATTTATCTGGAACCGCTTTTTCTGCTGAAGCTTGGTTGGATGGAAAATTAGTAGGTGGGCTTTATGGTGTCTTACTGGGAAAAGTTTTTTTCGGGGAAAGTATGTTTAGTCATGCCAGCAATGCAAGTAAATTTGCATTCATTCATTGGGTAAAGTTGTTGGAAAGTAAAGGGATTGAACTCATAGATTGTCAAATGCATACGAAACATCTTGAAAGCTTAGGTGCTACATTTGTATCGAGACAAAAATTTATGGATTTATTAAATCAATTCATTCCCCCGCTGAACTAATATTTGCCTCTGAAACCAAACTTTCACCATTCATTTTGAGGTACAATTGGATGAGCGCAATGACATCTTTCTCGCAGTATATTCTAATCCTATTTAAATCTTTCTCTTCATAATAAACTCTAGCTACATCCGCTCCAGTAATATCGTCTTTGGGTGTTGGAATTTCAAATACATGACACAGAAGTGATAAAGAAGTGTATGCTTTGTAATCTCCAAATTTCCACATTTCCATCGTGTCCACATGTTTTATTTCCCAAGGTTTTTTACCTGTTAAATTCAAAATGTTCGGGAGACCAATTCCATTAATCAACATTCTTCTGCAGAGGTAAGGGAAATCAAATTCTTTGGCATTGTGTCCGCAAAGTAAATGATCATGTCCGTTGTAATGGTCTTCTAAAAGTCTTTTGAATTGGAGTAATAAAGTCTCCTCATCATCGTGAGCAAATGACTTTAAGCGAATCGTTCTGCCTAAAGTTGAGTTGCGCAACATCCCAACTGAAATACAAATAATTTTTCCGAATTCAGAAAGTATTCCGCCTTTCTCATTGTAAATCATTTCAAATGATTTCTCTTCATTTTGTGCAAATCTATTCTTTGCGTTAAATAATTCCTTTGTCTTATCATCTAAATCTTGATAAGCATAAGTTTGAGGTACAGTTTCTATATCTAGAAATAATATTTTATCGTAGGACATGCTTGGTGAACATTGGTTATTAATATTTATTGAATATACAATTTCTTTTTGTTTTATCCAACTAAAAATGTGATTTTTGTCCAATAATAGTTGCATTGGAACAGATTCATTTTGCTGGCATAAGTAAGGAAGATAAGTATAAGAACTTATTACCTCAACTGCACGCGCTACTTTTAGATGAAAAGGATCGTATTGCAAATTATGCAAATGTCTGTGCTGCCCTTCAATCTATTTTTAATTTTCATTGGATAGGTTTTTATCGCGTGCTTGAAGATGAATTGGTTCTAGGTCCATTTCAAGGTCCTGTAGCCTGTACAAGGATAAAAAAAGGTAAAGGTGTTTGTGGCAGTGCTTGGGAACAGGAAAGAACTATATGCGTCCCCAATGTGCATGAATTTGAAGGACATATTGCGTGCAGTCCTTTGTCTAATAGTGAGATTGTAGTGCCTGTTTTTGTGAATCATGAGCTCGTAGCGGTCCTCGATGTAGACAGTAGTGCTCTCGATTATTTTGATGCGATAGACCAAGAATATTTAGAAAAAATATGCGAATGCTTAAATTAATATATCTTTTTATTTTTAGTCTTCTGTTGTTCTCCTGTGCGCAAATAGGAACCATTACGGGTGGACAAAAAGATATTATCGCTCCTGAAATTGTGAAAATTCAGCCAGAAAATTATCTACTGAATTTCAATGAAAAGCAAATGAAAATTACTTTCGATGAATATTTTACTTTAAATAAAGCAGAGCAAAATATTATTATGGTTCCTCCAGATGCTGTTTTAAATGCTCAAATTGATAAAAAAAGTTTAATTCTGAATTGGGAAGAATCCTTAAGAAAAAACACCACCTATTCCATTTATTTTAACAAAGCAATCAAGGATGTGAGCGAAGGAAACGACTCCATTATGAGTATTGTCTTCTCAACAGGTTCCACCATTGATTCTCTCTCTCTGACGGTATTTCTTAAAAATGCTTTTACCAATGCTCCAGTAAAAAATGCTGTATTTGGTTTGTATGATTCTTTATCAGCACTGCGTCCTCGATATTTTATTTCTAGCGATGTAGACGGTAAAGCGACTTTAAGTCATATTTCAGAAGGCACCTATTTTTTGAAAGCCTTTGAAGATGTGAATAATGATTTGTCAGTCCAAGC
>CANLAQ010000039.1 GCA_947488235.1 Flavobacteriales bacterium | reverse complement strand
TTCGATTTAGGAACACGCGTTTACAATTATGGTAACCTAGCTCAAACTGGAATGACGCTTACTGCTACAGTAACCAATCCAAGTGGAGTTGTTGTTTATAACAACAGTGTATCTAATATTTCTTTAGCTGCAGGTGATAGTTTGGATGTTGATCCAACGCAAGCGAATACGCTTCCTCAGTTCTCTTTGGCAAATTATCCTTCTGGTCGTTATTCTTTGAATTACACATTGGCTCTTGCTGGCGCAGATGATTATGCTGCAGACAATTCAATTACAACTGTATTCTCTATTCAAGATTCACTTTACAGCTACGCTCAATTAGATCCTACAACGAACTTACCAAATGCAGGTAATTCTTACCGTCCAAGCACTAACAATCAAACATATTCAGTTTGTAATGTAATCAATGATGCTAACGCAAGTCGCATTGGTGCTGAAGGAATTTATTTCTCTGCAACTACTAGTACTGCTTCAACTGCTATTTTGACTGGTGAAGAAATGGCTTTGTACTTATACAAGTGGGAAGATGTTTTTGTTGATTTAAATGATGCTAACTTAGCCTTCAATACTTTGACTCCAGTTGCTTCTGGTTATTACTATTACCCAGCTGATTTACAGGGTGAGGTTGTACTAGGAACTTTTACAACTCCAGTGGTATTAACAGATAATCAACGCTATTTAGCTTGTGTACAAACCGTAAACCTTGATTTATATTTAGGTCACGAGTCTAACACAGATTATACTTGGAACTACAATTATTATGCACAACCATTAACACCAAACGAAAGTGATGCTGCTTATTTTGCTGCTGGTTTTGGTCCTGATGTTCCAAGTTCAATTGCTGTTCGTGTATTTGATGCTAACAATATTGGTTTAACAGAATCTAAAACTATTGATGGTGTTGCTTATCCTAATCCTGCAACGGATAAAGTTACTGTATCTGTAAAAGGAGAAGGTGTTGCTAACTTAAGTATTACTGACATCTCAGGTAAGAAAGTTGGTACACATGTATTGAACTTAAACAATGGTTCAGCAGATGTTTCTATTGCAAACTTAGAAGCTGGACTTTATATCTTTAATGTTGTTTTAGAGAATGGTAAAACTTCTCAATTCAATGTTGTTAAAAGATAATTAATCTGATTTAATTGAAAAGGGCCGGTGATACTGGCCCTTTTTTTTTGAATAAATTTGCGACTTTCCTCATAGAAAATATAAAGTCTGTGTCATAGTCGAAGATTACTCTTTATCTTTGTATTCAATTATGGAAAAAGACACCTTTACAGTAACTGCAGCACTTCCTTATGCAAATGGCCCTCTTCATTTAGGTCATATAGCTGGAGTATATTTACCCGCAGATATTTTCGTTCGCTTTTTACGCATGAAAGAACACGATGTGGCTTTTATTTGTGGAAGCGATGAACATGGAGCAGCAATTACATTACGAGCAAAAAAGGAAGGGATTTCTCCTCAAGAAATTGTAGATAAGTACCATGATATCATAAAAAATTCATTTCATCAATTTCATATTGATTTCGATATTTTTCACAGAACCTCCTTGCCCATTCATCATGAAACTTCAGGTGATTTTTTTAAAAAGCTCGAGGCAAATGGAAGTTTTACCAAAGAAAATTCAGAGCAATACTACGACGAAGAATACAAGCAATTTTTAGCAGATCGATACATTACAGGCACCTGCCCAAAATGTCAGAATGATAATGCTTACGGAGATCAATGCGAGAAATGTGGTAGCGATTTAAGTCCGACAGAATTAATTGATCCAAAATCTACCCTGAGCGGAAAGACACCGATCTTGAAAGCAACTTCACATTGGTATTTACCAATGAATGATCATGAAGAATGGTTGAGAGAATGGATTCAAAACGGAATTCTAGATGGTGAAAAACAACATGATCCAAAAAAATGGCGCAATCAAGTTATTGGTCAATGTATGTCATGGATCAATGGAGGATTAAAACCTCGTGCCATGACGCGTGACTTAGATTGGGGTGTAAAGGTCCCATTGCCTGATGCTGAGGGCAAAGTGTTATATGTATGGTTAGATGCGCCCATTGGTTACATATCGGCTACCAAACAATGGGCAAAAGACAATAATTTAGATTGGAAGAAATATTGGTGTAAACCAGAAGCTGGGAATAGAAAACTAATCCATTTCATTGGAAAAGATAATATTGTATTTCACGCGATTATTTTTCCAATTTTACTTAAAAGTCATGGTGATTTTATTCTCCCAGAAAATGTCCCAGCATATGAATTTTTAAATCTTGAAGGCGATAAATTCTCAACTTCAAGAAATTGGGCAGTTTGGTTGCATGAATATCTAGCGGCCTACCCCAATAAAGTGGATGAACTTAAATATGTACTTACTTCTATCGCACCGGAAAGTAAGGATTCTGAATTTACATGGAAGGAATACCAACAGCGCATTAATTCAGAATTGGCTGATGTATACGGTAATTTTGTAAATAGAACCCTTGTGCTCAGTCAGAAGTACTACAATGGAATTGTTCCTCAACCTTTAGAATTTTCTTCTGTTGACGAAGATGTTTTGGATACTATTGAAAAAGTGCCCGCTAAGATTTCAGCATTAATTTACGCCTATAAAATTCGTGAAGCACAATCAGAAATGATGCAATTGGCACGCATTGGAAATAAATACTTAGCGGATCAGGAACCATGGAAGGTAATTAAAACTGACTCGACACGAGTACAAACGGTGATCTATGTGGCCTTACAAATTACCAATATGCTTTCTGTCGTTACCATGCCTTTCTTATCTGTAAAAGCGAAAGAACTACAAGAAATGCTTCAAGTCAATTATACACTTTGGCCTGAAAGTCCCTTAGTATTAGAAGCTGGTCATCAATTAGGAATTTCTAAAATACTATTCGAAAAGATAGAGGATGAACTCGTAATGAATGAAAAGGCCAAATTAGAAACTACAATTGAGCAAACCACTAAATATCCAAAAATGAAAGACGCTATTAATTTTGATGACTTCGCAAAATTAGACATGAGAATGGGCAAAATAATAAGTGCTCAAAAAGTTGAAAAAGCGGACAAGTTACTTCATTTAATTGTTGATACGGGTATTGATCAAAGGACTATCGTTTCTGGGATTGCGGAGCATTTTTCTCCTGAAGAAGTGATTGGAAAAACTGTATTGGTACTATTGAACCTAGAACCTAGAAAAATTCGTGGCGTTGAATCTCAAGGAATGATCTTAATGGCTGAAAATGAAGATGGAAAATTAAGTTTTCTTTCCGCAGAAAATGATTTTGGTCCAGGTCCTAGTGTTGGTTAAACATACCCTTTATCTTTCGCCCAACTACTGAGTTGAGCAGCATTTGGCAAGCTCAATTTCTTTAAGATATTGTGTCGGTGCTTTTCAATGGTCCTTGGAGATAAGAATAATTTTACTCCAATTTCTTTTGAGGTCAAGCCATTCGCAATCAATTTGACAATTTCAATCTCTTTCATGGTTAACTCCTTCTGTGAAGTTGCCGTATCCATATTTAACAAAGAGGTGAAATATCGATCCTTAATCTCTTTTCCGATAAATAAATTACCTTCATTTACCTCATGTATTGCTGAGATGAGTTCGCTTTTATTGGTGTTTTTGGTGAGGTAACCTTTTGCTCCAACAGCTAAAAACTTTTTGACATAGGTAATGTCATCGTGCAAAGAAAGTCCGATCACTTTTGTTTTGGGTAAGGCATCATTGATTTTAATGGTGGCTTCTATCCCGCTTCCCTGGCCCAGGTTGATATCCATAAGAATAATATCAGGTCTCAATAGAATGGCTTTATCGAAAGCATCATTTTCATTGTCAGCATTTCCTATTACAGAAATACCATGAGCGTCCTTTAATAAGGAAGTCCATGCTTCACTGATTAACTTGTGATCGTCTACAATAAGAACTTTTATGAGTTGTTCCATCATTTGCTATTTACAGCAAATCTATGAATTCAAAGCTTCTGCACCACCAACAATTTCCAAAATTTCATTGGTAATGGCTGCTTGTCTTGCTTTATTATAACTTAATTTTAAGTTTTTTCTTAATTCTTCAGCGTTATCTGTTGCTTTGTGCATCGCAGTCATTCGTGCTCCATGCTCAGATGCATTAGAATCTAAAAGCGCTTTGAACAATTGAATTTTTAATGACTTTGGAATAAGTGCAATAACTAGATCTTCCTTAGCAGGTTCAAAAATATAATCATTCCCGCTATCGGTAGTTCCTTCATTAGAAGCCAGAATAGGTAAGAATTGTTCGTTTTCAACTGATTGTGTTGCTGCATTAACAAATTGATTGTAAACCAGCACTATTTTATCAACTTCCTTGTTCAGGAACATGGTAGTTAAGGCTTCTGCAATTGCAGTTGTTCGTTCGAAAGTCAAATCAGAAAATATATCTTCTACTGATGCAAGTTCATCATTAATAAAATAATGAGGTGTTCTTTTCATAACATCCTTAACTTTCTTACCAAGACACAACACTTTAACATTACAATCTTTATAATCCTGTGCAATCAATAGGTTCACCTTCTTGATGACATTGTTATTAAAACCACCGCATAGACCTCTGTTAGAAGTAACAGCAACCAACAAGACATTTTGAACTTCACCTGACTTAGCGTAAACATTATCTGCTAAATCCAAAGAGGCGCTAAGATTTCCTAAAATTTCTCTTAGTTTACCAGCATACGGACGAAGACGCGTAACCGCATCTTGAGCACGCTTTAACTTTGCAGCTGAGACCATTTTCATTGCAGAGGTAATCTGCATCGTTGATCCAACTGAGGTAATCCTATTTCTTATTTCTTTTAAATTCGCCATAACAATGCTTTGCAAGTTGTCTTACGACAACAGAAAACTCAATTTAGTATTTATCTGCTATTTCTTTTGCCACTTTTGTCAATACATCAGTGATTTCATCTGTATATTTTCCAGCTTTCAATGCTACCAATACATCAGCATGTTTTGCATCTAAATAATTCAAATATTCTTTTTCAAAAGCTTTTACTTTATTGATAGGAACTTTTTGGATTAATCCTTTGGTACCCACAAAAATAATTGCAATTTGTTTTTCAACTGTGTATGGATCACCCTCTTTTTGTTTCAAGATTTCCACATTACGAGAACCTTTATCCAAAACAGATTTTGTTGCATTATCTAAATCAGAACCAAACTTAGCGAATGCTTCTAATTCACGGTACTGCGCTTGATCTAATTTCAAAGTACCCGCAACCTTCTTCATTGATTTAATTTGAGCTGAACCACCCACCCTTGATACAGAGATACCAACATTAATTGCTGGACGCACACCAGAGTTAAATAAATCAGACTCTAAGAATATTTGACCATCTGTAATAGAAATTACATTGGTAGGAATATAAGCAGATACATCACCTGCTTGAGTTTCAATAATTGGAAGTGCTGTTAAAGAACCACCACCTTTTACTTTACTTTTCAAAGAAGGAGGTAAATCATTCATTTGACATGCAATTGTATCATCAGAAATAATTTTCGCAGCACGCTCTAATAAACGAGAGTGAAGGTAGAATACATCACCAGGATAAGCTTCGCGACCTGGAGGACGACGCAATAATAAAGAAACCTCACGGTAAGCAACTGCTTGCTTAGATAAATCATCATAAACGATTAATGCTGGTTTTCCACAGTCACGGAAATATTCACCAACAGCAGCACCTGTCATTGGAGCATAAAACTGCATTGGCGCTGGATCAGAAGCATTAGAAGCAACAACCGTTGTATAGGCCATTGCACCTGCATCTTCAAACTTTTTAACGATTCCAGCTACTGTTGAACCTTTTTGTCCAATAGCGACATAAATACAATAAACCGTTTCACCTCTGTCGTAAAATTCGCGTTGATTGATAATGGTATCAATTGCAACGGTTGTTTTACCAGTTTGACGGTCACCAATAATTAACTCACGCTGACCACGACCAATTGGAATCATCGCATCAATTGCTTTAATTCCAGTTTGTAAAGGTTCTGTTACTGGCTGACGAAAGATAACTCCTGGGGCTTTTCTTTCGATAGGCATTTCGTATAACTCACCAAGAATTGGTCCTTTACCATCAATGGGCTGACCTAAAGTATCAATAACGCGACCTACCACTCCATCACCTACCAATACAGAGGCAATGCGTCCTAAACGACGCACCGTATCACCTTCACTAACGGAAGAGGAACGGCCTAATAATACAGCACCAACATTATCTTCTTCTAAATTCAATGCGATCCCTTGCAGTCCGCCATCGAATTCAATTAATTCACCATATTGTACGCCTTTCAAGCCGTAAATTCTTGCGATTCCGTCTCCTACTTGAAGAACAGTTCCTACTTCTTGTAATTCAGCTTCTGATTTGAAACCAGATAATTGTTCTCTTAAAATTGCTGAAACCTCTGCCGGATTAATATCTGCCATTTTTCTAATTTTAATTTATTTTGTCTTGCGACTTATTGTGTTAATTCTTGTTTTAATTTTCTCAATTGTGTTGCTACAGAGGCATCAATTTGATTGTCTCCGATTCTAACCACAAAACCACCTATCAAATTGGCGTCAACCTTTTCTGTCAATTGCAATTTACCTGTAATTGACTTGGATAGATTAGCAACAATTTTATCTCTACTTTCTTTACTTAATGGGCTTGCACTTGTTAAAGTACCAGAAACAATTCCACGGTGATTTTCAAGTAATTCTTGAAAGCCTTTTGCAATTGCTGGAATAACAGAAGCTCTACCATTTTTGGTAATTAAAGCGATAAAAGCGATGGTTAAGGGTTGCATTTTAGGAAACAACTTAGACATCACATCATTTTTCTTGTCTGCTTTAATTACAGGAGAATTTAAGAAAACTTGAAAATCAGGAGCAACATCAGCAGTAGCCACTATTGCGTTCATGTCTGATTCCACTGTCTCCAAGCAAGCTTGTTCTACAGCCAATTCCAATAATGCCTTTGCGTATCTTCCCGCCGACTTCGTTGATCTCATCTGTTGTTAGTTCATATTAACATCATCTGCTAATTTATTAGCAAGTGATTTTTGTTTTTCATCAGAAGATAATTCTTGACGAACAATTTTTTCTGCAATCGATAAAGAGATTCCTGCCACTTGCGTTTTTAATTCAGCAATAGCAGCATTCTTTTCCATTAGAATACTCGTTCTAGCACCTTCAACGATTTTATCCGCTTCAATTTTAGACTTTGTCTTCGCGTCTTCAATCATTTTGGTAGCCGTTTCCTTCGCATCTTTTACGATAAGATCTCTTTCAGCACGCGCTTCTTTGATAATTTTATCATTTTCGGCTTGCAACAATTGCATTTCAGCTCTTGTTTTTTCAGCTAAATCTAAAGCTTCCTGAATTTTTTGACCCCGTGCATTTACGGCGTTCAAAATTGGTTTCCAAGCAAATTTAGCCAAAAGGAAAAGTAATAAACAGAAAACCAATCCTGTCCAAAACAATAATCCTAAATCTGGTTTTATTAAATCCATGTCTTTATTTTTTCAATTTCAAAGTAAAAAGCATACCCCAACCAACCGTTGAGGTAGCTTTTAATTTTAACTTAGGCTTTTGCTCCTAAGAAGCCAACTACGACTCCAAAAAGCGCAACACCTTCAATCAACGCTGCTGCAATAAGCATTGTTGTTTGAATTTTACCTGATACCTCAGGGTTACGAGCAATTGCTTCAACTGCAGAACCACCGATTCTTCCGATTCCTAATCCAGCTCCTAATACTGCCAATCCGGCACCAATCGCTGCAATACTTCCAAACATTCCTGTCATTGTATATGGTTTTAAAAATTACTAATTAATGATGGTCTTCCTCCACAGCAGCACCGATAAACAACGCGGAAAGCATTGTAAATAGATACGCTTGTAAAAAGGCAACCAACAATTCCAAAACGGAAATAAACAAAGCCATAGGAACTGAAAGCGCTCCCCAAGCCAAACTTTTATTTATAAAAATAATAGAGATCAAAGCAAGAATGATAATATGACCAGCCGTAATGTTAGCAAACAAACGAATCATTAAGGCAATTGGCTTCGTGAAGATTCCAATGATTTCAATAGGAACCATAATGATTAATATTGGAATTGGCACCCCTGGTGTTGCAAATATGTGTCTCCAGTAATTTTTATTTCCTGAAAATACCGTAATCAATAAAGTTAATGTCGCCAAGAATAGCGTTACTGTAATATTACCCGTCAAGTTAGCCCCTCCAGGAAGTAAAGGAATCATCCCGAGTAGATTATTGGTGATGATAAAAAAGAAGACCGTTAATAAAAAAGGAACGAACTTTTTGTATTTGTTGTGATTGATATTGGTGTAAGCAATCTCGTCTTGCACTAATAATATAAGAGGCTCAATAAATTTAGCCAATCCTTTAGGAGCAACCGCACCATTCTTTTTATAGAAGGACGCAACTGACAGCATTAAAACTAAGACCAAGAAAGTTCCAAAGAAAAGAGAAACTACATTTTTAGTAATTGAAAAATCATAAGGTTGCACATTATGAGGATGCCCTTCCTTGAATTCTAATTTTCCTTCATGCAAGATGTAAATTTCTTCGTGACACAAAGCATATCCTGCTGCAGGACCTTTTCCTAAGTAATACTCAGAAACTTCACCCGTAATACTGTCTTTTTGTTCTACAATAGCACCGTGATAGAAATTTCCTGAATTAAAAGTCTTTAAACCATTATCAAAAAGAATAACCGGCAAATAAATTGAAGTTCCTCCATGTTCTGGACCCCACAGATGCCATTCATGAGCATCTTTTATGTGATGCATGATCATTTCGCTCACATTGAACTCCTTTTCAGTCTCTTTAGTGTTATTTTTTTCAGCAAGAATATTGCCGAAAAAAACCAAAGCGAAAAGGAATAAAATGTTGTATTTTAAATGCTTTGCGAAAGTCATTTGCTTTAATTATTTAGTTTAGAATGCTCAAAATTTTGTGCAAATATAGTAATTAAATATATTTCAATAGGAATAAAACTTAATAAATTACTTACTTTTTTCTCTTAGGGCTTTATATAACTTTATGGCAAGCATCAGTGAGACCGCCACACCAAAGAAACCAATGGTTCCGTATATCCAATTCATACTATTTTTTAGTACAACTAAGAAAACAATAATCACTAATAGTAAAGTAGCGACCTCGTTCCAGATCCTAAGTCCTGTGGAGCTCCAAACTTTTTTACCTTTTATTAAATCAAACATAATCTTTTGACAAATAAAATGATAAATCAACAGTAAGATGACAAATCCTAATTTAAGCAGCATCCATGGGGATGAAAAATAATAGGCTGCATTTAAGCACAACATCCAGACGCCAAAAATTACTGTAAGCACCATTGCAGGGGTAGTAATGATCCACCACAATTTTTTTTCCATGATGGTAAATTGCTTTACTAAAATAGTGCGCTCCAACTCTTCCTTACTTAAGGCCTCGGTATGATAAATAAATAAGCGAACGATATAAAATAGCCCTGCGAACCAAGAAACTACAAAAATGATATGTAAAGATTTTATTACATCAAATGTCATGGTGCAAAAATAAGCAATTGATTCATGCAAATTACTCCTTGCATATTCAATAAATTGAGATTAATATTGTAGACACATAAGCCTGTATGAAACTTAAATTTTGTTTCTTGTTTTTAATCCTTTGCCAATTTAGTTTTGGTCAAAGTATAAGTCTATCCGTAGATGGTTATTATCAAGGAATGAATTTATATGTTTCTAATCCATACCAAAGTGATGGATTTGGTTTTTGCATTAGTAAGGTATTGGTGAATGGAAATGTACTTCCTGCCACTATACAAAACGAACATTTTGAGATCGATCTGAGTTTATTTTCCTTAAAAAAGGGTCAAGAAGTTTTCATAGAGCTCGAACATTATGAAGGTTGTAGTCCCCGATTTATCAATCCAGAAGTACTGCTTCCGAACAGTACCTTTAATCTTGTGAATCTTTCTGCAACATCCACTGGTAAGGTTTCTTGGAGTACAAAAAACGAAAGTGGCAGATTGCCTTTTATTGTTGAACAGTATAAATGGGGTAGATGGGTGGCTGCAGGAGAAGTAGCAGGTCTTGGGATAAATGAAATTAATAATTATTCCCTTGAGATTATTCCGCACAGTGGTGTGAATAAAGTTAGGATCTCCCAAACCGATAATTCAGGTAAAAAAAGAGCTTCGAGGTCAGAGGACTTCACTTCAAAAATTAAAAAAGTAATTAAAACTCCAGCAAAAGTTCAAACCTCGATTTTCTTTAAAAGTGATGGAAAAGCATTTAAAACAAAATATGAAATGTATGATGCCTTTGGGAATCTATTAAAAAAAGGATACGACAATGAAGTAGATTGCTCCAATTTATTAAACGGAATCTATTTTATTAATTTTGATAATAAATCAGAAAAATTCATCAAATATTAAGCAATGATTAAAAAGATTGAACATATAGGAATCGCGGTTGAATCGATTGAAAAATCGCTTCCTATTTATGAACAATTACTCGGTGTGTCTTGCTATAAAACAGAAATAGTAAGTTCTGAATTGGTAAAAACTGCCTTTCTGATGGTGGGTGATTCTAAAATTGAATTGCTTGAAGCAAGTGATCCCAATTCCACTATTGCCAAATTTTTAAGCACGAAAGGTCAAGGGTTTCATCATATTGCTTTCGAAGTAGATGACTTAGAACAAGAAATAAGCCGCCTTTCGCAATTGGGTTTTGAATTGATTCATCAAAGTCCAAAAGATGGCGCTGACAATAAATTAATTGCCTTTTTGCATCCTAAATCGACAGAAAAACTTCTCGTGGAGTTGTGTCAAGAAAAATAAGCTTCAAAAGAAATTCCTGGTTGATATAATTTGGCTTGAACACCTGCCGCTAGCGCTCCTTCAATATGCTGAGGACTATCATCAATAAACAAAACTTGCTCCGGCGGAAATTTCAATTGTGAACATACCCAAGTGAAAGTGTCAGCGTTTGGCTTTCGTTTACCTATGAGATGAGAAATAAACATTTCATGAAAAAATGCCTCCATTTCCTCCCCTCTATGTTTTTTCCAAGAACGCAGCACCTCAGCAAAATGCAATTCATTGGTATTACTCAATAATGCGACAGGAACCTGTTGTTTAATTTGATCCATAAAATGCAACTTATCCGGATCGAAATCACCAAGCATTGCATTCCATGCCTTTACTAAACTATTGGCCGAAGTACCTGAAGGCAAGTGAGGAAGTAGATCGTTTATAAAACGCTGGGCAGAAATTTCTCCACATTCGAAGCGGTCAAACAATTCGTTTTGTTGAAACTGATGGTATAAATTACTAAAATCTTGAAGTCCCAAAGATTCAAATGCGATTTTCGTTGAATGGTAATCAATATCTAACAAAACACCTCCCAAATCTAAAATAAGACACGAAAAATTTATGGTTTCTCCTTCAACTTTTAATTGCATTTGTCAAAATTAGAGCATATTAATTTAAAACCAATCTAAATTAATAAAAATGACATTTCTATGACAATAGAGTTTGATCTAGTAACGAAATTTGCACTCAAATAGAGATTGAACTGTGCTGACATATTTACATACCATTGCCTTTACACACCGCAAATTTGATTTGACGAAAATTGGTATGTTGCACATCGAATTAAACGAGCAAGCTACCCGCCTTAAATCTGTTAAAGCTGCCTTAGAACTGGATGAATTTTTATTTCTATCTACTTGTAACAGAGTTGAAATCAGCTTTATTCGTAAAAAAACGGTAGATAGTGCCTTTTTCTCAAAATTACTGAAGGCCCTTTATCCCAATTTAACAGCAGCTGAACTTGAAGGTTTTGTTGCTAACCTAGAACATTATCAAAACAGAGTAGCCATTCAACATGCATTAGCAGTGGCTTCCTCCATTGATTCCATGATTATTGGAGAAAGAGAAATTATCACACAAGTACGCAACGCCTACGAACATTGTAGCGCTAATGGTCTTACCGGAGATAGTATGCGCATCCTCATGAAACATGTGATCGAAACCGCCAAAAAAGTGTATACCCAAACAAGTATCGCTACCAAGCCTGTTTCTGTTGTGTCATTGGCCTATCAACAATTAAAAAAATTGAATATTGCCTTAGACGCTCGGATCATATTAATTGGAGCTGGAGCAACGAATACTACCATGAGTCACTTTCTCAAAAAGCATGGTTACAAGAACTTTGTTGTCTTTAACAGAACTCTTGCAAAAGCTGAATTGCTCGCAGAGGCATTGAAAGGAACAGGAATAGCCCTAAGTGAAATACACAACTACACCGGTGGTTTTGATGTGATTATTACTTGTACCGGGGCTGATCACCACTTAATTTCTTTAGAGATTTACGAACAACTATTGCAAGGAGAAACGAGTAAAAAAGCCATTATTGATATCGCTATTCCGCAGGATTTAGATCCGCAAATAGGTGAAAAATATAAACTCACGCATGTATCCGTTGAATTTTTGCAACAAATTTCAAATCAGAATTTAAAAGAACGCTCCAAGGAAATTGATCATGTGCAGCGCATCTTAACCGCTGCTTCAGAAGCATTCGAATTGAGAATCAAAGAAAGGCAAGTTGAAATAGCCATGAAAGCTGTTCCTAAACAAGTGAAGGACATCAAAACAGCAGCGCTCAATGATGTTTTTAAAGATGAGATTGAAAACATGGATGCCGCCTCAAGAGAAGTACTTGAAAAAGTAATCGCTTACATGGAGAAAAAATACATTAGCGGTCCTATGAAAATGGCCAAAGAAATACTTCTTAAGAATGACTGATGCTCAGCACATTAGAATTGGTACCCGCGGTAGCGACTTAGCGCTGTGGCAAGCACATCATGTCAAAAAACAATTGGAAGCACTCGGAACCAGCGTTTCAATTCAGATCATTAGTACGCAAGGAGATCGCATTCAAGATTTAAGTTTTGATAAATTAGAAGGCAAGGGATTTTTTACCAAAGAGATTGAAAATGCCCTTTTAAATAATGAAATTGATCTGGCCATTCATTCCCATAAAGATTTAGAAACCAATCCTCCGGCTGATTTGCAAATTATTGCGGTATCAGAAAGAGAAGATCCAGCCGAATTACTGCTCATTCATCCCAATGCGGTAGCGGAAGGACAGGCATGGAGACTCCAAGAAAATGCCATCATTGGAACCTCAAGTGCCCGCAGAAAATCTCAAATTTTAGCCCATAGGCCTGACTTGAAGATTAAAGAATTGCGCGGTAATGTTCCTACTAGAATTGCAAAATTACGCGCTGGAGCTTATGATGCTATCTTACTCGCGAAAGCAGGTGTAAGCAGACTGAAACTAGATTTGAGTGATTTAATTGTCGTGTGCCTAGATCCAAAAATTATCGTTCCTGCGCCAGCTCAAGGGGTGCTTGGACTGCAAATTCGCAGCAATGATCAACGCACCAAAGAACTCGTGGCTCCTTTAAATGATCCTGCTGTGCATGCATTAATTGCGATTGAACGCAAGGTCTTGAATCTCATGGATGGAGGTTGTCAATTGCCACTTGGGGTTTATCACGATGGAACCATAATTCATGTTACGCATGCGCACAGTGCTCAAGAAGCCGCTGTTTACTTTCAGTTTGCCGCAGATGAAACCCAAGATATTGCGCAGCACATTGCCTCCATTTTGAACGCTAGGTCATGAAAAGCATCTACATCACCAAAGATTTAGAGGAAGTTACCCAACTTAAACAATTCTGCACCTTTCAAAATATAGACCTTCATGCTCAATCTCAAATAAGCTTTGAAGCAGTTCCCTTTACAATCACACAAGCATTTGATGTGGTATTTTTTTCAAGTGTTCGTGCAGGACGATTCTTTTTAAGAAGTTATGATGGTCCACTGAGTACCTTGCAATTTGCTTGTATTGGAGAAGAAACTGCGCAGAAATTTAATATTGATTTTGCTTTTATCGGAAAAGAAGCCGGTAATCCAGACAGAGTTGCAGAGAAATTTAAAAAATGGCTCGGAGAAAAGAGGCTGCTTATCCCCCACTCATCATTGTCAAACCATACTATTGGACAAATCATTCCAGCAGAACAGTGTGAAAGTATTTGTGTCTATAAGACCTTGTTGTCTCCAAAAAAACAAGAGGAATGCGAGGTATATGTTTTTACCAGTCCGAGTAATCTTTCTGCTTTTTTGCAGGAAAACCAAGTTCCAGAAACAGCCAAAGTTATTGCTTGGGGGACAACAACTGAAAAAGCACTCGTAAAAAATAAAGTGCAGGTCAGTCAAACCCTAGTGCATGCTCAATTAGAAGAACTCTTAGAAGTTTTGACTAAAATATAGCGCTATCTCCAATCAAAATTGAAAAGCTTAGGCTTTCTGCGTATTTTTGCACCATGAATTTGAAAACAGATCTTATCTGTGCTTTAGCCACTGGAAATGGAATTGGAGCCATCAGTATTATTCGGGTATCAGGCCCTGGAGCAAAATCCTTTTTAGGCACTTCTTTTTCAAAAAATTTAGAACATCAAGCGAGTCACAGCTTACATTTCGGCTTATTAAAAAATCTAGAAGGCGCTTTAATAGACGAAGTTCTAATTAGTGTATTTGATGAAAATAAAAGTTTTACTGGAGAGGAAAGTATAGAAATAAGTTGTCATGGTTCGCCCTTTATTCAACAACAAATTCTAGCGCTTTTATGCAGTTTGTCTTGTCGCATGGCAGGACCGGGAGAATATACACAACGCGCATTTCTCAATGGAAAAATGGACCTTTCACAAGCAGAGGCTGTAGCAGATTTAATTGCTTCACAAAGCAAACAAGCGCATCAAATTGCTTTGCAACAATTAAGAGGTAATTTCTCAAACGAATTGCATTCCTTAAGAGAAGAATTAATTCATTTTGCTTCCTTGGTAGAATTAGAATTAGATTTTTCTGAAGAAGATGTAGAATTTGCAGATAGAAGTCAACTGAAAACTTTAGTAGCAAATGTACTGCGCATTTTACTACGCTTAGCGCAATCCTTCGCCTTAGGAAATGCACTTAAAACAGGTGTTCCCGTTGCCATAGTGGGCGCTCCCAACACAGGAAAAAGTACCTTACTCAATCAATTTTTGGGGGAGGAAAGAGCTATCGTAAGTGCTATTGCCGGAACGACAAGAGATGTTATTGAAGAAACATTAAATATTGACGGCATTATTTTTCGATTGATCGACACTGCTGGAATTCGGGAAACAACAGAGCAAATTGAAGCCATGGGAATTGCCCGTTCCAAAGAAAAAATTGAACTGGCGAGCATCGTACTTTGTCTTGCTGACGCTCAGAACCCAGACTCAATTGTGGAAGTTCAAGAATGGAAAGAAAGCTTACAAGTACAATATCCAGATAAGCACATCATCACCTTGGTCAACAAAGCAGATTTAGCCGAAGCGACTTTACCTGGAGATTTGAATATCAGTGCTAAACTTGGGAGGGGAATTGAAGTATTAAAAACACTTTTAGTAACCTTAGTAATGGGTGATTTTGACATTCAAAATGAAACAATTGTAGCTTCCGCTCGACATTTTGAAGCATTGAAAAACACCATCGATGCCTTAGAAAAAACTAGCCTATCGCTAGAAGATAGCACCAGTGCAGACTTCATTGCGATGGACATCAGACAAGCCATGTATCACTTGGGCACGATTACCGGAGACATTTCAACAGACGATTTGTTGGGTAATATTTTTAGCAAGTTTTGTATTGGGAAGTAATTCCATCAAAATAAAGCAAGAAAAAACAAGGTAAAGCATTGATTTTATTAGGTATTAGAGTTTTTGCTCAAAATACAAAAAATGGCCATTTTTGTGTATTTTTGTATATGGTGGATACTTTTTGTGTTACATTTGTATATAGAAAAATTTCATATACAAAAAATACACACATGACAATTACCATTCGACAACGCAAACCAAAGGGTGGAATAACCCAATTATACTTAGATATTTATAACCCAAAGGAAAAGAAAAATCGGTCCAATAAATCACTAGACTTATACTTGTACGAAAATCCAACCCCCACTCAAAAAAAGAGCAACAAGGAAACAATGGATGTGGCCGAAAAGATTAGATCAAAGTATACCCTTGAATTGGCTTACAGCAATAACGGTCTCTCAGATTTAAACCCTAAGGAAAAAGAATCGATTGACTTTGTCGTTTACTTTTTACAACAAGCAGAAATGCGCTATAATGCCAGGAAAAATTATGGTAATTGGATGAGTGTATACAAACATTTACAAAAATTTTGTCCTAAAGGGATTCAAATCCACCAAGTAGACTCAACATGGCTCACTGATTTTAAAAAATATCTTGAATTCAAGGCAAAGAAAAAATCTAATGAGCCTTTGTCTCAAAGTTCTTTACATTCCTATTTCAATAAAGTGAAAGCTTGTTTAAATGAAGCATACAGAGAGGAGTTAATCTCAAAAAATCCTGCAAAAATTGTAAAGGGATTTAAGGAAGGAGAGGTACAAAGAGAATATCTAACTTTTGAAGAATTACAAAAAGCTGTGAAAGTAGACTGTGCTTTACCCAATATGAAAAACGCATTCATTTTTAGTTGTCTTACGGGATTAAGATGGTCTGACATCGTAAAATTGACTTGGAATGATTTACAACACTCAGAAACCAACGATTATTGGTTCATCCGATTTAGACAACAAAAAACTAAAGGAGTTGAAACACTTCCCATTCAACTACAGGCCCGATATCTATTAGGAGAAATAGGTAAAAAAGACGAGCTGATTTTTAAGGGTTTGAAGTATAGTGCTTGGCATAATGTAAAATTGCAACAATGGATGATGAAGGCTGGAATCAGTAAGACCATAACCTTCCATTGCGCAAGACATACCTTTGCTACCCTGCAAATGACCAATGGAACCGATATTTATACCGTTTCGAAACTACTTGGACACCGCGAATTAAAAACAACGCAATTGTATGCGAAGATTATTGATCAGAAAAAAATTGAAGCAACTAATGCAATACCGATATTAAATTTAGAGCTATGATAGATTTTTATTTACTAACCGATCGCATTAATGACAACTCCAAGAAGAAAATAAAAGCGCATATTTTTAACGACGGGGAAGTCAATTATGATTTTATAATTCCATTTTTAGAAAATTTAGAAGTGGAGCTCTGCCTATCAGAAATTATAAAAAACCCTATTTATTCTAAATTGTATAATTCATACACAAAACAAAAAGATATCAATAAGTTAATTGAGGATACAAATCTTTATGCTTCACAATTTATTAATCTTGCTGATCTCGGTATCATAAAGCAGAACGATCTCACTCCGGAACATCTGGAACCCGATGTTGCTTTTTTTATCCCCCCTTCAGAAATAACAATAATCAATGCCAAAGAATTTAAGAAATTAAAAAGAAGGACCTTTAAGGATTTTGCATTTATAGTATTAGTACTTAAAAGAAGAACCTTTTTAATTTCTTTGTTCGATAAAATTTCGAAAATGGGGCCTTTTAATGAAGCTGAGATTTTTAAATTAAAAGAGCGATTTCAAGCTAAACAGAAAAAATTAGAAGAACTAATCAAACCATATTTAGATTCAGAAATCAATGCGGAAAACGAGAAGCCAATACACAAAACCTTTTATTTAGATATTATGCGTTCTCAGCCTAGTATTCTCAAAAAAGAGAATGAGTTCTTAGAAGCATTTCATCTTTTAAGAAATAATGGCCTCATCAGCTTCGATACGACGGTTGATAAATTTTATGCGATCTTTCAGAGTAAATCACTTGAAGAGGAAAAGTATATCAAGTGGACAGGTACGCTTATAGAACTTAAGTGGCTAATACAACAAATTTGCATAAAAGGGATTTGTAGTCATATAATTGGTATAGAAAAATGGAAGGTAGCACAAAATTGCTTTTTGATAACAGTAGATGGAAAATGGAGTAAAATCGAAAAATACACACAGATTTCAAACGCAAACGGGTCATCAAAAAAAAAGAAAATTATCGATGACTTTGGAGTAAAAATTAAATCAATTTTAAATTTACCCTCTGACAAAACGTAAGAGATCTTAAAACTAAATCCTTGTAAAATAAGGTATTTTACTGCTCTGAACTCTGATTAAACTCTGAACATACTTTTTTACATTAATTATCCTGGAAATAAGCAATTTCTTTGCCCCATGCATTGGCCAATGCGTTTTTATTAATTATTTAATTGGCAATATATGGAAGAAGATAACAGACCGCTGTATACCTTAACAGTGGAAGAATTTAGAGCACTTAGCAGGTTGATAGCTGAGGATAATATCAAACTATTTACCCCTTCAGAACCGAAGGAAAAAACACAGAACGACATCCTCTATTTAGAAGATTTAAAAGAATTGACAGGCTACAAAGATAGTACTGTGTATTCTAAAGTTTGCCGGAAAGAAATACCTGTTATTTCAAGTGGTAGACCCTTGTCATTTTCAAGAGCTGAAATCACGCAATGGATCAAAGATGGCAGACCAACCATTGCAGAAATGAAAGCTAAGAATTGGAGCTTGAAATCATGATGGATTCAGAAGACAGACCCTTTAGTAAGCACTATTACGAGCAACGCGAGTGCGCGTTTTGCTCTGAATTGTTTTATGCTCACCATGGGCATCAACGCTACTGCCCTGAGAAATTCGGTAAAAAGGATTATTGTAAGTATAAGCAAAAAAGCATGCTCACTGAAACACGGCTTGCCGATCGTGTTGTGGAGTTAGCCAATACCGGAATGAGTGTTCGACAAGAGACTCCGCTGGAAAAGAATAAACAAGTATTATTATCAATTATGGGAACAGAAAGGCAAAAAATAGTAAGCTGCGCCTTTTTAGATTATCATGGTTTTGACATAAAATATTATGATTCAAGAATCCCGATTAATGGAGCAACTAATTTTTTAACCCACATTGGTAATTTCTCACTTGAATTGATTAAGCAAGAAGGAACAATATTAACTTTTAAAATAACAAGAAAATGGACATAGAAGAAGCATTTAAAATTTTTGGTAAACCAAATCCCGTACCACCCAATTTACCAGGTGATACTAAAAATAGTGTAATAATAGGTATAATGTTAGTGTTGATTATAGGCAGTGTGGCCTACATGATTCATCGTAAAGGAAAACGAAAAAATGATAGTGATAATTTGACAAATTAGTGCATTTCAACGAAGGCTTACAATAAGTTAGCATACCATTATTCAATAACGAACTTTCTCATATCAAGAATTTATTAGTTGAAGTTCTATTCATTTAAAAATGTTAAGACTTGATCAATCGCCCATTTCACTTTTACGTTATGACCTGAGCCATAAAAAATACTAACTTGGTTAGACCAATCATTTTTATATGCAATTGTTTGACTCATTTTTATATAAAAATTATCAAATGGGTTCTGAGATGGTTTACAGATATATGGATAAATATATGGATTAAAACAAAATTCAATAAAAAAATTATCAGTTTTAAATATTAACTCTTCAATTCTAGATAATTCTATTTCATCATATCTTCTAACTGAAGGCTTATATTGCTCATATTCCGAAGTTGAAACTTCTATAATAGAACAAAATAGGTTGTTCTTTAAATCCTTTCGTATTTTTATACCATAAATATAATCACCATCATTACCAGAATACACAAATCCACCTGCATCACAATCAGGTTGAACCCTAAGAGCAAGTAAGTTCATTTCATTGTTTTCAAATAATGACTCAAAATCTGAATTCACTAACATTTCAAT
>CANLAQ010000038.1 GCA_947488235.1 Flavobacteriales bacterium | reverse complement strand
TGACTCCGATTGTTTAAGGATTTAGATAAACTCTCCCAATCTGAATAGTTGATGAATTGAGCTAAAATATTTAAGGTATGTAAATAAGGGGTGCTTTTATGATTATTTGCTAAAAATATTCTATAAAGTGTACTTTCTGATATTACCGGTAAATTTTCATCTCTAATGAGCTCACTTAATTTATTGCAATCTATTTTATTGGTGATTACAAAACCAATTTTATCTTGAATTTTAATTTGTAACTCCCTCTTTATAAATAAATTAAGTAAATGTTTTGGTTTCGGCATCTTACTTGTAATTTAATTTTATGAAAATTTTTCAAAAAACCTCATTATTCTAAAGATAATTATACGCCTGTTAAAATAGTTGTTTTAAGTTAGTTCAAGTTTTAAAAGACAATAAGCCATTACTTTTTTGTTACATATTTACCTTGTTGCGCCAAGTAGAAAAAACGATAAGCCAATTCATTGGTGATGTCCAATTTTGGAGTAATGACATTGACATCTTTTCCAGGAGCAATGGCTTGAATTTTGGCTTTATATACCAAGATGTCTTTTTGAGGTGCGTACTCTGAATTTTCAAATTTGAAGGTATAGGCTTCGGTTTCTTGAGTTCCTAATCCATCAAAGTTCTTCCATTGAAAAATTCTTCTCGGGGTATGATTAATAACAGTAAAAAAGTCCTTGTAGCTCGCATTGCGTATCCTGAAATCTATTAAAATATCCTTGTATAAGGTGGAACTGATGTAAGCAAAGCTCACTTGTAAGGGCAGGATTGGTGAGGAGGGTATGTTGATTGCAGGTGAAATCATGTTTAATCCACCATCAAAATAGAACATGTAGTTGTAAGATCCCATAAATCCTAAAGCTGCATTTTTTGCTGGATTGTTAGATTTTGCTGCTTCATTGATAGCGAATTCAACTCTATTTACTAAGATTACAGCATCTTTTTTATCATCACCATCTAAGTTCTCTTTAAGAATTGTTAAAGTGTATTTTTCAGTTGCTGGAATTTGTAACTGTGCTTCAATATGTCTTTTTGCGTAAGCACTTAAATCTGATTTATCCTCTGGAAGCTCATCTTCTGAAACTGTAGGTCTATCATCCACTGTTGTCTCACAGGAAATGAGTAAGGCACAAAAAATAAAAACAAGACCAATAAATTTAAATTTGACAGTTTTCATATCAATTCTCTTTCTTTTAATAGCTTCAATACATACTCTAATTGCATCTCTCTATCCATATGTGTATTATCCAAGATCAACGCGTCTTCAGCGCGCACGAGTGGACTTATTGCTCTTGTAGTATCCATTGTGTCCCGGGCAATGAGGTTGGCTTCAACTTCTTCTATATTGGTGTTAGGATCTTTGATGAGCATTTCTTTATATCTGCGTTCTGCTCTAATCTTTGGGTCGGCGGTCACAAATAACTTTAGATCAGCAAAGGGAAAAACTACCGTCCCTATATCTCTTCCATCCATTATTATCCCACCATTCAATCCCATTTCCTGCTGCATTTCCACTAATTTCACTCTTACCGCTTCGATACTTGCTACCTGTGAAACTACTGCTGCAACATCAGGTTTTCTGATGTCCAATGCAACATTGACCCCATTCAGAAACAATTCACTTTCTTGAATTTGCTCATTATAAATGAATTTTAAATCAATCGTTTGTAAGGTATTAATTAAGTGAACTGTATCGATTTCTTGTCCTTTTATGAGCTTATTTTGTATACAATACAAAGCAATCCCTCTATACATGGCGCCTGAATCAACAAAAATATAATTTAATTTTTTCGCTAATGCTTTTGCTAAGGTGCTTTTTCCACAAGAGGAATAACCGTCAATGGCAATAGTTAATTTTTTAGTTGTATTCATCTAAATTCAAAAATAGGAATTCATTTTGATTTCCTTGCTTTTTATGACCCGCTTATACTTGAATAGATGTGATTTATTTCAAGACCAATAGATTTTGTGCCTCGTTGAAGTTTGCTTATAACTTTTCTAGTAAATATTTTCCAGTAGCGTTGTCCTTTTGCTTAATAAGATCCTCCGGTGTTCCTGAAAATAAGAGATATCCTCCGTCATCTCCGCCCGTTGGACCTAAATCAATAATCCAATCGGCACATTTTATGACATCTATATTGTGTTCTACAACAATTATAGAATGGCCTTTTTGAATTAATGCATTGAAGGCAAGAAGCAGTTTTTCAATATCAAAAAAATGTAATCCTGTGGTCGGTTCATCAAATATGAATAAGGTTGGCGTTACATTTCCACCTTTTGAAAGAAAGGAAGCCAGTTTTATCCGTTGCGCTTCTCCGCCACTTAAAGTGCTAGAAGATTGTCCTACTTTTAAATAGCCTAAACCAACATCAATCAAGGGCTTTATTTTTTCTGCAATCTTTTGCTCAATTTTCTCAGTGCTTTCTTGAAAGAAATTATAAGCTTCTTCCAAATTCATTTCTAATAAATCATAGATATTTATTCCTCTATAATAAACTTCTAAGGTTTCACTCTTATAGCGTTGACCTTTACAGTGATCACAATTTAATTCTACATCAGCCATAAACTGCATGCCTACGGTAATACTTCCTTCTCCCTCACAGATCTCGCAGCGGCCACCATCAACATTAAAGCTAAAAAAACCAGGTTTGTATCCACGCATCTTCGCTAAGGCTTGTCTGGAGAATAATTCTCTAATATCATCGAAAGCTTTTACATAAGTAATTGGATTACTTCTAGAGGATTTTCCTATAGGGTTTTGATCGATAAATTCAATAAATTGAATGAGTTTCACAGCGCCCTCTATACCATCAAACGGAATTTTTGCTTCACTGGTTAATCCTAGTTGGGTGCGTATGGCTGGATAAAGTATTTCCTTAATTAAGGTAGATTTTCCAGATCCAGACACTCCAGTTACCACCACAAGTGAATGTAATGGTATGGAAACATCAAGGTCCTTTAAATTATTTTTTCTAGCACCACGAAGTGTGAGTACATTTTTAGTAGTGCGTCTCTTTGTGGGTACTTGAATGACTTTCTTTCCTAATAAGTAGTCTGCTGTTAAACTGTTTTTGGCTTTTGAAAGCTCTTTATATTTCCCTTCAAAAACTACTTCTCCTCCAAATTGTCCTGCAAATGGACCAATATCTATAAGGAAATCAGCAGCTTTCATCATTTCTTCTTCATGTTCCACTACAATAACTGTATTTCCAGCCGCTTTAAGTTTTTGTAAAACGCCAATGAGTTTAGCTGTATCTTTTGGATGTAAACCAATAGAAGGTTCGTCCAGTACATAGATGGAACCAACTAAACTACTTCCTAGCGCTGTAGCAAGATTGATGCGTTGTGATTCTCCACCCGAAAGTGTTGCGGAACTTCTGTTTAAAGTTAAATACCCTAAACCAACATCTTCTAAGAAGGAAAGTCTTTGTGTGATTTCTGGTAAAATGCGCTTGGTTATAACAAGATCTGCTGCGGATAATTTTAGATTTTTAAACCAAGCGTGTATAGTTGTGATTGGCATTAACACACAATCTTGAATCGATAAACCTTCAATTTTGACATAAGAAGCGTCACCTCTTAATCTAGTTCCTCTACATTCATGGCATTCTGTTTTCCCTCTGTAGCGTGAAAGCATAACGCGATATTGAATCTTATAAGTTTGACTTTCAATGAATTTGAAGAATTCATTTAAACCCATAAAGTAACTGTTACCCGACCATAACAATTGATATTCTTCTTTGGTTAATTCTTTAATGGGGCGGTGAATTGGAAAGTTGAATTTTTTTGCGTTGTAGATGAGAGCATTCAGATATTCGCCCATAACCTCACCTTTCCAGGGTAATATGGCACCTTCATAGATGCTTAAACTTCTGTTGGCAAACACTAAATCTTCATCAATTCCCAATACTTTTCCATAGCCCTCGCAGGTTTTGCAAGCGCCGTAGGGGTTATTGAAAGTGAAAAAATGAATGTTAGGCTCTTGAAACTCTATGCCGTCCAATTCAAATTTATTACTGAACCAATGGTATTCATTAGACGCTAAAATCACTAAAGCACATGAACCTTTTCCTTCTCCAAATGCCAGTTGAATGGAGTCAGTGTATCGGGAATCATTTTCTTCACTCGAAGGATCAACGATAAATCTATCTATAACTAAATAAGCAGATTTTAAGTCAATTTTTTTGGTGTCGACATCCGATAAATTTATAAAATTATTATTTAAATAAAGTCTATTAAAACCCTGTTCAACAAGTGATTGAATTACTTTTTCAATTTCTTGATTCGGGTGATAATAAAGTGGACAAACAAGGGCTATTTTTTCATCAAGTTTTCTCGATTTTAAGCTATGAAGCACATCTTGAGCAGTGTGTTTTTTTACTTCAACACCACTTTTGGGTGAGTATGTTTTTCCTGTTCGTGCAAATAGCAATTTTAAATAGTCATAAATTTCTGTTGTAGTACCCACTGTAGATCGTGGGTTACTGGTAATTACTTTTTGTTGTATAGCAATAGAGGGCGCAATTCCTTTGATGTAATCTGCTTCAGGTTTATTTAGTTTTCCTAGAAATTGTCGAGCATAAGAAGACATGCTTTCAATAAATCGGCGTTGTCCTTCTGCGTAGATGGTATCGAATGCTAGGGATGATTTACCAGAGCCAGATACGCCTGTGATTACAGTAAGGTAGCCGTGAGGTAAAGCGACATCAATATTTTTTAAGTTGTGGACGCGTGCGCCTTTTATTTCTATTTGTGTTTTCACTATGCAAATTTAACAGATGAAAGCAGAAGCTGTTCATAATCTAAAAAAATTCCTACTTTTAGACCATTAATTACTATTTATGATTTCCTTTTCCGCTTTATTCCGAAAGAAAAATGTAGCCGATATTCTCAAGAAATTAGAGGCTGATCAAATGAGTGATGCGCATGTTTCCTTGGGAAAGCATTTGAAAGTTAGAGATTTAACTGCTTTTGGAATTGCCGCAATTATTGGAGCAGGAATTTTCAGTACCATTGGTCAAGCAAGTTACGAGGGTGGACCCGCAGTAATCTTTCTTTTTCTTTTTACAGCGCTTGCTTGTGGGTTTGCAGCCTTTGCATATGCTGAATTTGCTTCTATGGTGCCTGTCTCTGGAAGTGCTTATACTTATTCTTATGTTGCATTTGGTGAAATAGTAGCATGGATTATTGGTTGGGCATTAATCATGGAGTATGCCATTGGGAATATTACGGTCGCGATTTCCTGGAGTGATTATTTTACTGATATGTTGGCCCAGACAAATATCGGTTTCTTAGGAATTCATGGCATTCATCTTCCAGATTGGATTCAAATGGATTATTTATCGGCTTCCAATGGTTATGAAAAAGCATTAACGCTCATGGAGGGAGGTAAATCCAGGGCACTACTAGATGCTTCTGTCGGACAAGCCTATCAGGCATGGTTAACGGCGCCAAAATTTTTCGGTTTTCATATCATCTTTGATTTACCTGCTTTATTTATCATTGTTTTTATCACTTGGCTCGTTTATCGGGGAATAAAAGAAAGTCGCAACGCCTCTAACTTGATGGTTGTTGTTAAATTGGCCATCATTCTTTTAGTGATAGGGGTAGGTATTTTTTATATTGACACTGAGAATTGGAATCCATTTGCTCCAAATGGAATACGGGGTATTTTAAAAGGAGTTTCAGCAGTATTTTTTGCCTACATAGGTTTTGATGCTATTTCGACCACTGCGGAAGAATGTGAAAACCCGCAACGCGATTTGCCTCGTTCCATGATGTGGTCCATTATCATTTGCACGGTACTTTATATTGCAATTTCTCTTGTGTTGACGGGTGTAGTTTCCTACAAGCAGTTAGCAGTAGGTGATCCATTGGCGCATGTGTTTAAGGTGCTAAACTTGAATCGTATGGCCGGAATTATTTCGATATCAGCTGTAATTGCCATGGCTTCAGTGCTATTAGTTTTTCAAATGGGCCAACCAAGAATCTGGATGAGCATGAGTCGCGATGGCTTATTGCCCAAACGATTTTCTAAAGTGCATCCTAAGTATAAAACGCCTTCTTTTGCTACCATTGTTGTTGGTTTTGTAGTTGCTATTCCTGCTTTGTTTATGAATTTAACCATGGTCACAGATTTATGCAGTATTGGGACTTTATTTGCATTCGTATTGGTTTGCGGTGGTGTCTTGGTGCTTCAAAACAAACCAAATATTCCACGCGGAAAGTTTAAAACACCTTATGCCAATGGAAAGTACTTTATGCCCATATTTTTAGTATTAACGGTGGTCCTGTTATTTTCAAAATTCAAGCAAGAATCTTTGCATTTCATTCTTAATAAAGCGGATTTAAAATCAAACTCAGAGGTCTTAAGTGAATTAGCGCCAAAAGAATCAGCAGCTTTAAAAGATTATTTATTAGTTAATAAAGCTAGAGAAATGAAGGCAGTGGGAAGTGATATTGACGCCTTTTACGAAAATAGAGAAATACCTGTTTTGCATAAGGATATGCAGTTTTTAAATAAACCAATTTCGTTTTATATGAAGTCGGGTTTTATGCATTTCGCTCATAAAATTCCAACTTGGATTTTTATAATTTTTACTTTGTTTATTACTGTAATGGCAGTTTTGAAAAACCTATCATTGATACCTATTCTAGGGCTTTTGAGTTGTCTTTATATGATGAGTCAAATAGAATTAGACAATTGGATTTATTTCTTCATTTGGCTTCTGATAGGTCTAGGAATTTACTTTTTGTACGGCCGTAAGCATTCACTTTTGAATAAAGAGCATCCATCATTGAATTAATCTAGGTGCAATCTTAACAATTTTTTGTTTTTCAAGGCGATTCTCTAATCTATTAAAGGAAAATCCTCCTCAATTTTTGCTATCTTTGTTAATCAAAGTTTAATTGCATGTTTGAAAATTTATCCGACAAATTTGAAAGGGCCTTTAAAGTATTAAAGGGTCAAGGTCAAATCACTGAAATTAATATAGCTGAATCTTTAAAGGAAGTACGCCGCGCCTTATTGGATGCCGATGTTAATTTTAATACCGCTAAAAGTTTTACCAATACGGTAAAAGAAAAAGCATTAGGAAGGGATGTTCTGAAATCTGTGTCTCCAGGTCAATTAATGATAAAAATTTGTCATGAGGAATTGATTGAATTGATGGGAGGTAATGAGGTTGAAATTAACATCAAGGCAAGCCCCTCAATAATTCTAATGGCCGGACTTCAAGGTTCGGGAAAAACCACTTTCACAGGTAAATTAGGTAATTATTTAAAAGCAAAAAAGAATAAAAAAGTCCTTTTAGTGGCTTGTGATGTTTATCGTCCAGCTGCGATAGACCAACTTCATGTTCTAGGAGAACAATTAAATATAGAAGTCTTTTCCAATAAAGAGGAAAAAAGCCCTGTTAAAATAGCCTTGTCTGCAGTCCAATATGCTAAAAGTAATGGATTCCAGGTAGTTCTTATCGATACCGCTGGCCGTTTGGCTGTTGATGAGCAGATGATGGATGAGATTGCTGCTGTGAAGGAAGCAATTCAACCCCATGAAACCCTTTTTGTAGTTGATGCTATGACCGGGCAAGATGCTGTGAATACAGCGAAGGCCTTTGATGAACGGATTAATTTTGATGGTGTCATCCTTACAAAATTAGACGGGGACACTCGAGGTGGAGCTGCATTAACGATAAAAGCTGTTGTAAATAAGCCGATTAAGTTCGTTGGAACAGGCGAAAAAATGGACGCTTTGGATGTGTTTTATCCATCCAGAATGGCGGATAGAATTCTAGGAATGGGTGATGTAGTTTCTTTAGTAGAACGCGCTCAAGAGCAGTTCGATGAAGAAGAAGCACGCAAACTCCAGAAGAAAATCATGAAAGATCAGTTTGATTTTAATGATTTTTTAGCGCAATTACAGCAAATTAAAAAAATGGGAAATGTCAAAGATTTGATGGGAATGATTCCAGGAATGGGAAAAGCCATGAAAGATGTTGATGTTCCTGAAGATGCATTTAAAGGAATTGAAGCCATGATTTTATCAATGACTCCAAAAGAGCGTGCCAATCCAGGTTTAATGAATGTTTCTCGTAAAACGAGAATTGCGAAGGGTAGTGGTACTAATATTATGGAGGTAAATAAATTAATGAAGCAATTTGAGGACATGAAGAAAATGATGAAGATGATGAGTAATCCTCGAAATATGGCTGGCATGATGAGTCAAATGAAAAATATGCGTGGCGGTATGCCTGGAATGTAAGTATGGAAAATAATTATGATCTGTATCCAGAAAAACCTGTTCTTGTAAAGGAGAAAGTCAAAAGTAATTGGGGCTTGACTCTATTTTCGATTATAATTTTTATTGCCTCTTTTTTAATTTTTTTTACCAATCAAATTAATTTTGTTTTCTTCTTGATCTTCGTGCTTTTCTTTCATGAAATTGGACATTTCCTTTTAATGAAAAAATTCAAATATGAGAATGTTCGCATGCTCTTTATTCCATTAATGGGAGCCTTTGTTCAAGGTTCTAAAGAAAAGTATTCGCAGCGTGAAAGTTTATTAGTAGTGCTTGCTGGACCTATTCCAGGTGTTGTTGTTGGCTGCATTACCATCGTTATTGCCTCTCACTATCAATTGCAATGGGTATTGACATTAAGTTTTATTTTCCTCTTTCTCAATACCATTAATCTATTGCCAATTGATCCTTTAGATGGTGGACAGTTATTTAAACTCTTGGTGCACCGTCAACGCGATTTTTTTATGATGGTCTTTGCTTTAGGTTCTTCCTTGTTAATGATTGTTGTCGGTTTACTTTTAAACGATTGGCTCGTAATTATTTTCGGTTTCTTCATGGGGATTCGTGTGAGGGGGATGCAACAAAATTATCAATTGCGAAAAGAGCTTGAGGAATTAGAAGTTAATTATTTCTCTACTTATGATGAATTAAGCAATAGAGATTATGCGAAAATCAAAGACTTATTGATGGAGCGCAATAAAACTTTACGCAAATATGCCTCGATCTCCGAAGACGATATAAGCCAACTTATAGCATCTCATGTGAATGGCCTGCTTATTGCTCCAATCATTAAAGATGCAACTTGGCGCATGAAAATATTATTGATATGCTTTTGGGTTTTTGCTTTTATTGTTCCTTTCCTACTATTCTTAAACTTAGATTTTAATTGGTATTTTGAAAATATTTAAATTACTGTTCTTATTGTTTTGTTTAGGCGCTTCTTCTTTTGCGAAGGCTCAATGCGATAGAGTATTAGTGCAAGGCAGGGTCATTGATTCGCTGCGTCCACAGTCCTTTTATAATTTAATGGTTATTAATAAGTCTTTTGGAAAAGGCATCTTTGGTCAACCAGACGGCCGCTTTAGTATTGTGGCCAATACGAATGATATTATCGCTCTTTCTACAAAAGGATATCCAATTTATCAGTTCGTTGCCACGCCAGACTCCAATTGTCAATGCCATGTCTTAGCCTATATTGAAGGATTACCTCAAGAGATTCAAGAAGTGATCATTCGTCCTCTGAAAACCTTGGAACAAATCAAAGAAGAACGGGCTTCACTTGCTATGAGAGAAACTAAATTAGTTTCGGGTATCAGTATACTGCAAAGTCCAATTACGGCTTTATATCAAGCTTTTTCTAAGAAGGAACAAAATAAAAGATGGATTGCAGAACAAGAATATAAGGACAATCAGCGCAAGGTGGTTCAAGAATTGCTTCGACTCTATGTTGCATTCGATATCATTAATCTATCTGAAGAAGAGTTTGATGATTTCATTTCTTTTTTAAACATAGATTCTGATTTCCTTAAAACGGCGACTGAAATGGAGCTTATCGTTTATATAAAGGATAAGTACGATCATTTCAAAAACTACAAGGAATAGTATTATTTTTCGCTGATCTTTTTATGCAAACGGGCAATGATCTCCGTCCATTGATATTGATTCTTGATGAAAACTTTAGCGTCTTCTTGAATCTTTTTATAGTTGTTTTCATCTGCTAATAACCAATCAACGCCCTCTTTTATTTCATGAATTTGGTCAGCTACCCAAAGGTGTTCTTTATGTTTCCCTTGAATCGCATTATTCACTAATGAACTTGTAATACATGGAATTCCTAAAGCCATGGCTTCCAAAATTTTATTCTGCATTCCAGTTCCTATTTGCATAGGCGCTAAAAATATTTTTCCTTGCAGATAAGCAGTTCTTATATCAGTCACACCTGCTAGAAGGGTGCAATTTTTCACTTTAGTTAATTTCGCAGCAAGTTGCTTAGATGGTTTTGCACCTGCAACGAGTACTGTTTTATCCGGATACATTGGAAGAATATTATCCAGAATATAATTTACAGCGTCAATATTTGGAGGATAACTTAAATTACCGACAAAAACAAAATCAAATTTTTGATTAATATCTAAATTTACAAAGAAAGCATTGTCAATACCATTGGGTAATACCAGCATCTGTTTTTGGTCTGGATGTGCAATGTAATTTTGGTCTTGCGCACTGATTATGGTTTGAAATTCAAAATAACTAAATACCCTCCTTTCATATTCTTTCAAGCGTTGCGCTTCCATGCTGATTGCTATCCGTGTGAATAAATTGACTTTCTGAATACGCCGTTCCATTCCTTTAGAAAGTGCATCCATATAATCTAATGTTTTTGGACAATCATGGTAGTTTTTGACATATTCTGCTGGACGAATTAATTGGCAAAAAATATGATCAGGTTTAATTTTATTTAAAAGTAATTCAATTTGCTTTTTGTATTTCCTTGAAGTGAAATAATTAATTTGGAACGGCTTACTATTAAAGAAACCAAGAAATAAACGAAAAATCCGAGCGCTTTGATTCAAGGTGAAATCATGAATTTCTTTAGTGTATGGGCTTAGCGCTTCTTTTTGATCGAGGCTAATGTCATTTTCATCTAAAGCAATGAGGTAAATCTCATAATATTCCGACAGACCTTTTATAAGATAATAAGCGCGTAATTTATCTCCTTTTTCTAAAGGAAAAGGGAAGCGTGATGTAATAAAGATCAGCTTTTGCTTAGTCATTAAAAATCTTTTTTAAAGCGGCTAAGCCCTGCTCATTTGAAAATTTCACTGCAATCAATTCAAAACCTTTGGTGCCAATTATTTTTGCTTTTTCAGGATCATTTAATACTTCTTGAATATTTTGAATAGCATTTTCTGCTGTTGTGAAAAAGGTGAAATCTTTTGTAAATCCTATGCCTTCAGCTGCTTTTTCACTTAGTACAAAAGGAACGCCGTGAGAAAGCACTTCCAATACTTTGATTTTGATACCACTTCCCGAAAGCAAAGGTGCAACAAATAGACCTTTGGTTCGAATAAATTGACTGAGATCTTCTACGAATCCATGAAGTACGACACCCTCTATGTTTTTAATTGCGTTTAATTGTCCTTTTTCCATTCCTGCGACATGGAAAGTAAGTTTATTATTTTGACGCTTTAATGGAACGAATACATTTTTAACAAACCATTTTACACCTTCTACATTTGGTTTCCAATCCATATTCCCAATAAAGAACATACTATTCTCTTCATAGGTAAACGATTCCAATTGTTGCTTTTGAACGATTGGAATTAAAGTACTTTCTACTTCAGAATTCTGCTTAAAAAAAGATGCGTCAACGGGAGATAGGGGTAATAGTTGATCGATGGATGACATAAGTTTTAATTCATATGCTTTGACTTGCTTGGCAATCCGTGCAAAATAAATTTTCTTGAGTAAGTTATTACTTTGTTCGCCTAATTCTTTCCAAATTTGATGCTCAATATTGTGACATCTATAATAGATTTTCAAGGAGAATCGTTGTTTAATTTCTTCTAAATAGGCGGTAGAATATAGTCCGTCTAATATTAATACATCGTATGCAGAACTACTTAATTTATCATGTAAAGCACGCAATACATTTCTTTTCCTGTAGCGTTCAATTGGATATGCTTTTGAGCTGAAAAAATAGGGCAGCAGTTCTGAAATTTTAGGTTGCGTTTCCAGAGTGATGGCTTCCATAGAAAGTTCGTTTTGCCATGAATCAGGAAATTGTTGTTTATCAAATGGATGTTTTTCGGTGCTGTAACACAGATAATCGATGGTGTTGTTTTTGAGGGACATTAATTGTTGCATCAAACGCGCAATGGCATTAGTACCTCCATCAATTTGAGGGTAAGCTGGTTTTTGACTAAGATATAGTATGCGCATTCTTCTTTTTAAGTTTATTCCATTTTTTCAACCACAATTCTCGATTAAATAGAGGGGCATCATTCGCAGCAGCGCGCATAATTAAAAGTGCAATAGGGGTAAAGAACAGCCCTGCCATCCACATTCCAAACCAAGGAGCAACGACATGGGTATCCGACAAATTTTCTCCGACACTAATTAAAATGAAGTACAGCATGAATATTAATGCCGCGATTACAACAGGAGCTCCAAAGCCACCTTTTTTGATAATTGCGCCTAAGGGTGCTCCTATAAAAAAGAGAACGATAATCGCATAAGTAAGCGCAAATTTCCGGTGAAATTCTACCCAATATTGATCTTCTTCAAATCCAATGGTATCCGTAAAGTCTTTTTGATTGGCAATATTTTGATTCAGTCGTCTTAATTTTGAAACCACTTCATTCATGGATGCTTTTTGTTCATTTTTGGATAAGTCATTCCAATGGATCACTTTTGGTTTTTCTGGATTAAGGGCCATTCCCATATCTCCCATATCAATAGCTTTTCCATCACCTTTCGAATAGAAGAATACGAAACTATTTTTTACGCCATCACTAAATGTTTTACGAATCGCCATTTGCTTGAGGTGCAAGGAATCAGTCGCCTGATTAATCTGGAATACATTTAACATTTCAAATTTATCTGTAAAAACATCTTCATCACTTTTTTTATACTGGAAACCAGTTACATTCATTTTATAAGTCGCATGTTTAAAATGAGAATCTCTGCTTGGACGGTCACTTTCTGTTCCTGCTTGCAGTTGGCCATTGGGAAGATAGATGGGACTTTGAATATCCAACTCTTCATAAATAGTTCCGTCTTTAAGTTCAAAAAATAGAAATCTACCATTTATCGATTTATAAACTTTCGCTTCTTTTGCTCGAACCGTTTTGAATTCAGTTGGAACGGTATGATCATGGATGATAATATCTTTAAACATACTATCTGAACCTTCTTTGACCTTTATGGCATAACCGTCTAATTCTTTGGTGTAAACACCGGGTGTTATGATGGTTGAAAGTTTCGTGTTTTGTATGTCATAAATCAATGAATGCCATTTAAGATTTGCTATTGGAATGACATAATTCGCGAAATAGAAGGTGAAGCTTGCAATCACGATAACCACTACCGTAAGTGGGCGCATGATTCGGTATAGTGAAAGTCCACTAGATTTTAGTGCTGTCAACTCATTGCTTTCTGAAAAATTACCAAAAGTCATTAAAGATGAAAGTAGAATTGCTAGGGGCAGGGCCAAGGGTATTAAACTTGCTGAGACATAAAACAACAATTCTAATATCACGAATACACCCAAACCTTTACCCATGAGGTCATCAATATAGACCCAAAAAAATTGCATTATTAGGATAAACATGGAAATCACCAAGGTGATGATGAAGGGGCCCACAAAAGATCGTATACTAAAAAGGTAAAGCCGTTTCAATCTAAAAATTTTAACAAAAGTATTGAATATTGCTCTTTGACGGAGTTCATAAACAATAATTAAAGTTTAATTCTAATGGTATTATGCGCCAAGTAAGCGTTTAAGGTCATTGATTTGTTGATCCCATAACATGATAGCACCTTCTTTATCTTCTGCATAAGCAAAATCAACGATACGCAAAGCAACCATGGAAGTCATAGAATCTACTTGATAGTTGATTTCAAAGTAAGTATCTAATCCTTCTTCTTCATCAGCCAACCATTTAAATTTTATTTTGGTGTTCATTTTATGTGTTATCAAACGCGCTTCTTCAACACTTCCATCCCAAACAAAGGAGTAAATGTCATCATTAGCGTTAACATCATCTGCAAACCACTCACTTAATCCAGTTGGAGAACCAATCATATTTTCAAGTACTCTTGGTGAAGTTTTTAACAAGTATTCTAATTCAAATTTTTCTTTCATGAACAAAGTGTGTGAATAATCCTATTTTTGTTTGCAATATAATCATTTATATCACATGGCATTAAAAGAATCTTTAGAAAAAAACGGGGCCTTCCTATTTCGTTATCGCGGTCAACTACCACTCCTCTTCATTTTATTTGCTATTGTGATTGTTATTTTAGATGATTATTCTCAGATTCATCAGCATCCGAGAGTTTTTATAGGTGTTCAATATCTAGGATTATTTATTGTTTTCCTGGGTCATCTGATTCGATTTTCAATTGTTGGTTCGCGCTTTGCACACACCTCAGGACGCAATAGACACGAGCAAGTGGCACATCAGTTAAATACCAAAGGTTGGTACTCCATGGTCCGTCATCCCTTGTATTTCGCCAATTTTTTAATCTGGCTTGGAATCACCATGTATTTATTTAATCCTTGGTTAGTCTTGGTGATGTGTTTATGTTATTGGCTATACTATGAGCGCATCATGTACATTGAAGAAAGCTTTTTGATCAAGCAGTTTGGAGATGAATATTTGAATTGGTCTCGTACGGTTCCTGCTTTTTTTCCAGCACCTAGAAAATATATAAGTGCTAAAAATTCATTTTCATGGAAATCAGTTTTCAGGAATGAATATCCAAGTGTACTGTCGACCTTATGTAGTTTGTTACTGCTTACGATCATTCAGAGAAGTGCTATTAGTCATCAGATAGATTTGACTTGGATAGATTTATTTTTCGCCGTTGGGATTTTAAGTTTGGGAGTGTTTTTTCGATTCTTGAAGCACCGAACTAAAATACTAATGGAGGATTAGAAAGATAACTTAAACGCTTGTCTTTGTTCCATGGATCGGCCTAAGGTAAGTTCATCTGCATATTGCAATTCAGAACCTATGGCGACTCCACGAGAGAGAGAGGTCACTAATAATGCTTCCCTTTGGATTTTTTTATAGAGATAAAAATTAGTGGTATCACCTTCCATAGTGGGACTTAAGGCAAAAATAACTTCTTTCACTTCATTGTTTAGGATGCGTTCTTGAAGCGGTGGGATGTTTAAGTCCTGCGGACCGATACCATCCATAGGAGAAATTAATCCGCCGAGCACATGATATACGCCTTTATAAGCTCCCGTAGATTCAATCGCCATTATATCGCGAATGTCTTCCACGATACAGATTTGACTTAAGTCGCGAACAGGATTAGCACAAATAAAACAAATCACCTCATCGCTAATATTACCGCAAGTGGAGCAGCTAAAAGTGTTTTCTTTGAGCGCACTAATGGCATGGGTAAAGAGGTGTAATTCCTCGGGAGATCGTTTTAATAAATTCAAAGTCAAGCGCAAAGCGGTGCGTTTACCAATTCCAGGAAGAGAGGACAACTGATCGACAGCTAATGCTAAAGCTTTTGAGGGCAAATTCATGGCATAAAGATAGCAAATAGTAATTGTTTAAGCGCTAAACAAGCTGAGGACAAGTTTAAACTTAGAAGAAATAACATCAATAATTAATATTGAATATTATTTTTTCAATCCAATTCATTTCTTTCTTCAATTTCAACTTTTAACTTCTTTTCAAATTTATTATGAATGAAAAGCATTAAAAGTCCGAATAAAATAGCAGAAACAATCAAAACAGTGTTCGTGATACCACTAACAGAAAAAGATATTCTAATGAGTATAGTTGAAATAATAAACCCTGAATTTCGAATCACTTTATGAAATTCGTCGGTGTGGAAAAATGAAAAAAGTAATAATATTACATCAGCAATGATCAAAATATTGAAAAACTGTTCAAAGAAAATATTATTGATGTTCTTGAAAGAGATAGCATGAGTTTCTAGCGGTTGGAAAATACCTATACTCCAGCTGCAGAAGGAGTAAATCGCTATAATTACTAAAACAGGAACTAAGGCAGTTGCAACCCATTTTTTTGCATTTATAAATTTTTGAATGCTTGAAGATCGAGTATTACTATTTTCATTTATTCTAAACACTTTGGTTCGTTGTACATGGAATAGATAAATTAAATAGAATAATAAGACGGATGCTACTAAATCATAGGTAAACTGTAAGTCATTTTTGGTGTTAAACCAATTCGCAGAAAGTGATAAATCTGACAAGTCTTTGAACAATCTTCGAATAATAATGAGCGCAATAATTTCATATTGCTTGGAAATATAGGTGGAAATTGATTTTGGGAGGTAGTAAATTAAAAGATATACCTCATAAACCAATACAAAAGAAAAAGGGGTGTATATGGCGGCTATTGGGTTTTTTAAAAGGTTTGACGGCTCATTAACAACAATAATATTAAAATGAATCAATCCAATAATTAAGAGGTGAATGATGAAACTCACTAATGCTATCCACAAGATAACCCGTTCACTCTTTTCTTTAGTTTTTTTTGAAAGAAGTTTTTGATACAGCTTTTCCAAGAGTTTCGATAAGTTCATATTATTAAATTGTTTAATAATTTATTATTGTTTTCGCCTCTAGCCTTAGTAGTAGTCCAACCGATATTGGCTTAAAGAAGTTGGGACTTTGCAGGCCCAAAACTTTGTCTTCAGCACTCAAAATCAAAAGTAAAATCGTATGAGGGTATTTGTATTTCATGGTAAGGAAATAATTTTTATTCTTTAATCACCATAATGGGCTGTTTCAAATCCCCGTCCATTTTAAATAAATAAATCCCTCCAGATAAAGAGCTTAATTCAATCAATGAATTTTCAGAGCTTAATTTTCCCGACAGCACTACTTTACCCATTGGGTCATAAAGTTCAAAATTAGTCCCGATTAGCGCTGCATCCACTGTTACATGAATCATATTTTGAGCTGGATTCGGGAAAATTAAAATTGTATTGCTGCTGTTTATTTCATTCGTTCCAGAAACACCACAACCTTGTGAAGTTAATAAACTTGCTCTCGGGGCAATTACAGCTGTTGCTCTAATTCTATCCTTCTGTCCTTGTGTAAATCTATTCACTAGTGGACAATAAGCCATATAATTGTATCGGCTATTATCCCAAACACCAAGCGCAGTGCATGGATTAGTCAAACCACAATCTCCTTGTTTATGCGGTGGAGTGTCACACACATGATCTCCATCTACTGAACAATCATTGTCTAAAGGACAATTAACATTGCCTCCATCACCATTGAAGGTATGATAGAGAAAAAATCCATGTCCCATTTCATGCGGTAAGGTCCCACTATTGCTTGTCATTGAGGTGGAAACTATGACTAATCCATCATACAATCCCCCAACAGGGTAGCTTGCATAGCCTACAAAGGAACCGTTGCAGATTTCGCTCACTACCCATATGTTATAATAATCAGAGGTGGGCCATCTGCTTAGGTCTTTTACAGCAGTTTCAAGGCCACCGACACATGGATTTCCTGTAGGCGTGATACCGTTTGTTTGGTAATTTGAAATACTGGTGCCATTAACCCTATTAATTCCCGAAGTAGCATTGCCACTAGGGTCAATACTTGCAAGACAAAATTCCACTTCAACATCAACACCATTTCCACTCACATTTCTGAAGCGGTTGTTGAGTCCCGTGATTGCTTGTTGAATTTGAAGGTCCGAAATATTGGTGCCTGTTCCTATTGTTTCTCCAATATGAATTACATGAACCACAACAGGAATATTGTATAGTGTGGATTTTGATTGAATGTTTTCTTGATTTTGAGGCTTGGCTTCAATTTGCGATTCAAGAATTAACAATTGATTCCTATACAACGCATCAGTTTGCATTCTGTAATTATGAATGTAATCAGTTCCGCAATCAGTGTTTTGAGAATTTCCCTGCAATTGAAAAAAAAGCAAGAAAATTATTACTAGTATATGATTTGAATTATTTTTCAATTTTACGATTTTAAATTATTGTAAATTTTTCCTCCTGAATAACAGATGTATTCAGGTTGATAATTTTTTGTTTAAATTAAGGATTAATTCCTACATATATACAAGGAATAAACTTACTGTCCTTTGCGTTGTAAAAAAAATGAAAAATTGTTGATTATTTTTCTTTTCTATTTGATTTGGAAATTGCTAAGGCAAACGCTAAAGCGAATAGAAGTGTAATAAATCCTGCAAAATAAGGGATGATTTCAGTCATTTTTTGAATTATTAATTAATTTTAAATAAATGCCGAATGCTAATATTGAAGGAACCCATATACCAATGAAAGCTCCGTCTGCTTTTTCACCCTGAAAATAAAGTATTTCAGAAAAGATTAAGGATAATATAGCGGCTAGAAATAACAGTTTGTCTGAGGTTGTAAATTTTTTAAACATATTTTTTTATTAATTTTTAAGTTTACTTAATTTAATAACAATCGTTATTATGTTTTGTTTTGTTTGATGGAGGCGTTTATTTTTTTTTAAATTATTTTTGTCTACTGCGGAAATGTAAGTCCTTTCCATTTTTCATTTTTTTGTTCTATTTGCAGGAACAACTTGAATGGTGTATTCATATTTAACAGCTGCCAATTCATAGAAGTGCATATCATCTCTTTTTGTATACAAGAAAATGGTATCATTTCTCATTTTTACATCTGTTAGCTGATTTTGACCCGCTTTATAAATGGTACTTGTTTCTTTAAAATATTTATCTGTTAAGTCCACTATTTGATGGCCTGAAGTGATCAGACTAATATCATAAATTTCAATTTTCACATCTTTATTTTCGATGGTTTTTAAGTTGAGTTTTTTCGTCTCAAAACTAGGGCCAAGCAATAATTCACAACTAGTACTAAGCAATAAAGAAATGGATAGAAGGAATGATAATTTCATAAATAACGGCTTCTATTTAAAGGTATAACCAATACTCAATCCTGGCCAAGGGAATGCTGGATACTCTAAACCAGCGACATTGCTTAAAGTGGAAAAACTGCGTGATTTAGTAGTTCCAGATTTATAAGTGTTTATACTCAAAAGGTCTATCATAGGAGTTGCAGTTGCTTTAAAAAATAATCCTCCTTGAGGCCTTTGAAATCGATAGCCAATTTTTGGAGTTAAATAAGCATAGAAATCTGATTTTACACTTGAATTAGGGTTTACCAGAAGAGAAGTTAACCCAACACCTAATTCTAAATGGTGACTTTTTTTACCGATGAGCCAATTGTAAGATAAGGGAATTCCATAATAAGTTCCATCACCGAATTGTATGGACTGAGGCACATAAACAATACCTGCAGTATAAGAATTCATAATTCTTTTTTCTGTATTAAAAAGACGATCGTAATTCAATGACCAACAAAATCCTTGGCCAAATGCTTCCGCATAAACAGTATTTTTTTCAATTGTTGTGCTGGTCTCTTTAACTTGACTGAACACGGAATGCGTTAAAGTGAATATGATTAAGAGTGTGGTTAATTTTTTCATAATTTATTTTTAGTAAAACAATTTATTTAAATGTAGAACAATTTAAAGCCAGTATATGTTACAGATTATTTCTGTAGGACCTTTTAATTGCAATAATGGTTTGCTTATTTAGCCTCGATTAAGTTAGTGGAGTCAAAGATTCTATTTTTTATATCCGACTTGCTTGCGAGTTGTTTGTTGCATTTTTTGTTGTTCTTTTTGCATGAGGTAATTCAGCACCTGGTCAATATCCGTGAATTTTTGATTGTGCTTTTTCTCCAACCCAATCAATTTCTCCTGGAGTTCTTGATAGCTTAATGCAAACTCTCGAATCATCACAAAGGCGCGCATGATTACAATGTTTATTTCAATCGCAACAATCGATTTTAATAGTCCGCTTAACATGGCGACTCCTTGTTCGGTAAATGCATAAGGAGGATATCTTTGCCCTCCCCAACTTGAGGTGCTAATTTTGCACCTCAAGTTGGTCCATTCATCAGGAGTCAATTCAAACATGAAATCAGATGGAAACCGATTCAAATTATTTCTTACAGATCGTTTTAAATATTTAGTCT
>CANLAQ010000037.1 GCA_947488235.1 Flavobacteriales bacterium | reverse complement strand
CTGGTTTAACAGATGATGTAAAAGCACATTACATTTTAAAGAGCTCTTTAGGTGATACCCTACAGGATTCTCACAAAATGAAAAATAAAGAAAATAAGGCAGAACCGATTGCATTTCAATTAGCAGGTGGGGTTATTCCAGGTTGGACTTTCGCTATTCCAAAAATGAAAATCGGAGGAAAGTACATGCTCTACATCCCTTGGGAAATGGCGTATGGCGAACAAGAAGGAAGACAATCACTTTGCTTTGAAATAGAATTGATTGCTCGTGGTAAGAAAGGGGAATTGGTTAAAGCTGAAGTGCCAACAAATACTAATATCCAACAATGATGAATAAAACGCTCCTATTTCTAGCAATTATTGGCACTTTATTATTTACAAGTTGTAGTGAGAAAGTAGATTTAATTGGAAATTTCCAAGAAACAGCAGTCGTTTATGGTCTCTTAGATCAAGCGGATACTTTGCATTATATCAAAATCACAAGAGCTTTTATCGGACCTGGAAGCGCTGTTGATATCGCTCAAATTGATGACTCTAGCTATTTCAATCAAGTAGATGCAACTGTTACAGAAGTACTTAATGGTGTGGTCACTAGATCCTGGCAATTAAGAGATACTTTGGTGGACAATAAAGATACCATTGGTTCCTTTTACGCGCCATTTCAAAAAGTGTATTATTTTAAAACATTACCAACAAGTGCTACCGAAGCGCAACAAATATCTCCTAATCCGAGTTTAACTTCCCTGCACAAAGACGCTATATACAGATTAAATATTAGCATCAATGGCGGACAATTTGAAGTAAGTGGAGAAACAGCTCTTGTTAAAGGTTTAACCAGTACCGCAACAAGTCAAAATTATATGTTCAAATTCGCAAACAACCCTGGAGAATATATCTCTACGGGAGTTACAGCTTCTAACACAGGTTCATCATTTGTATTGAATGCACAACTTGATGTAGAATTCAATGAATATATTGGAATGAATAAAACCAGTAAATCATTCAATTGGAACATCGGTGAAATAAATGTAACGCCTAATTCAAGTAAGACCTTTACAGCTCTAGGACAAACATTCTACACACTAATGAATAGTAATGTTACCAATGACCCATCGATTACAAGAAGAACTTTTAAGGGGATTCGTATTACATTTACAGGCGGAGCAGAAGAATTGTATAATTACATGGTTGTAAATTCTCCTAGTAGTTCTTTAGCGCAGACAAAACCTAGTTACACCAATTTAAGTGTAAGCAACAACAAGAAGGTAGTAGGGATTTTCTCGTCAAGACAAACCTTTAGTATTTTTAAACCCTTTTACACTTCGGCGCAACAAGCGTATATAAGAGCCATTGATAAGAAAAGTACAAAAGAATTATGCACGGGACCAATCACTGGTTTTTTACTTTTCTGTTCAGATCACCCTGGTGATAATGTAATTGGACAAGAAGAAGCATTTGCCTGCCCTTGATTTTTTATTCTATTTTTAACCATTAATTTGGTTGTTACTTCTCATGACTGAACGGACTACATTATTTGTTGACGTAATTCTTCCTGTACCGATTCATCAGGTATTCACTTATCGCGTACCCTACGAATTAAATGAGGCCGTTTCTTTTGGACTTAGAATTATCGTTCCTTTTGGGAAAAACAAGAAGTTGACAGGGATTATTACAGCTGTTCATACTGATGCACCAGTGGCATACCAAGCGAAATATCTTGAAATCATTTTAGACGAATATCCGATAATCACCTCTAAACAATTTGAATTCTGGAAATGGATAGCGCGTTATTATATGGCTCCAATTGGTGATGTGATGAATGCAGCATTACCTGCCAATTTTAAATTGGCGAGTGAAACTAAAGTAGTAATTCATCCAGATTATGATGCCCAGTACCAAGCTTTAACTCCAAGGGAACAAGAACTGGTAGAAATTGTAGAGACAAGAGGAAATATTGACCTAAAAGAACTGTCGGAAATATTAAACATTAAGCAAATTCAACCGCTGATTAAAGGCTTAATTGATAAAAGGATTATTGCGACGCAAGAAGAAATTAATCAACGATACAATCCAAAAACAATCAGTTGTATTCGCCTTAACACATCCTATTTAGAAGATGCAGTATTAAATAATTTCATTCAACAATTAGAACAAAAAAATACGGGGCAGAAACAATTAAAGGCAATTCTACAATTAATTCAGAGTGCTATTGCATTAGGTGGAATGCACCTGCCAGTTTCCAAACAAGAACTAATTTCAAAAGACATTAGTGCTTCAGCACTTTCTACTCTAGAAAAAAATGGAGTGGTCGTTTTTGAAAAAATACAAATCGATCGTCTGGGAGCCAATGAAAAAGACCAAAGTGAATTTAAGGCTTTGACAAAAATTCAGCAAACAGCTTTGATAGAAATTGAAGCATCTTTCCTGGAGAAGTCAACTACTTTGTTACATGGTGTAACTGGATCGGGTAAGACTGAGATATATGTTCAATTAATTCAGTCCTATTTAGATTTAGGCAAACAAGTACTATTTCTATTACCTGAAATCGCTTTAACTACCCAACTAATTCAGCGCTTATCGATTTATTTTGGAGATCAAATTGGAGTTTACCATTCGAAATTTAATCAGAACGAAAGAGTTGAAATTTGGAATAAAGTACTCGCGAATGACCCTCAGCAATACCGACTCATAATTGGAGCGAGGTCTGCAGTATTTCTTCCATATCAAGATCTGGGACTTATCATTGTGGATGAAGAACATGAAAGTTCCTTCAAACAATACGATCCATCGCCAAGATATAATGCAAGAGACGCAGCATTAATTCTAGCGAATCTGCATAAGGGCAAAACACTTCTTGGATCTGCAACGCCAAGTATGGAAACTTTTTATAATGCTAAGCAAGGCAAATACGCTTTGGTGCGCTTAAGCGAAAGATACAAAGGGCTACAATTGCCAGAAGTACTCGTGGCGGATCTTAAAAAAGAACGCCAAATGAAGCAAATGCAATCCCATTTCTCAGCCCTGCTGATGGATGAAATTGTGCTGGCACTGAGTAGAAAAGAACAGGTGATTTTGTTTCAAAACAGACGCGGGTATACCCCATTATGGTCCTGTGAAATTTGTTCTTGGACCCCAAAATGTACGAACTGTGATGTTTCACTGACCTATCACAAATTCAGTAACATGCTTAAATGTCATTACTGTAGTTATGTCACTGCTCCTATGGGTTCTTGTCATGCCTGTGGGAGTAACCGACTTAAAATGCTTGGTTTTGGGACGGAAAAAATTGAAGATGATTTGGGCTTATTATTACCTAATGCAGTAATAAAACGCATGGATCTCGATACAACAAGGTCAAAAAATGCCTACGCAGAAATCATTAATGAATTTGAAGAAAGAAAAATAGATGTTCTTATTGGTACGCAAATGCTATCAAAGGGACTAGATTTTGACAATGTCACGCTTGTTGGAATATTAGATGCAGACATGCTGTTAAACAGACCAGATTTCAGGGCTTATGAACGCTCCTTTCAATTGATGACTCAGGTAGCGGGGAGAGCAGGAAGAAAAGAGAAAAGAGGTAAAGTGGTATTACAAACCGGTCAACCAGATCATTGGATTATCAAAAAAGTGATTGAACATGATTTTATAGGTTTTTACGATAATGAAATCATTGAAAGATCAAATTTCTACTATCCTCCTTTCTATAAAATGTTGATTATTACTTTAAAACATGCGTCTGAATCGACCTTAAATGCGGCTGCTCAAAACTTTGGCCTTGCTTTAAAAGATGTTTTTAAAGAACGCGTATTGGGTCCGGATTTTCCGATTATCAAAAAAATACAAAATTTATATCTCAAGGAAATCAAATTGAAATATGAAAAATCTCTTTCTGATACCAAAGTAAAAGAGCGCCTCTCGGCGCTCTTATCTGAATTTTATGCACAATCCGCTCACAAAAGTGTTCGCGTTGTAATTGATGTAGATCCTATTTAACCAAGATATCCTCTCAACATTTTGTTCTTCGAAGTGTGTTTTAACCTACGAATTGCTTTTTCTTTAATTTGACGAACGCGTTCTCTTGTCAAGTCAAATTTATCACCAATTTCCTCTAAAGACATTGGGGCTTTTCCTTCTAAACCATAGAACATACTGATTACATCACTTTCTCTTGGCGTTAATGAAGTAAGAGATCTTCTAATATCACTTCTTAATGATTCTAACACTAAGTTACTTTCTGGACTTGGTAAAGAATCTCCCATCAAAACATCATACATGTTTGAAGACGATTCGTCACTTTCCACTAAGGGAGCATCCATAGAAATATGACGGCCATTTTGTGCTAATGATTGTTTTACTTCTTCCGTACTGCAGCTTAAAAATTCTGCCAACTCTTCGGCTGAAGGTGGTCTTTCAAATTTCTGCTCTAATTCTGAAAAAGCTCTGTTTATCTTATTTATATTACCAATCTTATTAAGTGGTAAACGCACAATTCTTGCTTGTTCAGCTAATGCTTGCAAAATGGATTGACGAATCCACCAAACAGCATAAGAAATAAATTTAAATCCACGCGTCTCATCAAATCGCTCAGCAGCTTTAATTAAACCAAGATTTCCTTCATTGATTAAATCTGGTAAAGCCAAACCTTGATTTTGATATTGTTTTGAAACAGAAACTACAAATCGAAGATTTGCTTTGGTTAATCTTTCTAAAGCCTGACGATCACCTGCCTTAATTCTTCTTGCTAATTCTACCTCCTCATCTGCAGAAATAAGATCTACACGACCAATTTCTTGTAAATATTTATCAAGAGAAGCGGTCTCTCGATTGGTAACTTGTTTTGCGATTTTTAGTTGCCTCATAATAGGATTAATTTTTTAGTCATGCCTTATAACGATAGAATTGAAATAAGGTTAGACTAATAATGAAAAAAGTTGAAAATAATTACAAAAAAAGGAGGGTAAATGACTAAAAGAGGACTTTTAGCGATAATTTGAAGCTTAATTACGAAGATTATTTAATAACCCAATCGTGTGCGAACCCTTGATAAAACTTCGTTTGCTGTAAGTCTGGCCTTTTTTGCACCTGAAATTAAAATTTCTTCTAGTTCATTATCATGTTCTAGATAATAATTAAACAATTGTCTTTCCTTACTGAAACGATCTAATAGAACTTCTAGTAAAGCACTTTTAGCATGACCAAATCCAAATCCACCATTTAGATAGGATGTTCGCATCCAAAGAATTTGTTCTTCTGAAGCAACCGTTTTATATAGAGCAAATATGGCACAAGTGTCAGGGTTTTTAGCTTCTTCAATTGGAGTACTGTCTGAGAGAATAGACATTACTTGCTTTTTCAATATTTTTTCGTCCGCGAAAATATCCAAATAATTATTCCTGGATTTTGACATTTTTTGTCCGTCAGTTCCTGGTATCAACATATTTTCTGTTGCCAGTCTCTCATCAGGAATAATAAAGGTCTGACCCATTTTAGCATTAAATCTATTGGCGACATCGCGTGTCATTTCGATATGCTGCAATTGATCTTTTCCTACAGGAACAATCGTAGCATCATAAAGTAAAATATCAGCTGCCATTAACATCGGATAGGTAAACAAACCTCCATTCACATCCTCTAAGCGATCAGCTTTATCCTTAAAACTATGCGCTAAAGTCATGCGTTGATAAGGATAAAAAGCCAAAAGATACCACATAAGTTCTGTAACCTCAGGGATATCACTTTGTCTATAAAAAGTAGCTTTATTCGGATCTAATCCACAGGCCAACCAAGTTGCAGCAGTCGCAATAGTATTTTGCTTTAATTCTAAAGGATCCTTTATTTGGGTAAGGGAATGAAGATTGGCAATAAATAAAAAGGAATCGTTTTCTTTTTGATTAGAAAGTTCAATAGCGGGAATAATAGCACCTAGAATATTACCAAGATGCGGTGTGCCTGTACTTTGAATTCCTGTGAGTATGCGTGACATTCTATTTGTTTATACAAAAATATACAAAAGCTTCTAATTCTGTTGGTTAATTTAATTTTGATTTCATTAACTTTGAACAATGCACCTCATCAAAGGAATTTTATCGCTACTCTGGAAACTATACATTGGTCTAGTCTTTTGTGTTATTGCAGTTGTGATGTACCCCTTATTTTTAGTTGTTTTAATCTCGCCTGCACTAAAAAAATTGAGTTTTAAGCTGTTCATCTTTTGGAGTTGGTTGATGCGTATTTTTTGTTTTTATCCTATCAAAAAAATTACCAAATCTCCCCTACCCGAAGGCCCATACATTGTTGTTGCCAATCACGCCTCGTATTTAGACATTTTTATTCTGTATTCCATTTTACCCAAATCACCTTTTGTTTTTCTAGGGAAAAGTGAAATTTTAAAATATCCCATTTTAAGAACCTATTTCAAAAATTTAAACATTCCAGTATACAGAAATGATAGAACCAAAGCGGGACAATCGTATGTTGCAGCAACAAAAGCAATAGAAGATGGCTGGTCCCTTGTGATTTTTCCTGAGGGGACAATTCCAGATGATCATGCACCTCGAATGATTCCTTTTAAAGCTGGTGCTTTTAAACTCGCGAAGACTTTAGACATTCCAATTCTTCCTTTGACCTTTCTTGACAATTATAAATTATTTTCTGACCCGACCAATATTCTTGGTCCCGCGAGACCAGGACTTTCAAGGATTTGTATACATCCGCTCATTACAAGAGAAGAAATTCGTACTGCCTCCATTAAAGAAATGAGTGATCATTGTTTTTCAATTATTTCGGAGCCAATCATGAAAGAACACCCAGAACTTTATTAATTTTACTCCATGAAAATAACAGACGAACTTATAGATCATCTTTCTCATCTAGCCAAATTAAAATTCGAGGGTGACGAGCGCGTTGCGATCAAAAAGGATATGGAAAAAATAGTTGGGTTCATTGATAAATTAAGTGAAATCAATACCGAACAGGTTGAACCTCTAATTTTTATGACAGAAGAAGTTAAAACACTTCGTGAAGATATTACTGTAGATTCTATCAACCAAGAGCAAGCATTGCGAAATGCTCCAAAACGAGACAGTGATTATTTCAGGATTCCAAAAGTACTGGACAAATAAGTTATTGAATATATTGCTGCTTCTGGACTAAGATAAACTGATTATCTTCCAATTTAATATAGCCATAGTCATAACAAAAATAATAACGCATTCCTTTTTTAGTAGAATATACATTGGTGAAGTAATGAAAATTAAATCCTTCTTCACTTAGTTTCACCCCATTTACAGATTTCTTTCCATTTGGATTTAATTTAGACAAAATCCTCCTATTTTTTCGAAGTATTCTATTGACACGGGCAACAGTAGCATTCACATCTTCATTCAAGCGATTATTAAAAGAATTTCGGCAGTAATCTGAACAAAATTTCTGGTCTTTCCGACCCACAAGCTTTAAAGCACACTCTAGACATGTTCTACTTTGCATATTTTTTCATAAAATTTTAGATTAACAAGATTTAACAGCGATTATCAAGTTTTATATTTAAACTTTAACAACTTTGCGCCTTTATCAAAACGCACAATATGAGTGAAAATTCTACTACAATAATAAATCCTGCAGAGGAGCTAAGAAAATTAAGCGAAGAAATCAAAATTGCCCTTGTAGGTATTGAGGCATTGAAAAAAGAAATAAGCCTAACAATTGTTGGTCAACATACTTTAATTGATCGCTTAATGATCGCTTTACTCTCCAACGGACATATTTTACTTGAAGGAGTACCTGGATTAGCAAAAACATTAGCAATTAAAACATTAGCAGATACCATTGCAGGAAGTTTTAGTAGAATTCAATTTACACCCGACTTACTTCCAGCAGATTTAACGGGAACAATGGTTTACCAGCAAAAATCAGAAAAATTTTCAGTTAGAAAAGGACCAGTTTTTGCTTCTTTCGTTCTTGCCGATGAAATCAATCGTGCCCCAGCTAAGGTTCAAAGTGCTTTATTAGAAGCGATGCAGGAAAGACAAATTACGATTGGAGATGAAACCTTCCAATTACCTGATCCTTTCTTGGTATTGGCTACTCAAAATCCAATTGAACAAGAAGGAACCTATCCATTACCAGAAGCGCAAGTAGATCGATTTATGATGAAAGTAAATCTTGGATACCCTTCAAAGGAAGAAGAAAAACAAATCGTTAGAGCAAATATCAGTGAAACTGGATTGCATCAAGCTCAAAAAGTACTCAGTACTGATGAAATCATGAAATTACGCTCTTTAGTGCGACGCGTATATGTTGATGAAAAGATCGAACAATATATTATTGACATCATCTTTGCCACCAGACAAGTGGATTCCATTGGATTAAATGAATTGAGTGGCTTGATTACCTTTGGAGCATCTCCAAGAGGAAGTATTAATCTTGCTTTGGCAGCTAAGGCTTATGCTTTTTTACAAGGAAGAAGTTTTGTCGTTCCCGATGATGTTAGGGCTATATCTGTTGATGTACTTCAACATAGAATCGGCATCAGTTATGAAGCAGAAGCCATCGGTATGTCCGCTAAAAATATCATTGAAAAAATAGTTTCCTTTATTGAAGTTCCTTAATTTTTCAATTTGACAACCCTCGAATTAATTCAATCCATTCGAACCCTTGAGATAAAAACTAAGGGACTCAGTAAGCAAGTATTCTCAGGTCAATACAAATCTGCTTTCAAAGGAAGAGGTATGGCCTTTAGTGAGGTGAGAGATTACCAAATTGGAGATGAGATTAGAACCATAGATTGGAATGTAACCGCACGATACAACACCCCTTTCGTTAAAGTTTTTGAAGAGGAAAGAGAATTGACAGTTATGTTATTAATCGACCTTTCAGGCTCCCTTGACTTTGGGACTGAATTAAGAACCAAAAAGAAAAGACAGATTGAGATTGCTGCAATACTTGCATTTTCTGCTCTAGCAAATAATGACAAAGTAGGTGCAATTTTATTTACAGATGAAGTGGAATTGTATCTTCCAGCCAAAAAAGGAAGAGAACATATTCTATTAATTCTAAGACAATTGATTGATTATAAACCCAAGTCCAAGAAAACGGATATTGGAAAAGCATTAAAGTTTTTAAGAGAAACCAATAGAAGAAGTGCCGTTGCTTTTTTAATGAGTGATTTTATTGTAGATACTGATTATGTAGAAGACTTAAAACGGACTAAAAAACAACATGATGTGGTGGCCTTGAGGATCCAAGATCATGCAGAAATAGCATTGCCTGTAAGAGGATTTGTACAATTAGTGAATGCTGAAAACAAGACCAAAACTTGGGTCAATGCCTCGTCAAATAAAGCAAAAGAAATATACTCAGCCAATGATTTAAAGAATAAATCGGAAATGATCCAAACATTCAGGAACATTGGAATTGATTTTGTAAGTATTAACACCGCAGAAGACTGCATGCCCCCATTAATCAGTTTATTCAAAAAAAGAAAATGAAAAAACTGATCTTATTTCTTGTCATTTGCATCGTCGCTAAATTAAGTGCCCAAACGCCTGAAGTTTATATTTCTAAGGAAAAAGTAATTGTTGGCGAACCCTTCGTTTTAAAATATAGAATTCAATTAGATCATAATGATAAAATAATCATCGCTAAATTAGGAACGCTATTTCCTGCCGAACGCATCGCGTCCAATTCAAAGATGGATGGGGAAAAATTTATGCAAATTGAAATATTAAATTCTTTCGATACCCTATACTTAGAAAAAGATGGAAAACATTATTGGGCTTGTGAATTCCAATTGGTCGCATGGGATACTGGACTTGTTGTACTCAATGGGTTAAACTATTCCATCAATAATTCTAAGTCCAATTTTTCCTCTGTATTTATTGAGTCAATGCTCATGAAAGCAGAAAAAGGAAAAACAATTGAAGACATAAAAGAAGACTTTCTAGCGGTAAATGCTACACCATCTAGAATTAAAAATCTGCTTAAATTTCATCTTTGGTGGATCATACCATTCTGCATATTGATTGCATTTATAGTATATAAATTAACTAGAAAGCCTAAAAAAGAAGTTCCAGAAGCCATTAAATCACTTAAAGAACAAACTATTGATGCTTTAAATGCATTAAGCAACTCAGGATTGTGGCAAAAGGGAGAAATCAAACAACACTTTATTGAATTGTCTTTTATTTTACGCTGGTACCTCAGTACGAGATATGAAATGAATCTACTAGAAAAAACGACCCAAGAAACTTTATTATTATTGGAAGCAAAAAAACTTCCAAAAGAACTCATCCTTAACATTCTTCAGATATTAAATCATTCAGACATGGTGAAATTCGCTGCATCTAGTTCTAATGAAGAATTTATTAAGGAGGCATTCAACGACATGATGGGCATCATCATAGCAACAAGTCCAAAAGAAGAAGTTGACCATGAATAATTGGGACCTCAATATATTTCATTATGAATTCATGGCTAGCACTTGGTTGTGGGGCCTTCTTTTACTTCCATTTTTGGTTTATTATTTACTTAAAATAGAGCGCAGCAGAGCAGGTGATTGGAAATTTACAGGAGTTTCCTCAGATCAAATTGAATTAAAAAACAACAGCATCTCTAGGATTAGAACCCTATTGATTATTGCTAAAACCAGTTTACTTGCTTGCCTAATCATTGCACTAGCAAAACCTTACTCATGGGAGGCAAGTGAAAATAAAAATGAAGCATCTAAATATGGAATTGATATCATCTTGGCAATGGATGTGTCGATGTCTATGTTGGCCAAAGATTTTAATCCCAACAGATTAACAGTAGCTAAAGAGGTCGCTAAAGAATTTATTGATGGCAGACATGGAGACAGAATTGGACTGGTTGTTTATGCAGGTGAAGCGTATACCGCATGTCCCGCTACTTTAGATTACGCTTTATTAAAGGGACAAGTGGACAAAATAGATGGAAGTAATTTAGAACCTGGAACAGCGATTGGAACTGGTTTAGGAACCGCTGTTGTTCAACTCAGAAGTGATAGTTTAAAATCAAAAGTGATTATTCTCTTAACAGACGGTAGTAATAACTGGGGAGAAATTAGTCCCTTGGAAGCTGCAGAATTAGCACTAATGAAAAATATATGTGTTTACACCATAGGCATCGGATCTAATGGTTCTGCCCCTACGCCAGTTCTTACTCCAATGGGAATGCGATATGAAAACCTACCCGTTGAAATAGATGAGGCTACTTTAATTTCTATTGCAGAAAAAACGAGCGGTAAATATTTCAGGGCGACAGATAAATCAGGATTGAGGGCCATCTATAATGAAATTGAGCTACTAGAGAAAAGAAAAATGAAGGATAAGCAATATAATTCAGAACCACCTGCAACACCAGAAGCATTTCTGCATTGGGCTCTATTACTATTGACTTGTATGCTATTGCTTGAATTTGTACTTTTTATTCCATCAAATGACTAAAGATTCCTTTTATAATATCAAAAAAATAAGTAGACTTTTACTTATTATGGAGATTCTATTTTGGAGCCTTTATTTTGCTGTATATTATTATCTAACATCGAGTCAAGAACAAGATTTTAATTCAAAATTTCAATTTGCGAAACCTCAATATTTTGGCTTCATTGCCTTAGTCATTCCTTTGTTTTTACTTTATTTAAATGCGCTTAAGAAAAAAAATAGAATGGTTGCACTTTTGTCTCCTTCTTCCGATACCATTAATAAACAAGGGAATTTTTTAAACAGCGTCATTCAATTCTTTTTAATTCGATCTGTTCTCGTTTTTACCATAATGGCTTTGGCGCAACCTATTTATGGCAAGAAAAAAGTAGATGGTATTCAACGCAGCATGGAATTGGTGATTTGCTTAGACATATCAAATTCAATGAATACGCGTGATATAGATCAAACCAGTCGACTCGAAATTGCGAAAAGAGGTTTAAATGCTTTTATATCAAAACTATCTGGAGAAAAAATAGGACTTTGTCTGTTTGCTGGAGATGCATTTATTCAACTACCCTTAACAACAGATTACAATGCCGCAAAACTATTTATTGACGATTTATCTACCAATTATTTGTCCAAGCAAGGAACCAACATTCCTGGAGCTTTAGAGACAAGTATGGAGATGTTTACTAAAGATGATATTGCACAGGCTATATTTATTATCACGGACGGTGAAAATCATGAAGGAGGAGATCAAGATATTTATAATGAAATAAAAGATAAAAAAATTCAAGTATGCGTTCTAGGTATTGGTACAGAACGAGGAGGTGAAATACCAATAGAGGCTTCTTTTCCGCAAAGCGGATCGATGTTAAATAAAAACGGAAGTGCTATTATTTCGAGGATGAATCCCAAATTTATTCAGGATATTGCCGCTAAAACTGATGGCTTGGCTTTAGTAACAGATGCTGCATATCCCGATCTACAAGACATATTAACACAAATTAACCATATGAAACGAACAAAATCCCGAACTTTGAAATTCGAAGTAAAGGATTCAGTATATGAAGTTCCTTTATATTTCGCTTTAATGTGCTTATTACTTTGGTATTTTTTGTCAAGCTTCAAAATTAAATGGTAAAGAACAAATACTTCTTTTGTCTGTGTTTACTTGTGATAACGAGTTCAAGTATCTATGCTCAAAATTGGATTGATTCATTAGATATGGCCAGGTATTACCATAAAAAAGGGGCCTATCAAAAAGCCAATCAATATTACCAAGCAGCCCAAAAAATAGCACCGAAAAACATAGACCTTTCGAGAGAAATCGCTCAAAATCATTACCGAAACAACAATTTTATAGCTGCAGATCAGGCTTATCAAAAAACAAGACTACAAAAAATAAAGCGCAGCGAAAAAGGAAAGTACTTTCATAATTTAGGCAATACAAGATTTCAACAAAAAAGATATCAAGAAGCCATTGAAGCTTTTAAATCTGCCCTTAGATTGAACCCGAATGATCCAGCAAGCAAGTATAATTTATCAGAATCAATTCGTCGATTAAAAAAAGATAAGAAAAACGACAAGCCCAAAGACAAGAATAAGCCCAAAGACAAACCAAAATCAAAAAATAAGGATAAAGATAAAAAACCAGGTAATAATCCACCGAAACCATCCAAGCTACCCAACAAAATTGCTGATAAAATACTTGATAAATTGACCAAGCAAGAGTCAAAAACGAGAAGGAAAATTGCAAGGAAAAACAAAGGCAATAAAGCACAAAACGCAACTGATAAAAATTGGTAATGAAAAATTATATTTGTTTTTTATTACCCTTAATATCTACGGTTATTTTAGCCCAAAGGCCTATCGTACGCCTTGAAATAGAACCAAAAGTTATCGTGATAGGCCAACCAATTACTATTACTGTAAAGTCCAATATTGAAGGAGAAATCAAAATAGATTTCCCGAGTGCCTTCGCAAGTGGTTACTCGATGATGAATGGAATGGAACAAGAATTTGATAGTAACACAGGTAAGGTAATTTCTATGTTCTATTTTTCACAGAACGGAACTTTAAATAAAGAAGGTTCCTATACTTTCGGACCAGCATCAATACGATCTGGAAATAAAAATTATAAATCTAATACGGTGAATGTCACTGTTAAAAAAGAGACTGTCTATAATTCCAATGGTGAAATAAGCCGCAATCAACTTAAACAATCAGCCTTTGGAATTATAGAAAAAAACAAATCAGTCGTATACGAAGGTGAAGCATTGGTGATCAATTCAAAAATATATTCGCGATTTTACGCCACGCATCTTGAAGATTATCAATCTTATAGAATTGAAGGAGCCCTTGATAAACATGAAATTCCAAGTTCCAACCAACTGATTGCTAAAAGTGAAAAATTAAACAATAAGAATTACTTTACCATTCAATATGATCGAAATATAATTTTTCCTTCAAGTCCAGGCACCCTTCAAATCAATCCCTTTAAATTAATTCTTAAAAAAGATTTTGAAGGACTTCCTATCGTTTCTACCGGCACAAGTGTTAAGGTGATTCCTTTGCCAGATGGACAGCCCTCTAGTTTTATCGGAATGGTGGGGAATTTATCTATGGAAGAAACTATTTCCAAAATAGAGGTGAAAAAAGGTGATGTAATTTCCTATATCTTAATATTAAGTGGAACGGGAAATTTACAAAATATCAGTACCCCAAAAATTAAATTACCCAAAGGAATTGTTTCCTATGGAGATCCAAAAATTACAGAGCATCTTGAATTCGGTTCAAAAGGTGCTGAAGGAAGTGTCGACTTTAATTTTTTACTTCAAATAATTGACGACGGAAAATATACTATTGAATGTCAAGATGTTTGTTATTTTGATCTCTCGAAAGAAAAATATATAACCCTTCATACCAAAAAGCAGGAACTTAATGGTCATTTAGCTGACAATAAAGGTCAAAGTAGCGCAGGGGCAACCAGGGTATTAAAAAATCAATTGCTCAAAAATAAAAAAGAAGAAATCCAAAATGTGGAACAAAATAAACAACCGTTTTCATCTCCCTTATTGTGGTTAAGTATTGGAGGGATTGTTTGTGCAGCAGCAGTATTAGGTTGGATAACACGACCTAAGATAAGTTCAAAATCAACAACCGCTGCAGTTATTCCAATTAACCAAGTAGTGAATTCAATCGAATATTCTTGGGGAGAAATTGATGAAGCTATTAAAAAAATGGAGGGAGAAAATATGGTAGAAGCGTTTCCGAATTCAGTTCATAAAATTGAAGTAATTCTTTATCAAATATGCAGTATTTATGCAGGAATAGATTACAAAACAAGCAACAAAACTGTACTTTTCTCCTCAATGATCGATAAAAACATCAATGAAGAAATTCTTGCCAAAATTAAGAATACCTTCCACAGCTGTGAAACCGCCAGATTTGGAATGGATGTAGACAATCATACTACGCAAGAGTTAATAAATGAACTAAAAATTATAAGTTCCACCCTCAGCGCAACTTAAGCTTTAATAGTTATTTGCATTCCATCATCAACCAAGCAAACAGAAGAAAAAACTTCTGAAGCCTCGCTTAAATGTAACTCTAGGGAAGTGTAGCGCGATGAGAAATGTCCCAAATAAAGTTGCTGAACTTCCGCCTCTAAGGCCGTCTTCGCTGCCTGTTTTGCTGTAGAATGTTGCGTGGTTTTGGCTCGATCTATATGTTCCTCGATGAATGTTGCTTCATGATACAAGGCAGTAGCTCCTTTTATATATTCAGGAAGCTTCGCAAAAGGTGCTGTGTCCGAACAATAAGCATAACTTAAAATAGATTTTGAGGGAAGCGTATAGTCTAAATAACTTAGAATATCTCCATTGAGTAATTCAACATCAAGACCTTTCTTAAGAATTTTAAGGTGATCTACACTTATTTGATCTCTTTCTACAGCTAATTTATTGATGCGTAATTCATCTTTCTTTTCTTCAATAATAAAACCAAATGTTTTAACCCTATGTTTTAAGGGGAAAGCATATACTTTCATCAATCTATCCTCTAAAATCAAGGTTTTATCCTTCATTTCAAGAGGGACAAATTGCATATTGAAGGTGAACTTGGAGTTACCCGATTCAAATTGTAAACGCAAAATTTCTTCTAATAAAGGTGGCCCATAAACAGTAAGCCCACTGGTTCGACCTAATAAATTCATGGTGCTCAGTAGACCAACAAGACCAAAATAATGATCGCCGTGTAAATGAGAAATGAAAATTGTAGTGATTTTTTGAAAATGAACACCATATTTGCGCATTTGCATCTGAGTACCTTCACCGCAATCGATCAATAGATGCCGATTATTACAAACAATATATTGTGCTGTTGGTGCTCTGTGGGTAGTAGGTAAGGCAGCGCCACTTCCTAAAAAATGAACTTGAAAAGGACTACTCAAAACTATTTAATGCCGCTTCTTTATTGTCAACAATTACCAATACCTTGTCAAGTTGTGCTATTTCTATCATTTTTCTAACAGAACTTTGCAAACCAGCAAGAACAAATTCACCATTGGTATCTTTACACAAACGATTGGCGACAAGAATAGCACTTAAGCCAGAAGAGTCACAATATTTAGTTTGAGAAAGATCAAAAATGATCTTATTAACACCATTTTTATTGATGAAAGTAAAAACACTCTTTAATTCTGGAGCGTTTGTAGAATCAAGTTTTTCAACATTTGACTCCACTAAAACAGATTGACCATGTGTTTGAGAAGGAAAATTCATAACGCTTATTTCCTCAAATGTAAATAAAATCAGCGTTCAATCTTCGCTGCGAGTAAATAAATTACTGCCATACGAATTGCAACACCATTTTCTACTTGATTTAAAATGATACTTTGATCAGAATCTGCAACATCACTCGTGATTTCGACACCTCTATTGATGGGGCCTGGATGCATTATAATAATCTTTTTATCGAGAGAATCTAACAGCGCTTTATTCAATCCAAACAACATAGAATATTCTCTAAGAGAAGGAAAATATTTTATTTCTTGTCGTTCCAATTGAATGCGCAACATATTCGCTACATCACACCAATTTAAGGCTTCACGAAGGTTGTGTGAAACTTTCACTCCCAATTCATGAATATACTTTGGGATTAAAGTTGTTGGACCGCAAACCATAACCTCAGCGCCTAATTTTTGAAGGCAATAAATATTTGACAAGGCCACTCGAGAGTGAAGAATATCTCCGACAATGACTACTTTTTTACCTTTTACTTCACCCAATCGTTCGCGAATGGAGTAAGCATCAAGAAGTCCTTGTGTTGGATGCTCATGCGTGCCATCACCTGCGTTAATAACGCGTGCACCAATGCGATCGGATAGAAACTTTGCTGCTCCGGGATTCGGATGACGCATTACCACCATATCAACTTTCATGGAAAGGATGTTATTGACCGTATCAACCAATGTTTCCCCTTTCTTTACAGAACTGCTAGAGGCACTAAAATTTACGACATCTGCGGACAATCTTTTTTCTGCTAGTTCAAATGAAAGTCTTGTTCTGGTTGAATTTTCAAAAAATAAATTAGCAATCGTAATATCACGGAGAGAAGGAACTTTTTTAATCGGTCGATTAATTACATCTTTAAAACTGTCTGCGGTTTTAAAAATTAAATCAATATCCTCGGCCGTTAAATCTCGAATGCCTGTTAAATGTTCAACACTTAAATTATTCATTTACCTCTTTTGTATATAAAACTACTTGATCAATTCCATCTATTTCTTTCCAATCAACTTGAACGCGCTCCATAATTAAGGTGTCCACTGTTTTGCCAATATAATCTGCTTGAATAGGAACATCGCGTCGAAACCTTCTGTCAATAAAGGTTAATAATTCAACTTTGGAGGGGCGTCCAAAAGTAAGTAAGGCATCTAGTCCTGCACGAATCGTACGACCAGTATACAAGACATCATCTACTAAAACAACTTTTTTATTTTCAATACTAAAGTCAATATTAGTAACACTTGGTATCAAAGGTGTTTCTCGCCTTCTAAAATCATCTCTAAAAAAAGTGATGTCTAGATTTCCACATTGCGGTTGGTGGCCTAAGATCAACTCTAATTGAGATTTAATCCTTGAAACTACATGTATTCCTCTTGGTTGAAGTCCGATAATTACGGATTGGGAAAAATCGTCGTGCGATTCTATTAATTCGTGGCAAAGCCGTTTAATGGTTAACTCGATTTGTTTTGCATTGAGAATAACCTGCTTTTCCATCGGTCCAAAGTTAATGTATTATTTTGACTTTTAATTCAATTCTTTATTTTAATAAAAATAAGCTGCTATTTTTTAGTTAAAAGACATGCTGCATAAGCTTTAATAGCTCTACCTTCTCCAAAGGAATCCATTTTCTCATGTGTGGTCGCTTTAATCGAAATAACATCTTCATCAACCTTCAGAATGCTTGCAATTATGCGCTGCATCTTTTCAATATGAGGATTTACTTTTGGAGCTTCTAATACAACAGTACTATCAAGATTTACAAGGGAATATCCCTTTTGCTCTATCAGCAGCAGCACTTCATGCAATAAAACTTTTGAATCAATGCCTTTGTATTTTGGATCTTGATCTGAAAAATGATAGCCTATATCACGCAAATTAGCTGCACCAAGTAAGGCGTCACAAATAGCATGCAATAACACATCAGCATCAGAATGTCCTAACGCTCCAAATTCTGAAGGAATTAGGACCCCACCAATATACAAAGGAAGTCCAGGTTGTAATTGATGAACATCTACACCGTAACCAATGCGCAGATTCATTTTTTAAATATCAGATTTTGGTGCCGGCTTATCCCCTAAATAAAGTCTTAAGGTAAACCTTAGGGTATTGGCTAATGGACTTTGACGACCATTAAGAGATGCTAAATAAGAAAAATCAATACCAAACATATTGTATTTCAAACTTGCACCTACATTTAAAAATTGACGATTTCCTTTATTCTTATTTTCATAGAAAACACCTCCACGCAAAGCAAAAGTATTGTTATACCACCACTCTGCTCCTGCTGCTAAGTTGATTTCTGCCAACTCTTCTTTCAATTTTGTTCCTTTAACCACTTGATAAGTGCCATCAGTGTTCATTAAATAATTTCCATTGGCATCAGTAGCAACAACTCCAGGCGCATCCGAAAAGGATTGAATCATTCCATTGATTACACCAACATTACTTGTTTTTCCAGCCAACATTATATACTCACCACTGACCAAATCGTAATATGCTGGTGTTGGAACCAATAATTTCTGAACATCAACTGAAAATGTAACTTGATTATAGGAATCGAATTTAGCCAAGAAAGAGTTTCCTATTTTCATATTCATAGGAATAAAATCACGCTGAGAAAGTTCCGAATAAGCAACTTTATTTCCGATATTATTAATGGTAGTAGCAAAAGTGTAAATTCCTTTTGTTTTACCTAAACTGGCTCTATCATTATAATAAGTAAAAGATAAATCAGCGGCTCCAACAGTTCCTGCTTTTGTATTCACTCCTGCAACCGTTAAACCACCTGTAAGATTTGAATAAGCGAATTTTCCGTTGATACCGATACTTAATTTATCAGATAATTTAAAGGCATAAGCACCTGTCAATTCGAATTCACTTGGTTTATCATTTCGGATAACATTACCTGATGCATCCGTAAAAGTAATTTCACCTAAACTGAAATAACGAAGAGAACCACCAATGGTATGTTGTTTGTTTATTTTATAATATCCTGACATGTAAGACAAATGAATGTCATTGGTTAACTGACGCAACCAAGGAGTGTAGGACAAACTGATTTCAGAATTTTTCTCAGAAAAACTTAAAATTGAGGTATTCCAATATACAGAAGTAGAGGAAGCGCTTAGCGCTGTCCCTGCATCACCCATACCTCCAGCGCGCGAGTCTGGGGTTATTGCCATAAAAGGCAGGGCCGTGGTTATTGTATTTAATTGTAAATCATTCTGAGTGGCGCCGCCACCATTGGGCTGTGCTAAACCAATAAAACTCAGAGATACTGCTATTAAAAATAAAATTGACTTCATGTACTCGGATTCATTAATATGGGGTAAATATACGCAAATCCAAGACTTTTATTGTACAAATTATTTTAAGATTACTAATTTTTCTGTTTTTTCAGCTGTAATCCCTTCAGATGTTAACAATTTTAACCTGTAAACATAAACACCTCGAGCCAATTGATCCCCAAAATCATCTCTTCCATCCCATGAGATTCCTTCCGTTCTAAATCCTTTGGTAGCAACTTTTTCTTGAATTGTTTTTACAAGCCTTCCGCTCACAGAATAGATTTGAATTTGCACATCCAATTGATCGCAGGATTGATTGTGTTCGAACATAAACTTGGTACTAGTAGTAAAAGGATTAGGATAATTATACAAACGATCGATGGCGCCGTTTGCAGTTGGTTTTACCACAAAATTAGTTTTGGCTAAAGACGAATTATTATTAACATCCCACGCTTTCAATGTTAAAGTATGGGCACCTTCTGCCAAAGCAGGGAGTTCATATCTAATGGAACCAGACTGATAGGTGTTTAGATCCGCTGAATAATAATCATTCAAAATAATTGGAGCAGCTGAATTTTCATCTACTACTGCAATTAAATCATGACCAATTCCCGTTCCCACTGTATTAATTCCATTTTCATCAAATAATTTAGCAAATAATACTGGAGTTGCATCTGTGATGCCGCCATCAATGAAATGGTCGTCATTTAAAAATAAATCAATTGTTGGACCGAGATTATCTACAATTCCATTAGGATTAATTCCTCCTATTATAAAAGTGGTATCCAGACCTGCAGCATCCACTTGACCATTAAAAGCATAGTAACTTATTTTTCCAGTTCCCAAATTTAAAGCAATGTCTTTTGGAACAATAAAAGAAAATTCAAAACGCCCATTTTGTATGCTTGATTTTCCTTTGTAAACAATATTGCGTTGCATTTCATAATTGATGTTCGGAGAGTTGTCATCTTGACCAAGAGTAATATAGTTTTTTGCCTTATCAAAAACCGATGGTAAAAGATAACCGTTATAGTTAGATTGAAGTATACCATTATTATCCGTGACATGACCTTTGACGGTAACTTTACTTAAAGCATTTAGCGTATCAATAACCGTTAAATACTGGCCATTGATGCTGTCTGTTACAATTTCAAGTCTAGGTAAAGCAATACGAAGCGCTGGGTCTCCTATTAGAGTGAAACTCCTTTTATTATCACTTGATCCAGATTGATTTTTGGTTAACATCATGATCGTTCCAAAGGTACGAGGAAGTTGGCTGGTATCTCTGTCAAAAACATTATTGTAGAAGGCTAAACCTGTTGCAGAATTAACCCCAAAAAAGACCGAACGCGTGGTGGTCATTAAAGCGATTGCGCCACCTAGTGGATTCAATGACAACCATTCGCCTGCTGAAACTCTTTCAGGATCATCGTATTTGGTAAATTCACATGTGGCAGACACGAATAAATGTAAAGCATTTATATTTCCCCATGACTGAATTTGAGGAATCGTCACTACGCGTTCTTCTGCC
>CANLAQ010000036.1 GCA_947488235.1 Flavobacteriales bacterium | reverse complement strand
CTTAAAAAGACAAGAGCACACCTTCTTTAAGGGAACATGGTGAAACAACGATGCGTTTGGGATTAATTTTAGAAAGTACCCATCGCACTTTTACAGCTGCAATAGGCGCCATTATTTTTCTAATTTCGATAATGTATGGATTTTCATTTCGCTCCTGTAAAGACGAAGCGATTACCTGATCTAATACCTCTAGAAAATCATTCAAGTTTACCTCAAAAGGCTCATAAGGACTTGGGAATCCCTTTTCATGAATCAATTCATAAAAAGTTTCAAAACTACCAGAAGCACCAATAAATGACTCAACCGCTATATTTGAAAAAAAGTCCTGATCCCTTTCCTCAAGAAAATCTTCAATATTTTTAATATCCTTTTTTGACAGAGGATCCTGAAGCGAATAGGTTTGAATGATTCTAGACACACCGATATCCAAAGAAACTAATTTTTGAATTCCCGATGCATCCGCTAGTATAAATTCAGTACTTCCGCCTCCTATATCCATAATTAATCCTGGCGTTTCAAAAGAATAAGAAAAAGCAATTCCTTTATAGATATAAGCTGCTTCTGTTGGACCATCAATCACTTCAATTGAAATTCCAGTAGCTGAGAACACTCTATTTAAGAAATCATTTGAATTTTGAGCATCTCTAATCGCAGAGGTTCCAATTGCTTTGATATCAAAGACTTTTTGATCCTTACAAACGGCGACAAATCTTATTAAACAATTCAATGCGCGTTGAATAGCATCTTCTGTAATGATTCCATCATTGATACCTCCTTTTCCCAAACCCACTCCTTCCTTCTCAGCATGGAGCAGCTTTAATTTTTGCTTGCTTACCTCTGCAATGGAAAGATTAAAGGTGTTGGTTCCGAGATCTATTACAGCCCTGATCACTGATTAATATTTTTTGAGCCATTGTAACAGATTTCTCAAACGCAAAGTATGACCATAGGCCAAGATTCCATTTTTATACAATCTACCTGCTATGGAAAGAAACAGACCAGAGCTTACTATTAAAATTAGAATAGAGAGCATTGTTTCGATATAAGAACCAATAGCAAAACCATTTGAGATATTTATAAGAATTACCATTGCTGAGGTGAAAGGAAGATACAAAAACAAATGTGCCAGTTGAGAATCAGGCCAATAAACGCTCAAATATCCCGCATACACAGAAACCATTAATACCACAAAAATAGGAATCACAAACTGTTGTCCATCGCTTTCAGTTCCTGCGGTAGCGCCAATTGCACTGAAGAAAGATGCATAAAATAAATAACTCAATACAAAGAGTAATACAAAATGAGGCATCATGACCCAAAAATTAATGCGATGATAGATCAAGTCAATGAAGGCGTTATATTTAGCGATAGAGGAATTGGTTAAAATCTCATTTTTCACCTCCTCGCTCATCTGAATACCCTCAAAAGAAGAGGCATCAAAAATATCCTTAAAGAAAAAAGACTTGAAAACAAAAAGACCAAGTCCAACAAGAACCGTCCATGCGAACAACTGCAATAAAGCTGCCCAGCCAATACCCATAATTTTACCCAGCATCATATCTCTAGACTTAACACTGGCGAGCATTAATTCTGCAACACGATTACTTTTATCTTTAGCAATACCCCGTAAAACAGTCATTCCAAAAAGACTAATAAAAAACAAAATAATTAATCCAAAGAAAAACCCAACCCAAGAAGACGAATTGTCAGCTTCATTTTTAGGATCATAAACACTACGGAAGTCAATATTTAAGGGCTGCTTAATTTGTCTAAATGCATTCACGGACAATTGAGTAAACTGTTCAATCATCACCTCTTCCACCCTTCTTTCTACCTCAAACTTCATCTTCATTTTAAGATCCACGGAAGGAGCTTCGCGATAAAAAAGAAAGACCTTTTTATTAATCAATACTTTTTCATTCAATTCGATCATGGCATCAAATTCCTGAAATCTTTTACCATCTTTAAATTCAGCTATTTCAATATAATCATCATAGAAGTAATAGGTCAGCGCTTTTGATTCTTGACTGGTAATTTTATTTTCTAATAAACCACTTGGATCAACAATGAGCACCTTCATATTCGTTTTTCCTTGATCTCCAAATTGAAGCAAGAAATAGATAAAAGCAAGAATTAATAAAGGCCCTATAAAAAGCATCGCTATAAAAGAACGATTCTCCAATCTTTCCCTTAATTCTCGTTTGGCAATAATCAGACTATTCCGCATGAAGAACCTCCTCTTTTGTAATAAGTGACATAAAAACTTCTTGCATAGACGGTAATTTTTCTTCCACTGCCTCAAGCGTCAATTTACCCATCAGATTATTTATTAAATCCTCAAAGGTCCTTTCCCCTCTTTTACGCACCAGTACTTGAAACCTATTGTTTCCTAATTCCTTAGTTTCTATTAATTCAAAATCAGTCCAAAGGGCATTGGCCAGAGCAATCATATTTCCAGAAAATCGGATAGAAAACAGACCATTTTTCACTGAAGATCTTAAATTTTCAACAGTATCCGAAGCGATTAATTTAGACTTATGCAAGAGCACCACATCGTCACAAATCTCTTCTACACTTTGCATATTATGAGTAGAAAGAATAATCGATTTTCCTTCCGACTTCATCAATTTTAATTCATTTAAAATCAACTCTACATTAATTGGATCAAATCCACTCAAGGGTTCGTCTAAAATTAAATACTCAGGTTCATGCACAACTGCAGCAATAAACTGTACTTTCTGCGACATTCCTTTTGAAAGAGATGCAATATACTTATTCGACCATTCTTTAATATCAAACTTATCCAGCCAATAATTTGTATTTTTCAGTGCATCATAATTAGACATCCCTCTTAATTTCGCCAGAAAAACAAGCATATCGATAACCTTCATGGATTTATACAAACCTCTTTCTTCTGGAAGATATCCGAAATTTTTCCAATGGGATTCATTCAACAATTTACCATCGACACGTATGGTCCCATTATCGGGAAGAATGATTTGATTTAAAATTCTTATTAAGGTAGTTTTTCCAGCACCATTGGGTCCAAGGAGACCAAATATTTGTCCCTTAGGAATCTGAAAAATCAGCCCATCAAGCGCCACTTTTCGATCAAAGGATTTAGAAATTTGATTGATTTCAATCATAATATTATAAAACTAAAAAAAAAATACCTTGAGTACACGAAATGCATCAATTTATCTTGAGATTTTCCATTTATATTTCCAACGAAGCAAAAAGAAAAACAACAAGAGCATTAATGATCCTAAAAGAATGGTCCACCAGGCATTTCCAGGATTGTTATAATCCGTAAAAACGGCATCAGTTTGAAACGCTTGCCAATTGGTAGTAACGAGTAGCGCAATCACTAAATTATTTGCTGCATGAAATCCGATTGACAATTCAAGTCCATTGTCTAGAGTGACTAAATAACCTAGGAAGATTCCAATGAGAGCATAATAAATCAATAGATGATATCCAATTCTTGCAATTTCAGGATTGCCGGCGTGGATCAGTCCAAACATAATTCCACTGATTATAATGGCTCCAATGGATGATCCTAATTTTCTTTTCAGACCTTTTAACAAATAGGATCTAAAGAGCAGTTCCTCACAAGTAGTTTGAATGGGTAAAAGTAAGATGCTTAAAATAAAAAGGGGAATAAACTTACTCCATTCAAATGTTAAGGTAAAATTCCCGTGATAGAATAAATCTAGTAAAGTTGTTAGAATACATAAGAATCCCCAGAGCAAAAAACTAAAAAAAACTTTTTTCCAATCAAATCGATCGCGTCCTGTGAAAATAGATTTGATAGGGATTTGATGGATATATTTGGTAGCAAAAATGAGTATAGCAAAGACCAGAACAAATGGAAATAACATCCAAATAAACAGGCGATTTTTGCCTATTACATCTGCAAAGTCAGGTATCGTTATTATTACATCATCGTGATCCTGGAAATTTAGAAATACATCAAGAAAAAGAAATAAACTTCCAACAAAATACGCTAGAATTACCAGTCCGATCGTTAAACTTACACGACCAAGACCAAATTTTCCTTGCGGTGGATGCTCCATAAACTGCATTAGGAAAACATATCACGCATTCGTTTGAAGAAACCAGGATCTTTAGTATCCGCACTTGGATTGAAATTTTCACTACCCTTAAGCTTTTCAAGTAATTCTTTTTCTTCTTTAGAAACCTTAACCGGGGTCCAAATATGAATATGAATAAACTGATCTCCTGTAGCATAACCTTGTACGCTTGGCAATCCTTTTCCTCTTAAACGGAGTACTTTTCCACTTTGAGTTCCTGGATCAACTTTAATTTTTACTTTACCTGAAATAGTAGGCACTTCAATACTAGCACCAAGAACAGCATCTACAAAATTCACAAAGGCATTATAGTGTAAGTTTTCGCCATCTCGTTTTAATTCCTCGTGATCAATTTCCTCTATAACAACGATCAAATCTCCTGAAACACCATTAAACGGTCCTGCATTTCCTTTTCCACGAACACTTAATTGCATTCCTTCTTCAACACCAGCAGGAATATCGATTTCAATTACTTCTTCTTGACGCTTTAAACCTTGAGCATCCGCATCTGAAGGTTTTTTGTCAATACTTTTCCCAGCACCTTGACAAGCATGGCAAGTGGATTGCGTTTGCATTGCGCCCAAGAAAGTTTGTGCTACTCTTGTAGTTCGACCTGTTCCATTACATGTTGGACAAGTTTTGTAGGTTACCCCTTCAGCGGCAACTAATTTTTGAACCTTAATTTTTTTCTTTACGCCAAGGGCAATCTCTTCTAGTGTCAATTTCATTTTCACCCTAAGATTGGTCCCTTTAACGACGCGACTTCCGCCACCACCGCCACGACTTCCTCCGAAAGCGCCACCGAAAATATCTCCAAATTGAGAGAAGATGTCATCCATGTTCATGCCGCCACCGCCGCCGCCAAATCCACCTTGTCCCATACCAGCGTGACCGAAGCGATCATATTGGGCTTTTTTCTCCGCATTACTTAATATCTCGTAAGCTTCAGCAGCCTCTTTAAACTTATCTTCAGCGGAAGCATCATCAGGATTTTTATCGGGATGATACTGCAGCGCTAGTTTCCTATACGCTTTTTTAATTTCGCTTTCATTGGCAGACTTTGAAATGCCTAAAACTTCGTAAAAATCTCTTTTTTGACTCATTCTATATTATTATTGACCCACAACTACCTTGGCAAAACGGAGTACTTTATCATTTAACAAATACCCTTTTTCCACATCATCAATTACCTTTCCCTTCATTGCTTCCTCCTCAACAGGAATATTAGCAATTGCTTCATGAAATTCACTGTCAAATGTTTGATTTTTCGCCTCCATTACTTTAACTCCTTTAGATTCCACGATAGATTTAAATTTGTTGTGGATTAAGTTAAACCCTTCCTTAACAGATTCAAGTTCAGTAGCGGTTTCATTGTTTAAAATAGCGCGATCAAAATCATCCATAATAGGTAATAACTCTTTTAAAAGAGATGCATTTGCAGAGACAATTAAATCAATTTTTTCTTTGTTGGAACGCTTTCTAAAGTTATCGAATTCAGCATATAAACGCAGAAATCTATCATTCAATTCATTAAATTTATCTTCAGGAGTTTCTTCGGTCTTTATTTCCTCAGAAGCAACTTGCTCTTCACTTGATACTTGAGCATCATTTGATTCGTTTTCAAGTTCAGGATTAAGGTCTTTGTCTTTCTTCATGTTTTATTTTTTATTCTTTTCGTATGCTTTCAAAGATACTGCCACTTCTTCAAACATAGACAAGGTGACATATTTTTTATTTTGAATAGGTAATTGTGTCAGCATTTACGCCTTCATTTTGCTTGATCACAAACAGCGCGCAATTTTTCAATTTTAGTTGGATCAACTTGCAGAATTGTTTCCGAAAAAACAGAATCGGCATCCAATAAAGTCTTTACCGTGCCTGAAAAATGAATGGCATTGGGCTTGACTTGAGAGATGATTTTCTGGGCATTGGCTAGGTTTACGCCTCCCCCGACCATGATTTCAATTCTTGAATCTACATAAGTCATGATTTTCTCTAGAATTGGAATCCCATTTTCAATATTAGAAGACATCCCAGAGGTAAGTACGCGATCAATACCACAAGAAAGCAAAACATCTATTGAATTTTTCCAATCAAAACTGTCATCAAAAGCACGATGAAAAGTTACTTCCATATTTTTCGCGGAGCTTTTAAGTCGTTTCAGTTGTTCCATGTCAATTCTAAGGTCTGCAGAAAGTACACCAACAACAACGCCTTTAACACCTATGGAAGAACAAAATTCAATTTCTCTTTCCATGACTTGAATTTCAGCTTCACTATAGACAAAACCACCAGCTCTTGGACGAATTAAGACATGAGTTTCGAGACCTAAATCCAATGCAAGTTGAATGAAACCAACAGATGGCGTTAGGCCGCCTTGATCTAAATTTTGACACAATTCAATACGGTCAAAATGAAGTGATTTCGCTAAATAAATGGCCTCAATGGAAGCAGCACATAATTCAATTTGCATAGTATGAGAATTAAAAAGTACAAATATGATAAAAATTAGCACGCATCAATGATCAAAACGCAGGTCACTTTTAGTATATTTGCAATAATATCAAAATGGTTATGGCTACGACAAACGAAAAATCAAGTACCAACAGCATTGATTTCAAAGCATTTAGAGCTGTAGTATTAGCAGACTTTCAATTGGCGTGGGAATCTAGGGAAGCTTCCTTAATGGGAAGAAAAGAAGTACTCACTGGAAAAGCTAAATTCGGAATTTTTGGAGACGGAAAAGAAATCGCTCAAATTGCACTTGCAAAGCAATTTAAAAATGGAGATTTTCGATCAGGATACTATAGAGATCAAACCTTAATGATGGCCATTGGTCAATTAACATTAGAACAATACTTTTCTGGATTATATGCCAACACAGATGTTCAAATCGAACCGCAATCAGCGGGGCGACAAATGGGCGGGCATTTTGCTACAAGAAATTTAGATGATCAAGGTAATTGGAAAGATTTAATGGCGCAAAAAAATAGTTCTGCAGATATTTCCCCTACTGGTGGACAAATGCCTCGATTGTTAGGACTCGCTCAAGCATCAAAAATATATAGAGAAAATAAAGAATTAGGCAAACATCCTGACTTTCAAAAATTCACCAATGGAGGAAATGAAGTTGCCTTTGGAACCATCGGAGACGCTTCCACCTCTGAGGGCCCGTTTTGGGAATCGATGAATGCTGCAGGAGTGATGCAAGTTCCTATGGTGATGTCCGTTTGGGATGATGGATATGGTATTTCAGTGCCAAGAGAATTTCAAACATCTACAGGGAGTATTTCTCAAGCCCTTTCAGGAATGCAAAGAAGTGAAAATCACAAAGGATTTGAAATCTTTGAAAGTAAAGGTTGGGATTATGCGCACCTATGTTCAACCTACGAAAAAGCTGTTCGCATAGCCCGTGAAGAACATGTACCCATTTTGGTTCATGTAAAAGAAGTCAGTCAACCGCAAGGTCATTCTACCTCTGGATCACATGAAAGATATAAATCCAGTGAAAGATTAAATTGGGAAATTGAATACGATTGTTTATTGAAATTCAGGGAATGGATTCTCAATTTTCCAAAAGGAGAAGAATCTTTGGCTACAGAAGAAATCCTTGATGAAATTCAAGCGAAAGCAAAAGTTACCGTTCGAGAAGCGAAAAATAAAGCTTGGCAATTATTTACGGAAGGGATAAAAAATGATACCGCTACCTGTCTTCAGTTGATGCAAAATTTAGCTTCAAGCTCAACGCAAAAAACTGAAATCGAAAAAGAGATTGCTCAATTAAGCAAAGCATTTGAACCGGTTAGAAAAGATATTTTTTCTACAGCAAGAAGAGTTTTAAGACTTGTAAGAACAGAGGACTCCCCTGCTAAACTTGCTTTAAGCAATTGGATTAAGCACAACTTTGAAATTAATAGTGAACGATACAGTTCCTTTCTACATTCCCAATCCAAGGAGGCAGCAACCAAAATCGAAGCTGTAGCTCCCCTATTTGACGCAGAAGTTAAATTGGAGGATGGTAGAATTATTTTAAGAGATAATTATAAAAAATTATTAGAAAAGTACCCCGCACTTATCGTTTTTGGAGAAGATGCAGGAAAAATCGGAGGCGTAAATCAATCACTTGAGGGATTACAAGATCAATTTGGAGAACTGCGAGTTTTTGATACAGGAATTAGAGAATGTACCATTATCGGACAAGGTATTGGAATGGCCATGCGTGGCATTAGACCTATTGCTGAAATTCAATATTTAGATTATTTGCTTTATGCGATTCAAATCATGTCTGACGATTTGGCAACACTTCAATACAGAACAAAAGGTGGACAAAAAGCACCACTGATTATTAGTACCAGAGGACATCGATTAGAAGGGATTTGGCACAGTGGTTCCCCAATGGGAATGATTGTTAATTCATTGCGTGGAATTCATGTTTGTGTTCCAAGAAATATGACAAAAGCTGCTGGTTTTTATAATACTTTAATGGAAGGCGATGAACCAGCATTGGTGATAGAACCTTTGAATGGATATAGAACCAAGGAAAGAATTCCAACCAATATTGGTGAATTCAAAGAGCCATTAGGCAAAGTTGATGTAGTACAAAAAGGAAAAGATTTGACCATTGTTTCTTATGGTTCGACCTTTAATTTGTGTGAGGCTGCAGCAAAAGTTTTACTAGAAATGCAAATCGAAGTTACTTTAATTGATGTGCAAACATTGATTCCATTTGACATCAATCATGATATTGTTAGCTCACTAAAAGAAACCAATCGTTTATTGATAGTTGACGAAGATGTTTCTAGTGGAGCGACTGCTTATATGTTGGACAAAATCATGGTAGAACAGAAAGGATATTATCATTTAGATGCAGCACCAGCAACCTTGAGCGCAAAAGATCACCGTCCACCCTATGGAACAGACGGAGATTATTTTTCAAAACCTAGCATTGATGATATTGTAGAGAAAGCATATCAAATTATGCATGAATCCAATCCAAAACAATTTCCTTCTATTTATTAAGATGAAGTTCACCTTTTAGAGTAAGATAAATGAACAGTATTGAATACGCTACCTTTTTCGAAGAAAGTGCCAAAGGAGAAAATTACCCAAATGAATTAAATCATTATGTTCCTTTGAACTTGCACAGACATCAACGCTGGATGAAACATGGAGTCATTAGTGATTCCTTACAAGAACAAATTTCTAAAATCACCACTATACAACATTGGGTTCTGATCACAGAACCTTGGTGTGGAGATGCTGCCCATACGGTTCCCTTCCTAATAAAAATGGCGGCACTAAACAGCAAGATCAATCTTGAAATTCAATTAAGGGATAGCGATTCAGAAATCGACCAATATCTAACCCATGGTGGAAAGTCTGTTCCCATGTTGATTGTTAGAGATGAAGCAAAGAAAGACTTGTTTGTTTGGGGTCCACGCCCGAAGGAATTACAAGCGATTTATTTGGATCTAAAAGCTAAGAACGAAATTTTTGAAGAGATCAAAACCATTTTACAAAAATGGTACAATGAAGATAAAGGAGAAAGGATTCAAGATGAAATCTTGGAGCTATTGCAAGGGTTAAACTAGAAGGTTTCCACCATGGATTTTGATTAGCTCATCGAGCGGAGTCGAGATGCGCTCAATCCACTTTAAAGCTCATCGAGCGGAGTCGAGATGCGCTCAATCCACTTTTAAAGCTCATCGAGCGGCCTGTGCTTTGACACTTGTGCAGAGTACTTGTGCTGAGCCTGCCGAAGTAAGTCGAGATGCGCTCTATCCACTTTTAAAGTTCATCGAGCACTGTCGAGATGCGCTTTACTTCGACGCACCTTAATTCTTCTCATTCTTGAGTAGGTTCGAAGTATTTTTAATCCCTACCAAATTTGGATGCTGGCGATTGATCTTTCAGATAATCTTAGCATATACCAAATTCAATGGTTTTTATCAATGGAATATATTCTTTAAAAGATTAATAACTAATCGAGATTTATTAAATAAATACTTGCATCTAATACTATTATGGTTAACTTAGGAAAATATCACTTTAAAAAATTTCTTATAAATTAATCTGAATTGAGCAATAATTATTTCAATATTTACAAAAATGAGTTATAAACAAATTATCATCGTCTTTTTAAACTTATTTATTGTTGTTCCAATTCTTGCACAATCCCCAATCCAAGATTTAAATTGGGAGGCAAAGTGGATTGATAATTTCGACTCACCATTATTAGGGCCAAATTGGATTAAAGCTAATTATGGAGTTCATGGTAATGAACCACAATTATATTTAAAATCTAATGATACTGTAATCAACGGAAAATTATTAATAAAAACCAATAATAATTCAACTATTTGTCCAACAAATTCAGTAATTACAACTTACGCATGTTCGAGTTGTATTCCAAATAAAATATATAATTATTCATCGGGATGGGTTGAAACAAGTAATTTAAAAAATTTTAAATATGGATTTTTTGAGACGGAAATTGAAATGCCACAAGGAAATGGAATGTGGCCCTCATTTTGGACTTGGCGATACAACAGCCCACCTAATGTTAGTTATACAGGTCAAAATGAAATAGATGTCTTTGAAGCACTGCTTAGTTCAAATTATCCAAGTAAAATTGGTTCAAATTTATTTACTGAATATTGTCCAGAAACAACAACAACAATTAACTGTGAATCAGCAGGATACTTAACAGCAATTTGTCCGAATTTTGACCCAAATATCCTTTGTTATGGAATGCAATATCAAAATTTCAACTTTAATGTTGCTCATAAATTTGGATTAGAATGGAATTCATCAAAAATAATCTGGTATATAGATGATAATATAGTAAGAACAACTGCAAACCCTGGTATTAATGACTCGGTCCGACTTATATTTAATATTGCAATAGATACTAATAATTTACCCAACATAACAAATATTTTTCCAACTTTCATGAAAATAAATTATGTGAAGTATTATCAACTTAAGAAATCATGTCAGACAATTTTTAATTCTTGTTCATTTAATACTTTTGACTATAAAATTTATGATGAAATAAGAATTGGAGGCTTAAATTGTCAAAATTTATTGAATACAAACTCCAACTATATTTTAAGATGTATTAACGGACTTCAAGTAAATGGTGAATTTTCTTTACCATTAGGAACTATATTCGAAGTTAAACTCCAAAATTGTATTGAATAAATAAATATAAAAACACTAAACAACATGAAACTTATATTATTCCTTTGTTTTAACACACTCGTTAGCACATGTTTCACTCAATTTAAAATTGATGCAAACAGTCGTTTTGGATTGGGAACCCTTTATCCAAACAGTGCTTATAGATGTCATATTGCTGGTAATTTATTGTGCACAAGTTACCCAGCAAACCCTTCTTATGAACTCAGATTTAAAGTCGGAAATGGTTGGCCTGGTTGCGAAATTGGAGCATCGAGTGACATCCTTTCATTTTGGACACCTGAATATGGTTATAATTCGTTGAGAGCATCTGATTACATAAAAGTTTCAGATAGCACGCTCAAATTTGAAGTTGAACCAATTAAATCTATTATGTCAAAAATAATATTAATGACGCCATTAAAATACAAAATGGAAGATGATAAAATTGATGGTGAAACGGGTAAAAGAATAAAAAAAACTAAGGTTGAATTTGGATTCTTCTCTCAAGAAATAAGTAGATTATTTCCTGAAATTAATCTTACAACAAAAGATCAAAATGGGCTAATATTATTAGATTATGACCAAATAATACCTATTGCAATTGAAGGGATTAAAGAACAACAAAAACATATAGATTCATTAGAAATGAAAATAGAACAATTATCATTATTAGTTAATATACTATTATCAAAACAAAATACAGATCAATCTAACCAAAATAAACTTTTCCCATGCATTCCTAATCCAACAAGTGATGAGACAGCAATTTCCTATTTAATCGATAATAACTTTTTTCAAAATGCTGAAATTATAATATTTAATTCTATTGGTCAAGTACAACTTAAACATCAAATTAACCATTCAGGATCTGGGATTATTAATGTAGATAAAAAACAAATTGGTAGTGGTACATTTTATTATTCTTTTTTTGTAAATGGAAATTTTATTGACTCTAAATCATTAGTATTCAATTAAATGACAAATACTAAAGCTTTTCATATTCCACATTTAGACGTACTTCGATGGGGCTCAGCAATGATGATTATTTTACTTCATGCATATGAAGCTTGGTGTGGTTGGTGGGGTCAAGTAGGGCTGTTAAGTAATGGTACTCACACGACACTTTCTGCTTGGGGTAAAGTAATTGATCAGTTTATTCGAAATTTTGGCTTTGGTGTTGATCTTTTCTTTCTAATTAGTGGATTTTTAATCACCTATTTATTATTGGTAGAAAAAAAATCATTTGGAAATATTTCTATTTGGAAATTCATAATGAGACGATCTTTTAGAATCTGGCCCTTGTATTTCTTAATTATTGCATTAGGTCCCTTTTTGGTATCCTGGCTTCAAGAACCTTCTCCAAATTATTTTTGGAATCTTTTTTTCATGGGGAATTTTGAAGTGATTTATTCTCAAAAATGGCTTTATCCCTTTGGGCACTTATGGTCCATTTGTATCGAAGAACACTTTTATTTAGTCTGGCCATTCATCATCGCATTTATTCCTAAGAAATGGTTGATGACTGTTTTCATTAGTTTAATATTATATAGTATTTGTTATAGAATGTATGCTTGGTCGAGCTTTAGTAATGGGTGGTATTATGCGTTTACTCATACTTTTAGTCGGATGGATGTACTTGTAATTGGGGCAATTGGAGGTTACTACCACTCCATTTCACCAATAAAAATTGAATTATCACGCATTAATCGAATGCTAATTTTAATTGCCTTAATTGTCGCACTTTGCATAGAGCCGATTGTGCAATGGGAAACTCTGATTATGGTCGGATTTAAAAAATATATTTATGTTGGATTATCAGCTATTTTAATGCTCGACTATTTGTTTAACCCTAACTTCAAACATATCCTGAAACCAAATAGTGTTATTCATTATTTAGGCAAAACTTCTTACGGAATCTATATGTTTGGAAATGTAATTCTACTAATCATAATAAAACAAATCATGCAGCGCTTTGGAATATCAAATCTTTGGATTTTCTTAGGCCTTATCCTCACCTTATCCACTTTGATTCCAATAATCAGTTATGAGTTTTTTGAAAAGCCATTATTGAAAATAGGCGCTAAGTTCAGGAGGATTTAAATTATTAGAACTAAAATAGTCAAAACTAGAGGACTTTATTTACTTTTTTTTAGCTCAAAAAAAGTAACAAAAAAAGGAGCTGACTCAGCAATGCGCTTCACTTCGACGCACCTTATTTCTTTTCATTCCTGAGTAGATTCGAAGTATTTTTAATCCCCACCAAATTTGGATGTTAGCGATTGATCTATTCCTTTACTTTTTTTTAGCTCAAAAAAAAGTAACAAAAAAAGGAGCTGACTTAGCAATGCGCTTTACTTCGACGCATCCGTAACCTTCTCATTCCTGAGTTAGTTCGAAGTATTTTTAATCCCCACCAAATTTGGATGCTGGCGATTGATCTTTCAGATAATCTTAGCATATACCAAATTCAATAGGTTTTCAAAACCTCCTTTTGCAAGGTCTAAATTAGAATGTTATTATTTACAAAATTTAATTAAACACAATATCGAATGGCAAGCGCATTTGCATTCCAGTTCGATTTTCAATTTCCTTTAGCTTCTTATAAAAAGAAACAAATTCAGCAGGGATCGTATTCGATTTAATTTTTAATTCAGACTCTTCTGTTTCTTCTTCAATCATTTTAAAGAAGGTTGCGAACTTATCTTCCTTTTGTTTCGGATAATAGATTACATCTGTAGCATTTGAATTAATTTGTTTCGCCGCATAATTTATTGCTTCTTTCAATCCTCCAAGTTCATCCACTAGTCCGATTCTTTTGGCATCTTTACCTGTCCAAACACGACCTCTTGCAATTTCGTTCACTCTTGTTTTACTTAAATTTCTACCATCAGCAACACGCGTAAGGAATTGATCGTAAATTTTATCTACTTCTTCTTGTGTAATTTGCAGTTCTTCGGGAGAAAGCTTTTGATTGGTTGAAAGAACCGAATGCTTATTGGTTGAAATTTTATCAAAAGTAATTCCCAATTTATTTTCAAACATTTTACCGGTATAAGGAATCATACCAAAAACACCAATTGAACCTGTTATTGTAGTAGATTCTGCAAAGATTCGACTGCTAGGTGTTGCGATATAATAACCACCAGAAGCAGCAACATCACCCATAGATATGATTACTTTTTTAACCTTATTGGTTAAAGAAACTTCGCGCCAAATCTCCTCACTTGCTAAGGCACTACCTCCTGGGGAGTTAATTCTCAATACAATAATTTTGATGTTATCATCTTGACGCAACTTACTTAAGATTCTACACAATTTTATAGAACTCAATCCATCACCATCGCGACTTACATCTCCCTCCGCTAGCACTACTGCTATACTTGGGTTCTGACTTGACAAGATAATTTGATCATCAACAAATAAACGATGCGCGTATTCTTCGAAATTTTGAAATGCCAAATCTTCATCAGACTCCACCCCTACTTTTTCCATTAAATACGACATCATCTCATCGCGATATTTTAATCCATCAATTAATTTATTTGCTAAAGCATCTTTCGAATCACGAATAATTAATTCATCAGCCATTTTATTTAAAGCTGTTGGGGTAAGTTTTCGATCCTTAGAAATATCTAATTTAAAATCTTCCCAAATGGAACCAATATATCTTTCCGATTGCACACGACTTGAATCACTCATGTTGGTTCTAAAGAAAGGCTCCACAGCACTTTTGAAATCATTGTTTTTCCCTCTAATAATTTCAACTTCAATTTCCAATTTATCCAACATGTTTTTGAAGAACATCATATCGCCACCTATACCATTGAACTGAAAAGGTGCACTTGGGAAAGCATAATTTTCCTTTGCAACCGAACCAATATAGTATTCCTTTTGAGAGATATATTCACCTGAATAATAGGAAACAACGAACTTACCTGACTTCTGAAATTCAGCAATCGCATTTCTAAGTGTCCGTGCGGTAGAAAAACCACAAGATACATCACCTATATCAATGAAAATCCCTTTGATGTTATCATCTTGTTCAGCTTGCTCCAAACCATAAAGTAAATCTGGTAATCCCATTTGATTTTCTACAGTAAAACTTCCAGCATCAAAGGTAGCAGTACTTTTATCTTGAATTTGGCCATTGAGTTGCATGTGAAGGATTGAATTTTCATTCACTGCAATGGGCTCCGGACCAAATTCACTAAAAGAACCTATAATTCCACCTATTACGAGTAGAAACATAAATAATCCAACAAATACTGCGATGATGATCGCAAGTAATGAAGGCCAAAATATTCGAGAAAATGGGATTTTAAAATCAGTCATAATTTATATTTTATTTCATTAAAGCACTTAATTTCATTGGTTTTCCGGCTGGATTGAATTTCAAAGTTAATCGAATTTCCTTTCCATAATTAGCGTACATGTTACTCATATTCCATGATCTCCATAAAGGAAAATAAATACCTACAAAGGAACTGATTTTGATACCAAGTCCCGTATTTACAAAAGAAGTAACTGGATTATTGGGATTGCTATTTGGACGCAAACCGAAATCTGCAAAAGCAACAAATAAATCTGGTTTAATTGGTAATTGCATCGTTGCGTTTACAGAAGCCATCCATGAATTGGAAAGTAAATTATAGGTGCTTCTGAATCCACCCATATTATCATCTCTTTGCATACCGGCTGTGTTATAGCGATCAAAGTAATAATTTTCTAAGTAATTATCTTGCGTTCCTGCAGCACCACTTAGAGACATCATGTATTTGTCCGGCATAATCCATGAACTTGATTTTGAATACAGATTATATCCAATATAAGCACGAAGGCTAATCCAACGATCCATTTTATTGCGCAAATATTTAAATTCAAATTGTGTTGCACTAGAGATGCGTAACATATTATCATTTCCCTTGAAGTGCTGCATTGATTCCAAGCGTGTTTCATTGGAATACTTATAATCAGCTTTTGATTTAAGATAAGAGTAAGAAAGCATCGCTCCTACTTGATTAAGAATTAAATTACTAGAATTATCAATCCATTGATCATGACGCGCAATCGTCTTAATCAAAAGTGTTCTTGTGATTGAAGGATTATTTTTCTTTTTACCAAACTCCAACAATAAGTAAGGACTAATTCCTACAAAATAAGCGCCTCGAGGATTATCTGATATTCCATTTGTGGAGAAAGATTTTGCTGAGACTCCCAATTTACTTGATCTGAAGAAGTTTTCAGGATAAAAAGTGTGACTCACTTCTGCAATCCCAGAAACCATCTTTCTGCCAAAAGAATACATAGGTGCAATCAAATACTGGGTTGGTCGTGGACCTAAACCGAAATTATGTACGGCTACTCCTAACATCGTATGATCATTGGAATTTCCCGCAATGATCGGCAACCAGAAAATATTATTTTTTCCACCTTCGTTGTCTCCACTAAAAAATTCTAATGCAAGAGGTTCTTGCTTTCTCATGAAGAATGGAATATTGGGATAATAATAATTGTTAGATCGATTCAATTCAGGAATATCTCGATTCGCATCAATCATGACATAATCAACAGCTTCTTTTTTACTTGAAATAGAAGTAGTAGTTTGTCCTGGTTCAACCCAATAAGAATTCATTGATTTGTCTTTATTAATGACATTAACCTCAATTGGTCCATCAACTTTACCCTTATTTTTAACTTGAACTACTCCCCCATCCTTATTGAATTTCACCTTTGAGATTTTATAATCAACATGATCTGTCGTTTGAATTAAATCATTAAAAAACCAATCTAACTTTTTACCGGTAGTTTCTTCAAACACCCGCTGTAAATCTTGTGGTTGTGGATGTCTAAATTTCCAAGAATTAAAATAATTCTGCATGCATTGATCAAACAGCTCAGTTCCTAAATAATCCTTTAAGTAATAAAATACTAAACCTGTTTTTTGATACATTATAGCCCCATAATTAATGGAAGAAAAATCTGCTGAATGCGTTTCAATCGCTTGATCTTTGCCGAAAGCAGCGAGCATTCTATACATTACATCACCCATATCATGATGATCGAGGTCATTTAAATGAAACTTGCCGTTTAACACCATGTCTGAAAGTCTTTTATTATTTGGATATTTAGTTTCAACATAGCGCATTTCATTCAAGGTATTAAGTCCTTCATCCATCCAACCGTGAACGCGTTCGTTGGAACCTAAAATACCATAAAACCAATTGTGTCCGACTTCATGAACGATTACCACTTCTAATTCTTCGGCAGAACTTGCATTACCAATTACAGTAACATTTGGATATTCCATTCCACCGCCAGCACTGATAGTTCCATCAATAGCGGTAACATTATGGTAAGGATAATCCCCATTCCATAAGGAATAGTAATAAGTCCCATCGTTAATATATTCAATGGCATTTTGCCATGTCAAAGTATTATGAGGAACAAACATCGCCCAAGAGGTCACCTTATCGCCTGTTTTAGGAAGTGTAACTTCACCTTTAAGTACCGCAAATCTTTTATCAGCAAACCAAGCGAAATCATGCACATGACTTTGCTTAAAATGAATCGTTTTCCAAAGTTTTGAAGATGCTGGAAAATCTGTTTTTGCACCTCCACCTTGTTTGGTTTGAAGAAATTTAGGAATATTAATTTTTGTTGCTGCTACTAATGAATCTAAAAAATCTAGTTCAGATTGATCTTGCAAATCGCCCGTTGCTGCTACCACATAATTTTGAGGAACAGTAATAGATACATCAAAAGATCCATATTCAGAATAAAATTCACCTTGATTTAAATAAGGCATCATATTCCATCCATTCGCATCATAAACTGCAGGTTTTGGATACCATTGCGTTATTTGATAAGACTGATCAATGTGACCCAATCTTGAAATTTCTCCAGAAGGAATTTTAACCGAAAAAGGTGTTGTAATGGTAACTTTAGACCCTGGCAATAAGCTGCTCGGCAGAATGAAATAACCAATATCAGGATTACCTTCATATTCTTTCCATTGCACTTGCACTCCATTAACTTTAAAATCTAAAGAATCAATAGATCCTCTATCCTTCATATCACCATAATACAGATTCTTTTTACCGCTATTATATTGCTGTTTAGCAAGTGCCGATCTATAATTACGATAGGCGTTGGGCCATAGATGCATATAAATCGTATCCAAACTCTTTGGAGATTTATTAATGTATTCTATTTCCTCAAAAGCAGATAAGGTTTGATTTTCATCATTCAAGCGTACTTGAATTTTAAAATTCACTTCTTGTTGCCATGCATTAGAATGGAATTCAGTAGCTTTTTGACTAAAACCAAAACCAATGGAAGCAATAAAAGCAAGCGCAGTAATACCTATTTTCATAATCAATACTATAAATTAATTTATAGTATAAAAATAGTTTAAAATTACTGAATAATAATGCGGATAGGCTTCATATTTGCAGAAGTTAACAGATAATAACCTTTAGCAAGAGAAGATAAATTCAAAGAAATTTCAGTTCCTGTCAAAACAGATTGCGCAACGGATTTTCCGTTCAAATCAGTAATGTTTAGCAATTGACTTTCACAAATTTTATTGCTTTGAATGTTAAAAATACCGTTGTTTGGATTTGGATACACCGATAAATTAAGCGTATTCAATTCGTCTAAACTAGCATAGTTATCTACATTGTCACAATTCTCATCAATTCCATTATCAATGATTTCAACTGCACCAGGATAAGCGTTTGGATTAGCATCATCACAATCACCTCCTACCAAAGTATATCCAATTCCAGGATCAGCACAAAAAGTATTCGTAACTGTAGATCCGAAATTATCTTGATCAGCATCCACAAAATAAGGAATGAATAAAAGTCCATCATCTATTCCATTGGCACAATCGTTATCAATTCCATCACAAATTTCAGTTGCTCCTGGATAAACTGTACTGTCAGTATCATTACAATCATTTTGATTCAAGGAATATCCTAAACCTGGATTCTCACAGAAAAACTCACCTTGATTTTGATTTCCAAAACCATCTTGATCTGCATCTGTGAAATAGATTACAGGAATATTTGCCAGTGGATTCATATCATTGCAATCCTGAGCATTTAAAACATAATTCGCCGGAGGAGTACATCCAACAAAGATACTACTTGAATCACCATAGGTATCCCCATCCATATCCATGTACCAAACAGTATTTGGATTAATATTAGCATCTAAATCATTACAATCTTGGGCATTGGTAACATAAGAGACAGGAAGGAAACAAGCGGAAATAGTGTTGTTGGTGTCACCATAAGAATCATTGTCTAAATCGGCATAAAAAATTTGAGGATTCACAGTTACCACATTTCCAAAAGTACTCACATTGTCCACCCTCCAAGTAGCACTTGTATTGGCCATACCTGTAATATAAAATCTAAAGCTTACTTGATTAATAAGCGCAAAGGCTGTTCCAAGTACAACGGTATCTGCCAAAACTACATTACCATTATTATTAGAAGTTCCTGTAGCAACATTTGAAGTAAAGTTATCCAAACTTGATCTTACCATCCAAGTAGGCGTTCCACCTGCAGCACTTGTTCTGTGGTTGAAAGCAAGTTTAGAAAGATACAATGCCATACAAGAATCAGCTTGAATAGAGAACTCATAATACTGATTCAAATCAATTGTTGGAGTAACATTCCATGGGGAAGAACTAAACACATTTGATGCAGCAGAACAAGTAGTTCCTAATTGAGAGAAAGCACTAAAAGTATTGTTTGCAGTTGGAGTAGTAATATTTACTGATGTAACTGGACAAGCCGAAACACCTGCAAACTCATACATTCCCAATTGAATTGGAACTAAAGGAGCATCTAAACCACTACAATCTTCATCAATTCCATTGATTGGAATATCTAAAGCACCAGGATGAATGGCAGCATTATTATCATTACAATCTGTACTGTCAAGCACATAACCAATAACAGCTGAACATGCTGTTTGATTCATTAAAACATTTCCATATCCATCATTGTCTAGATCTTGGTAATAATTTAGGAAAATAAGATTTTCATCTACTTGTCCGTCACAATTGTTATCAATATTATCACAAATCTCAACAGCTGTTGGGAATATTGCATTGTTATTATCATCACAATCACCACCTACAAGAATATATCCTGCAGAAGGAGGCGCTACCCAAACAACAGAAGTTGTTCCACCGAAACCATCACCATCATTGTCTAGGTAATAAGTAGAAAGCGTAAATCCTTCATCAATTTGACCATTACAATTGTTGTCTATTTGGTCATACAGTTCCGTTGCACTTGGATTTATTGCTGCAGTCATATCATCACAGTCCGTTGCGTTAATTACATAACCAAGAGGCTGAGTGCAACCCGTTGTGGTCATACCTGTGCCACCGAAACCATCTCCATCCATATCCATATTCCAAATGGTTGTTGGATTAATTGCTGCATTAGCATCATTACAATCTGTATTATCAGACACATAATTCAATGGAGCAAAACAAGTAAAGACAGATACATTTGGATTTCCATAAGAATCTCCATCCGCATCAGCGTAAAAATAAGAGGGCGTTGCATTGACAACATTTCCTTTGAGACCTACATTATCAACGCGCCATGTAGCCGTATTCGATGCGATGCCGATTAGATAAATTCTAAAAGTAACTGCCTGAAGACCTAAAAATGATGCTGGAAGCACCACTGTATCGGACAACATTAGATTGGCATTATAACCAGATAAACCAGTGCCAACATTGGCAGCAAAATTATCTAAACTAGAACGCAAAGCCCATGAAGGAGTC
>CANLAQ010000035.1 GCA_947488235.1 Flavobacteriales bacterium | reverse complement strand
GTAGACTTGATGCGCAAGGGATAAATCACAGTGCGGTTAAAATAGTGCAAAATCCACATGAGGAATAAGATCCAAGTATAAGAATAGAGCGATTTAGAACCAAAGAATAAAAAATAACCCATGATCAAAAGGGAAGGTAATTCCATTAAAAACCAGCCCCATTTGTTATTAATAGACCTTCCATATTTGGTGGAAGTATGTCTGCCGAAGGGAGCTTTGATAAAAAACATGGTGACATGAACAGCGATTGCTAATCCAATCCATGAAAAGGTGATCATATTAAGCGTAGAAAGGGTCATAAGATTAAGTGTTATTTAATTTGCTTTTAAAAATATCCCTAAGGGAATCTTGTAATGGCCGTGTTTTATGATGCAGTATCGATTTTGCTTTCTCATTATTCATTTCAGGATGTCCTTCCGTAATGGCAACAATTGACTCCTTTGTAAGTGATGGCGCTGTCTGGGTTATTTTACCTGCTAGCCAAACAAAAGGAAGGCTAAAAGTTAAAATCCAATTGGGCAATATCAGGATGGTTTTCTTTTGCTCACGCAGCATTCCAATTTCTTTTGCCAAATCTTTGAAGCGGTAATACATTCCAGACAACAAGTAAATTTCTTTGTTTATTCCAAGTTCAATAGCCGCACAAATGGACGCCGAAAGATCTCGAACATCCACTAAGTCATAGCCACCGTTGGGAAGGAATAAGAATTTCTTTTTGTAGAATCCTTTAAGTGCCACCCCCATTTTAGAAGGTTTAAAATCATGAGGTCCTATAACACAACTGGGTCTAACTACCACCACTTCTAAGCCATCGGGTTCAGCCCCAGCAAGCATGATTTGTTCGCCTTGGGCTTTAGAGTAATCGTAGGCAAAATCTTTTTTCGTTTTATAAGGTCGCGTCTCATCATATGGCGTGTTGTGCGGCAAATCATGAACGGCATGTACACTGCTGACATGAATTATTTTTTTTACTCCAAGTTCCTTGGCTAGGGAAAGAATGTTTGCAGGACCTTGAGTATTGGTCTTGTATACCAATCCATTTGGATCACCATTGATACTAATTATGGCAGCGCAATTAATTACATAATCACATCCTGTTAATAAGTTTCTTACCTCAGTTGGATTCAGAATATCGCCTTTAACCAATGTAAGTTGCAAGTCTTTTAGACTGGTAGCATCTGAATGATAAAAGGCTTTTACCGAATAGCCTAATTCAATCAGTTTTCTACAAACCACATTTCCAATGTGCCCACTGGCACCCGTTACAGCAACTGTTTTTTGCATAGACCTTAAATGTAGCAATTTATATATTATGCTGCGCTGAGATTTCTCTTGTAATTTTTATAGAAAATCTAATACCTCAACAATGGTAAATGTCGGGATTATTTGACAGGTATAATTATCAAATTGCGCAAGTAAGAAACTACAGCTTGTGGAATTCGATTATAAGAGTACGAGCAACTTAATTACATTTGATCAAACCTAATTCAAATCCAAATGAAATATCTTTCCCTCCTTTTTATAATCCTATTCAGTCAATGCATTAATGCGCAGACTTCGAGCACTTTTTTTGTGAAAAGTAAATTTGATAACAGTGTCAGAAAAGTTTATGGCATAGGTGATAAGATAACACTTGAAGTAAGCAATTCAATGAATTATGACGCTAGAGTAAAAGGAGTAATAAACGAAATAACCATTGATAAAATCAAGGTGGATAATACTTGGATAGAACTTTCTAGGATCAATACCATTATTGCTCAAAGTTATATCGGATTAGCGGGAATGGCTCTAGGTGGAGGTATCTGGATTAAGGGATTAAGTATGCCGAAAACCTGTGGCGGCATGTTCATAGATATTTGCGCATTAGAAAGATTTGCCATAATCACGGTTGGCGCAGTGATTACTACTACCTCCGCGCTATCTTTAGCATTAATTCACAAAAAATACCGACGCGAAAAGTTTATCTTTAACACCTTCGTAGCTCCAGTATTGTGACCGATAACATCTCCTAACTCCAATTAGAATTATTAATTAACGGAATACTTAATTTCCGCAAAATCTTTTTGTCAAGATTTTTTAATCCTCCAAAATCTAATCGTCAATTCAAATTATTTTATAATTTTACACCGTCTCTAAGGGGTGCCTTTGACAAGGCTGAGATTATACCCATTGAACCTGATTTAGGATAATGCCTACGAAGGGAAGATGACTGTGCTAATTAATAACCATCCGGAATTAGCCCCTTGTTCTTGTGTAATTTGAAACAAATGAAAACAAGATTTTTTATCAGTATCGGTTTTTTAGTAGCAACTTTTCTCTCTTTTGGACAAAATAATTTTATGGGTTCCGTTTATGATGAGGACGGAAAAGTTTTGGAAGGAGTTAAGGTTTGTATTCAAGCCACCAACTTCTGTACGCAAACCGACGCGCAAGGAAATTTTATTTTAGGACCTGTATTTGGTGATGAAAACACACTGGTTTTTGAATATCCAGGGTATACTGTAAGTTACCAGGTTTATTATGCTGAAGCATATAATAACCAATTAGATATTCAGCTCTATAAAAGTTCCCAGACTTTAGAAGAGGTTCAAGTTTCTTCAACCCGAGCCTCTGCTGTATCCTCTTCTGCACTTTTAGTTGAAGAGAAAGGCCTAGAAAAAAAGGCTTTCGGACAAGATTTACCCTTCTTATTGGATGGTACACCATCTTTAGTAATTACCTCAGATGCCGGAAATGGAGTAGGGTATACAGGAATGAGAATTCGAGGAGTCGATGCTTCTCGGATCAATGTCACCTTAAATGGTATTCCCATCAATGATCCTGAATCGCATGATGTTTATTGGGTCAACATGCCAGATTTGAGCAGCTCCATTGAAAATATTCAAATTCAACGCGGAATTGGTTCTTCTACCAATGGCGCTGCAGCCTTTGGCGCAGGATTAAATCTAAAGTCCAACAATCTTTCTGAAACTCCCTACGCAACTATTGATAATAGTTATGGGTCGTTTAACACACTCAAAAATTCTATTAAAATTGGAACGGGACTCCTCAATCAAAAGTTTAATTTTGAAACGCGTCTTTCTCGCATTGCTTCTGATGGATTTCTAGATCGAGCCCAATCAAATCTAAATTCCATCTATTTTTCAGGCGCTTACATGGGTAAAAAATTCCTTTTGAAAGCACTTGTTTTCAGTGGGCACGAGTTGACCTATCAGGCTTGGTATGGAACACCAGAAAGTCGCTTAACGGGAAATGTAAATGAGATGAATGCCTATGCAGATCGTAATTTATTGAGTCCTGAGGAAAGACAAAATTTATTGAGCTCGGGAAGAACTTATAATTATTATACCTATAAAAATCAAGTGGATAATTATAAGCAAGATAACTATCAATTGCATTATACCTATTCCTTGAAATCTAATTTAATTTTAAATGTTTCAGGTCATTATACTTATGGTAGAGGGTATTATGAGGAATATAAAAATAACCAAGCCCTAAGCGCTTATGGAATGTCTTCGGTTGTAGTAGGTAACGACACCCTTACTACAAGTGATTTAATTCGCCAGCGCTGGTTGAATAATGATTTTGTTGGTTCTGTATTTTCTCTTTCCTATTTCAAACACCGTTTCAATTTGGTTTGGGGAGGTTCTGTGAATACTTATTTGGGTCGTCATTATGGGGAAGTGATCTGGTCTCGTTTTGCTTCTGATTCGGAATTAGGAGATCGCTATTACAATGAGTCTGGACAAAAATCTGAATGGTCTTCCTATCTTAAAGGTTCGTATAGGCTGAAGGATTGGTTGTTCAATGGCGACATCCAGTTCAGACACTTAGACTATTCTTTTATAGGTGTTGATCAAGTTTCAGGCGTATTAAAGGATGTGGAACAGCGCGTAAAATTTGATTTTTTAAATCCAAAAATCTCCATCTCAAGACAACTTTCTTATGCGCAATCCATTTTTGCCTCTTTTGGTGTTTCTCATAGAGAACCCGTGCGCAAGGATTTTAGAGAAAGCACTCCAAATAGCCGACCAAAAGCAGAGGTTTTAAGAGATTTTGAATTGGGTTATACCTACAAAAAACCTAAACTACTCTTGAATGTGAATGCTTATTTCATGGATTATACCAATCAACTTGTTTTGACGGGTGAAATTAATGATGTGGGTTCTTATACGCGGACCAATGTTCCGTCAAGTTATCGATTGGGACTTGAATTGAATACCGTTTATGCTCCATTTACTTTCTTAAAATTTAATGGAGCTCTGGCCTTAAGTCAAAATAAAATAAAAGAATTCAATGAATTTTTAGATGTTTATTCCTCGACAGCGCCTTATTATTCGCAACAAATTATCAAGCACAATGAGGTGGATTTAGCCTTTTCTCCAAAGGTAGTTTCAAGCCTTGGTATTGTTTGGCTGCCCTTTAAAAACATGACTGTAGAATGGATGAGTAAATATGTGTCCCAACAGTTTTTGGACAATACTTCAGCTATTGATCGAAGCATTAAGGCCTTTTCCTACAGTAATTTAACGCTGAACTATGCGCTTCGACATGTTTTAGGAAGAGAAATTACTTTTGGTCTTCAAGTGAATAATATTTTTAATTATCTTTATTCCAATAATGGATATACATTTTCATATCTTTATGATGGTCAAAAAACTACAGAGAATTTTTATTACCCTCAAGCGGGTAGAAATTTAATGTGTAGGGTTCTTTTTAAATTTTAATTAACGATAAATATACTCCTATGAAAAATCACTTCCTTTTCGTTTTTATTTTTTCATCATTTGTACTAACTGTTTTTTCTCAAGGTGATGTGCCTTTGCCTCCTCCGATTGAAGTAGTGGAGGGTCCTAGTGATATTGAACCTACTTTTCCAGGTGGTCATGATGCAATCATGCGTTTTATTCAAGAAAACATTACTTATCCGCAAGAAGCCATTGAAGAGGGTATTCAGGGCAAGGTTTATGTGCAATTTTGTGTAGAAAAAGATGGCAAAGTAAGTGATGTTAAGATTTTGAAGGGTTTGGGTTGTCCGTCCATAGAAAAGGAAGCAATTCGCGTGGTATCTATCATGCCGAATTGGATTCCCGGAACAACGGATACAGCTTTGCTAGAAAGAACTGTGATGAATTTGCCAATTTCTTTTGCGCTGGGAGGTGATGACTTTGATGATGATTTTGATGACAAAGTTAAACATCAAGCACATTGGGCTGCTTTTGATTTTGGTTATATTACCCTGCGCAATGTAGACGCCATTACAGGAAAAGCTTTCGGAACTAATTTCTCTACTACTCCCTATTGGAATGTCAATCCAGCAAAATCTGTGGTATTTAATTTTAATTTCCTAGAGTATAAACTCCCGATTTTCAGGCAATATTTAGGACTGACAACGGGTTTGGGTGCCGGAATTAGTAGTTTAGGTTTCAGAGATAATTATTCAATTATTCATACAAAAGACACTATTTACGCTGAAATAAGTACTGCCGGAAAATTTAAACAGAATACTTTATCGAGTTATACTTTATCAATTCCATTGCTCTTAGAATTTAGTACAAAAGAGCGAAAGAAAAAAAGTATATATTTTTCAGCTGGTGTAATTGGTTCTTATCGTTACTCCTCAGTTACCTATCAGGCGGGTAAAGACGATCAAGGAGATCGATACCGCAATTATCTATATTCCAGATTCAACATGCGGAATTTCTTGTTGGATGGAACGGTTAGAGCAGGTTGGGATGCTTTTGGTTTATTCGCTAGTTATTCTTTAACACCGCTGTTTCAGAAACAAGCAACCATGGCAGTGTATCCACTGAAGTTTGGTCTGACCTTTAATATTGATTATTTGAAATAGTCAATCGTTTAATTTTTTAAAAGGGAATCCATAATTTGTTCTACCTGAATCAGTAAGGGTCTATCACCACTATTAATTATTTCGTAGTTACAGCATTTCCTTTTTTCTGCATCACTCCATTGCACCGCCATTCGAGCCTCAGCGTCTGCTCTACTACATGAATTTCTTTCCATGATGCGTTTTATTTTTATTTCATCGGGTGCACTTACTAAAATACAGGCGTCAAATTCGACATAAGCACCCGTCTCACACAGTATGGCCGCTTCATTGAATACCAGTAATTGGTTTTGTTTTTTGGCCCACTGATCAAAGTTGTGCCGTACCGTTGGATGAATGAGGGCATTGATTTGTGCACGAAGCGTATCATCCGAAAATAGTGCACCTGCTATAAAAACATTGTTTAATTTCCCATGGATATAAACAGTTGGCCCAAATATTTTAATCAGTTCCTTTTTTATTTCCGGATCATACTGCATCAAGCTCTTGGCACTTTCATCTGATGAAAACACAGGAAATCCCATAGCTTTCAGTATAGAAGAAACATATGTTTTCCCTGAACCAATTCCACCTGTAAGACCTATTTTTTTCATTTTGTGTTACGAATTTAAACAGATTCATGGATAACTTTTCAATTAGCCTTAACTTTATCCTCATGAAAAAACAAGATTGGTTCGCAAATTGGTTTGATACGCATTATTATCACCTGCTGTATCAGAACAGAAATGAAGAAGAAGCAAAAGGATTTATTCAAGAAATTGTTGCCTTTTTGAAATTGCCAATCAATTCTAAAGTGCTAGATCTTGCATGTGGAAAGGGTAGACATGCACACATGTTTTGTCAACATGGAATGCAGGTACTGGGAGTTGATTTATCCCCCAATAGTATTGCTGCAGCGAAACCACTAGAAAATGATACATTATCCTTTTCAGTACATGATATGCGCGAACCAATTGCAGGACACAAATTTGACTTAATCGCAAATCTCTTCACCAGTTTTGGATATTTTGATACGCAAGAGGAAAATAAAAAGATGTTGCTTGCCATTGCTGCAATGCTTGATAAAAATGGCTTGTTATTGATAGATTTTATGAATGCCAAGAAGGTGATTGCAAATTTGGTAGCCGCAGAAACCGTTCAACGAGATACCTTGAGCTTTGATATTTCAAGGAGATTTGACGGCACTCATATTTTTAAGGACATTCAATTTTCAGATGAAGATGAAGATTTTCATTACACTGAGCGGGTGCAAGCCTTGTATTTAGAAGATTTCAAAGCATTACTTGAGGCTGATTTTGAAATATTACATACCTTTGGAGACTTCGAATTGAATGCATTTGATACCTCTCATTCGGATCGCCTAATTTTAATCGCCAAAAGAAAATGATGTCTTTTACTTTTGTTCTTATTGGACTCCTTTTTTCTGTTGTACTCGGTGGATTGATCGTCACAACTCTAAATGCGAGTAATAAAAGTCAGCTTATTAAATTGGCTTTAGCATTTAGTGGTGGATTTTTGTTGGCTATTTTATTCGAACACCTACTTCCAGAATTATATGAATCTAAAGGAACTTCAGTAGGATTGTATATTTTATCAGGATTTTTAATTCAGCTCTTGTTGGAGTATTTTTCGGGAGGTATTGAACACGGACATGTTCATGTTCACAAAGGTCAAGCGATGCCGTGGACTTTATTTCTATCCTTGTCCATTCATTCCATAATTGAAGGAATTCCTTTGGGAAATCATTATACAGGGATCATTGCCCATCATGCGCATGAGAGTCATGAGTCACTTTTTTGGGGCATCATTTTCCATCAAGTACCTGTTGCTATTGCTTTAATGACTTTATTGTTAAGCACCGCTTTGAGTAAAGCTAAGGCTTGGATGGTATTAGGGCTTTTTGCATGCATGACTCCTTTAGGTGTTTGTTTCGGATTGGCTGTCACGCCTGAACAAATTGGCTTAAACTTTCAAATGATTTTAGGCGTTGTATTGGGTATGTTTTTGCACATTTCAACAACGATTATCTTTGAAACCTCTGAGAATCATAAGTTCAATTTCTTCAAATTGATCAGTATTGTGGTAGGGGTAAGTTTGGCGCTTTTAATTTATTAACGCAAGTCAAATAAATCATCAACACCAAGAATACGATCGCAGGTAAATCCTTCGGCATATTTTGCTCCAATAGGTCTACCAAGTGTCATCATTCTTCCTTTGATAAAATCAAAAAAATCTTCTCCTGATATAGGCGTTTCTGGTCCATCGAAATTTGGATCGTAAAATTGAGTAGTAAAAGCTTTAATGACTTCAATTTTCTGCTCCATAAAGTCACTTACATCAATAACGATATCGGGCTTGAGGTAATGATCTTGTATGTAATGCAACAATAGCTGAGGTCTAAATGGTGCTTGTGGAATATCATCTTCAGCACTTTGAATCTTTACCAAACCCGATAAAAAGCTAGCGTCTGCTACAATTTTTCCCGCTCTTCCATGATCTGGATGGCGATCACTCATGGCATTAGCCAAAACAATATCCGGTTGATATTTTCTGATTTGTTGGATAATGCGCATTTTAGTGTCAAATGAATCATCAAAAAAACCATCCGCTAAATCTAGATTATCTCTTACGCTAAGGCCCATTAATTTTCCAGCATTTTCTGCTTCAAGAGTTCTGGTTGTCGCAGTTCCTCTGGAACCAAGTTCACCACGCGTCAAATCTATAATCCCTACTTTTTTTCCTTCCGCTATATACTTTAAAAGAGTTCCTGAGGCAGATAATTCTACATCATCAGGATGGGCAGCGAAGGCGAGGATGTCTAGTTTCATGATGCTTGAGTATAACTTTCTAAGCTTGGACAAGAACAGATTAAATTTCGATCTCCAAAGGCATTATCAACTCTTCTAACTGGCGCCCAATACTTCCAATCTTTTAGGTATTCAACTGGGTAAGCAGCTTCTTTAGGAGTGTAAGGATATTCCCAAGCTCTATTGATAATACAATCTGCAGTATGCGGTGCATTTTTCAATAAATTATTTTGCTTATCGTACTTGCCCATTTCGATGTCTTTTATTTCTGCACGAATTTTTATCATTGCTTCAATAAAACGATCCAATTCATCTTTGTCTTCTGATTCAGTTGGCTCAATCATTAAAGTTCCCGCTACAGGAAAAGAAACCGTTGGTGCATGAAATCCAAAATCAATCAATCTTTTCGCCATGTCGGCTACTTCAACTTCTGAAGTTCTTTTAAAATCACGACAATCTAAAATCATTTCGTGTGCTACTGTTCCATTGGAACCCGTATAAAGGACTTCATAATGACCTTTTAATTGGGCTGCAATATAATTGGCATTTAAAATAGCCATTTCTGTTGACTCTCTTAATCCTTTAGCGCCCAACATTTTGATGTAACCGTAAGAAATCAATAAAATCAAAGCACTACCAAATGGCGCAGCTGATATGGCATGAATAGCTTTTTCTCCACCCATTTTCACCAAAGGATTTCCAGGTAAAAAAGGTGCTAAATGAGCTGCTACTCCGATTGGTCCCATTCCAGGGCCACCACCACCATGAGGAATAGCGAAAGTCTTGTGCAAATTAAGGTGACAAACATCCGCTCCAATATTCCCTGGATTGGTCAATCCTACTTGAGCATTCATATTGGCTCCGTCCATATAGACTTGTCCACCATTATCATGGATGATTTTTGTAATCACTTGAATTCCTTCCTCAAAAACACCATGTGTAGAAGGATAGGTAACCATTAGACCCGCTAGGATATCTTTATTTTCAATAGCAACGCGCTCTAATTCTTCGATATTAATATTTCCGTTTTCGTCACAACTCGTAACAATTACCTCAAAACCAGCCATAACTGCTGATGCAGGATTCGTTCCGTGTGCAGACGAAGGGATAATAATTATTTTTCTATGCGTATCTCCTCGTGATTCATGATAAGCTTTGATCACCATTAATCCTGCATATTCACCTTGAGCACCTGAGTTAGGTTGTAAAGAAACAGCAGCGAATCCGGTGCAGGCACAAAGATCTTTTTCTAGTTGTTCCAACATCTTGTAATAACCTTGAACCTGATCAATAGGAGCGAAGGGATGTAAATTACAAAATTGAGGATTGGTAATAGGCATCAATTCCGATGCTGCATTTAATTTCATGGTACAAGAGCCTAAGGCAATCATACTGTGTACAAGCGATAAGTCTTTATTTTCTAATCGCTTGATGTAACGCATCATTTTCGATTCAGAATGATGTGAATTAAAAATGGAGTGGGTAAGGATGGCTTCTGTTCTACTGTAAGTACTTGGAATTGAAGTTCCAGTGGAAGAGATAGCAGGTGCAAATGTATTTAATGTATCTGCAAATAAGCTGATAATTTCTGATACATCAGCCATTGAATGAGGTTCGCCAAAACTAATGGTAAGGGTATGGTCATTAATGAAATTAAAATTCATTCCTTTTGCTTCAGCTGCAATTTTAATTTTGTTGGTATCTACAACCGTTACACAAATCGTATCAAAAAAGTCGTTGGAAACAATTGAAACACCCATTTCTTTTAAGCCATTAGCACAAGTAAGGGCTAGATGGTTGACATGGTTTGCAATTGCTTTTATTCCATCTGGACCATGATATACAGCATACATACTTGCCATAACAGCCAAAAGTGCTTGCGCGGTACAAATATTTGAAGTCGCTTTATCTCGTTTGATGTGTTGTTCTCTTGTTTGAAGCGCCATTCTTAAAGCCATATTACCGTCTGCATCTTTCGATACTCCAATAATTCTTCCTGGCATCGTTCTTTTATAATCTTCTTTTGAAGTAAAGAATGCGGCATGTGGACCTCCAAATCCCATCGGAACACCAAAGCGTTGTGAGGAGCCAAATACAACATCTGCTCCCATTGATCCTGGTGATTTTAATAATGCTAAGGCTAATAAATCAGAAGCAATGGCCACTTGGATACCAGCAGCTTTCCACTTGGAGATACACGATTCAATATTTCCTATGGCACCTTTACCGTTAGGATATTGCATGATAGCACCAAAACAATTTTCTAAATCTGAAAAGGTCTCTTCATCTCCAATAACCAATTCAATTCCTAAGTTGATGGCTCTTCCCTGAACTACTTCTATAGTTTGTGGGAAACAATCTTTAGAGATAAAAAATCCATTTTTTCCTTCTTTAATATCTGCACGAGATCTAGAATTATAAAACATAATCATGGCTTCAGCTGCAGCTGTTCCTTCATCTAAAAGCGAAGCGTTGGCAATTTCCATTCCAGTCAAATCCAAAATCATCGTTTGAAAATTCAACAAAGCTTCTAAACGACCTTGCGCTATTTCAGCTTGATATGGAGTATAGGCAGTATACCATCCTGGATTTTCAAGAACATTTCTTAATATAACAGATGGAACTAGAGTTTCATGATAACCCAATCCAATAAATGATTTATGAACAGTATTTAATTTCCCTAATTCAGATATATGCTGCAGGTATTCTGCTTCCGTCATGGCATCATCAACTGACAATTCGCCTTTTAATCGAATAGCAGCAGGTATCGTTTTGTTAATTAATTCTTCCATGCTATTCAAGCCAAGAACTTGTAGCATTGTAGTTTTTTCGGCTAAATTTGGGCCAATGTGTCTTCTTGAAAATTGATTCATGTTGTCTTGAATTAGAGAGCACAAATATACATCAGAAAAGTTATTCGGCAATCTTAAAACTAAGGATGAATTAATTTTTTATTAATCTACAAAACTTAATTTTAACATATTCGAACCACCCATATCTTCCAATGGAATCGAAGCGATGTTGATCACTAAATCACCTTGTGCCAAATAGCCTTCGGTTTTCATGATATACTTAATATCAGCAATAGTATGATCTGTACTGATATGTTTGTTATAATAGAATGCTTTCACTCCCCAAACTAAATTCAATTGGGTCAAAATACTTCTATTGCTGGTGAATACAAAAATATCCGTATTGGGTCTTTGTGAAGCAATTTTATAGGCTGTATACCCAGAGAAAGACATCGTGATAATTGCCTTTGCAGCAACGCGCTGACTTAAACGACAAGCATTAAAACAAATAGAATCTGAAATAAAACGAACTTGATCGCGCTCTGGCAACTCTTCTTTATTGTAAATACCACCATGTGTTTCCATTTCTTTGATGATGTTGGACATCGTCTTAATCACTTCAACAGGATATTGCCCGACAGAAGTTTCTCCTGAAAGCATTACAGCATCTGTTCCGTCTAGCACTGCATTGGCAACATCGTTTACCTCTGCTCTGGTTGGCGACATGCTGGTGATCATGGATTCCATCATCTGCGTAGCAACAATAATCGGCTTTGCTTTACGAACACATTTTTTGATTAACATTTTTTGAATAAGCGGTACATTTTGGAAAGGAATCTCAACTCCTAAATCGCCTCTTGCGACCATTAGTCCGTCGCTTTCTTCAATGATATCATCAATATTTTCAAGAGCTTCTGGCTTCTCAATCTTCGCAATTACTTTTGCAATGGCACCTCTTTTTGCAATTCTTTCTTTTAATTCGATAATATCTTTTGCAGAGCGCACAAAAGATAATCCAATCCAATCTACTTCTTGATCCAAAGCAAATTCAAGATCTTCTTGATCTTTTTCTGTTAAGGAAGGCAAAGAAATCTTTGTGTTAGGAAAGTTCACTCCTTTTTTAGAGGATAAGATTCCACCTTGAATTATTTTACAACGAATTTCACTTGTCTTATTGGTTTCCAAAACTTCCAACATTATTTTTCCATCATCCAATAAGATGCGTTCCCCAACAGAAACATCTTGTGGAAGTTTAGGATAGTTGATAGAAAAGCGTTCAGCATTACCGACAACTTTTTCAACCAGAACTTTAATTTCAGACCCTACAACAAGCAAAACACCGTTATTTTCCATGTCGTTGGTTCGTATTTTTGGACCTTGTAAATCTGCTAAAATGGCCACATTTAATCCCAACTCTTCATTTAATTCGCGGATGGTTGTCACGCAAGCCGAATGGTCTGCATAAGCGCCATGAGAAAAATTCAAACGGCAAACATTCAATCCTGCAAGCATCATTTGTCTTAAGGTATCTTTTCCTGATGATGCAGGTCCAAGTGTGGCAACTATTTTTGTTTTTTTCATAATTTTTTAATCAAATATTAAATAAGATTCATTTGAAAACTCGCTACTTTTAAAATAAAATGCGGCGATAATTTCTTCTGTATTTCTAAGATCATCTACTAATTCAAGTCCATCTACCACATAATTTTCATGCAGGATTAAGGCATAATCAATACTCTGTTTTTCTGTTAAAACATAGCGAGCGTTTTGTTTGTTTTTTATTAAATAATAGGAAATCAGATCCTCTGGATGTTGAAAATAATAATAATTAAAAAGTTCTAGATCGCCTGATTTTTTATTTGGAATTTCAAGAGCGCTTTCTGCCTTTTGTAATTTAATGTCAAATTTTGAATTCAATTGCCAAGCCAATCTAAAATCCGATTGTGAGGTGCAAATACCAATAACATCAAAGCTTTCTACAGCCTCTTCTTTTATTAAATATTTTTTTATTTTTTTCACACAACAAAAATACTCAATTATTCAAGTAATAACTGTAACTAATCTTCTAATTTCTATTCCTTTAATAGCTTTAAGATAATAGTGTATAAAAATGTTGATAATAATGAAGCATCAAATATCGTAAGTTTCATTTTTAGTTAAATTTGTAAGTATGAAACTACTCTCCCTTAAAAAAATAGGTCTAGTCCTAGCGTTATGCTTATCGTGTCAAATACTAAGTGCGCAGCCTATCAAATCTTTAACCAATGCTAATTCTTATGGTTGGATGTTTGGCCTATCCTATACTGCTCTTGATGATGATGGGAATACAGCGGCATTTTATGACCCAACAAATTGGCACACTAATGTTTTTCCGTCTCGAATTTTCGCAGATAAATATATTTATAAAGGTTGGAGTACGGAACTTGCCATGAGTTTTAATCAATATAATCCCAAAAAGTTGGTCAATTTACAAATGGGTAAAACAGGGTTTTTTTTAGCAACCGATGCTAACTTAAAATATTCTTTAAATAAGCTATTAGGTGAAGGAGCTGTTGATCCATATGTTTCTACGGGTTTAGGTTTGAGTATTCGCAATTGTGACGATTCACTTGTTGGTAATGTTACTCCAACCCTTAATTTGGGACTTGGTCTTAATGTTTGGTTGAGTAATTCAGTTGGCATTCAGCTTCAATCTTCAGGTAAAATCGGACTTACTGCTGATCTATTTGGAAAATCAGATTATATGCAGCACAGCATCGGTTTGGTCTTTAAAATTGATGAGGCGGGACCGCCAACCACTGAGTTTGGAAAAAAACGCTACCATTTTAAGAAAGGTAAAACGAAATTAAAAGTTAAGAAATCGAAGAAGTCTAAAGAGTCTTAAGCGTTCTGAATGGTAAATTTCTTTTTTGTTTCTTGAAGATCGGTTTTCAAGATGTAGTAGTAAAATCCATCAGCAAGTTGTTTAGAGTCATATCTTACAATATGGCCTCCAGGTTCATAGGTTTTTTCAACTACCAAAACACTCGATTTATCTTCATGCTCGATAAATAAACTTACTGATTGCTCTTTTTCTAAGGTAAAGTAAAAAGGTATCTCACCACTTGCAGGGTTCTGCTCTAAACTGAATAATACACAATAATCATTTTGATTTATATTGCCTTTGCTCATGCGTCTCAGTAAACGGCGGTATAAAATTATCGCCATCACAATGAAGAAGGCATAAAAAAGAAGGTCTTTAAAAAATAGATAGTTCATTATAATGATATTACGCCTTCAATGGCAGTGGCTTTTTCGTAAATTGTAATGATTTCATCAACATTTAACATAACTGATTTCACACTAAAACTGGTGTATTTTCCTTTACCAGATGGGTGTAATGCGATATCTGCATTCTCGTCAAAAAGGGCACTCACCTTTGCAATTCGCTCTGCTTCATTAGGCAAGATAAATTTAAAAAAATAGACATTTGGCCATTCTAATAATTCTAATTGTACCCTGAGTGCATCAAATTCTTTCACAACGCAAATTTAACTTGAATTTTGTGAATAATCATCTTATTTTTGTTCAAATGAAAATCTTCAATATTACCTTACTTTCAAGCGCCGCATTATTAGCAGCTTTTTTTATTTTCTTTGTTGAAAATGGTAAATCGAAAGTAAAAAAAAATATAGTTTCTATCGTTCCCGAGGAGAAAAAAAGTGATTGTAAATATGATTGCTCTTGTTTCTTGCCAAATGAATTTAGCAGTCAACTCAATGATTATCTTAGCTCCTATATCTATAAATCAGAAAAAACTGGTGTTTGGCCTTCGCTTAATGTTGCAGGTTTAAGAAAAAAGGCAAGAAGAGGAGATTTGGTATTTGTCCCTCAACAAAAACATTTTATTCAAGATACTTTTTATTATTCCTATGCGCTGCTTACTCCAGAAACTTTGGAACTTATGGATTCAATTTCTATTGACTTTAATTCCAGAATAAAGGGGAGTTCCGTGCATCAAGCCAAATTGATTGTAACCTCTATGACACGAACCATTAGTTCTGTAAATCGTTTATTAAAGCGAAATCGTTCTGCTGTGAAGAGAAGTGCTCATCTCAATGGAAATGCTTTTGACTTTTCATTTTCTCGCTTCGCATTTCATAGATCTTTAACAAGTTGTGAGAAAATATATTTGCAAGAAACCATCGCTGAGGTTCTATTTGATTGGCGAAAAAGAAAAAAATGCTGGATTACTTTTGAAAAGTATCAAGAATGCCTTCATGTTGTTTCAAGAAGAAATTAATTATATAACGCTATTTATCGGTATATTTGCACCATGAAAGGCCTTATATTTCTTATTTTATTGTCTCCTTGTTGGGTGTGTTCCCAAAGCCTTAATGCGCTAAAAACAGATCAAAAAATCATATTAGATGGACAATTAAAAGAAGATCTTTGGCAAAATACGACCTTCGTTTCTGACTTTACCTGCGTTAGACCAAACCCCGGAAGACAAGCACAACAAAATACTGCTGTTGCAATGGCTTATAATCATGAAGCAATTTATTTTGCGGTCAAATGCTATGATAAAATGGACTCTGTTTCTCAAGTTTTTACTTCTAGAGATGATTTAAGTCCTAATGCTGATGTATTTAGTATTTATCTTGATACTTACAACGACAATCAAAATGGTTTCTATTTTGGTGTAACCAGTCAAGGGGTGCAATTGGATGCCAAGATAAATCCTATGGATTTTAACGATCAATTAAATCTAGTGTGGAATAGTCAAGTGTATTTGTCAGATTCAGCATGGACGATTGAGATTCGAATACCGTTTTCGGCCATTCGTTTTCCTGCCAAAAACATTCAAGAATGGGGCATTAATTTCTCAAGACAAATGAGTCGTAATCGAGAACAATCCGCATGGTCGCCCGTGAGTCCGGACTTTGAAAATTATTTGGTTAAAAGTGGATCGGTTGAAGGAATAGAAGGTATTGATCCTCCTTTGCGTTTGGCACTTATGCCTTATCTTTCTTCCTATGTAAATAAATCTCCTGATTCTAATACTAGCAGTTCATTTAATGGTGGAATGGATATTAAATATGGCTTAAATGAAGCCTTTACCTTGGATGTTACGCTTGTTCCTGATTTTGGTCAAGTTGTTTTTGATAATCAAGTACTCAATCTTAGCCCTTTTGAAATTCAGTTCAATGAGAATCGGCAATTTTTTACAGAAGGAACAGAATTGTTTAATAAATCAGGCTTGTTTTACAGTCGAAGAATTGGAATACAACCCCCAGCTGCTGTGCTCAATAACTTACTCAATGAAAATGAAAGGATTTCTTCTGTTCCTGGTTCTACCAGATTGTATAATGCAACCAAACTTACAGGCCGTACAGATCAAGGTCTAGGAATTGGAGTATTTAATGCGCTCACAGCCCCACAATTTGCTACTGCTATCAATCAAAGTACTTTGGAAGAAAGACAAATTTTAGCATCTCCCTTGACTAATTTTAATGTGCTCGTCTTGGATCAAAATTTAAAAAATAATAGTTCTGTTACCTTGACCAATACCAATGTTACCCGAGCTGGTAGTTTTTATGATGCTAATGTCACTGCCTTCAACTCTGTTTTTAATAATAAAAGCAATGATTATTATGGTGGAGTGAATTCTTCTATTTCAAATAAGTTGTTTACCGATAGTTTATCCACAGGATTCAACTGGGGACTTTGGGGCGGTAAGCAAAAAGGGAAATTTGTGTACAATGCCTCTTATTTTGAGGAGTCTGCAACTTATGACCCTAACGACTTAGGATACAATCAAAATAACAACAGACGCATAGCCTCTTTTTATATGAGCTATAGGATCTTTAAACCATTTTGGATCCTTAACCGATTTACTTCGACACTTTCTTTAGATTATAATAGATTATTTGCGCCTAATGTTTATACAGGAACTAATTTAGATCTTAGCACCATGTGCTTCACTAAAAAATTCAATGCTTTTGGACTTAATTTGAACTCTTCCTTGACAGAAAGTTATGACTATTTTGAACCAAGATTACCTATAAGTGATGGATATTTCTTTATGCTGCCTACTTGGCTTGGGGGTGGTGGTTGGATTTCTACAAATTATCAGAAAAAATTCGCAGTTGATTTGGGGGGAAATTTCACTAAAATAAATCGCAATAAATGGATAGAATGGGAGTACAATGTTAGTCTTAGGTTGCGTTTGACTAATAAAATGCTATTGACTTATTCCTTATCTCAAGGATTCCAAATAAACAATGAGGGCTATGCTGTTCAATTTGGAATGCCAGTTGACACTTCCTTTTATGGAATTCTATTTGGCTCGCGCAATAGAAATAACATCACCAACCTGATTGACTTTAATTATTCTATTACCAATAGAATGAATTTGTCTTTTAGATTGCGTCATTATCGTTCTTATATTATTTATAATTCCTTCTACAGCCTGCAAAATGATGGTTCCCTTGCTCCAATAGTTTATAATGATCTTGATCTTGACGGCGCCTCTGCTTACAATGTTAATTTTAATGCTTTCACGATAGATTTTGTCTATAGATGGGTTTTTCAGCCTGGAAGTGAAATCAACCTTGTTTGGAAAAATGCAGTATTCCAAAGTGACAAAAGAGTGGCTCAAAGTTATTTTTATAATTTAGGTAAAACACTACAAGAAGGACCTTCTAATAGTATTTCTTTAAAGGTGATATACTGGCTTGATGCTCAAAAATTAAAGAAGAAAAAAGAAATTATTTAGTTTCCAGTTTCAAATAGCTTTCGACTCTCAATTTTGCATTCAGTCGAATGTCTTCCCAAAATAAATTAATGTCCCCAATATGATAGTTTTTCATTGTCAATGACATCAATTGAAATGGCCATTTTGGTGTTGAAATCCAAATTCCGCCATCGATAAGGTGGGTATCAAACATATGAGGGTAAAGCTTCCCATTGGAATAGTAAAAACCTAAATGGTCTTTTTTTAATGCGATCGGACTTAAATCCCACGAAACAGGATTCACAACTGCTTTTCCCTTGTACCACTTATTGTAACTCTCTTTATCTATTTTTTTCTTGAAGGTATTCCAAGCGACAAATCCACCCGTTTGCTCCGGTCTTGTCATGAGTGGTATATCTTTGAAGACTTCTTTTTCAAATCCTATTCCCGGCATATAAGCTGCAATTAATTGTTTTTGCAGTGCCTTTCCTTCAAAAAAATCTTTAATCAATAAATATAACTGTGTCGATCCTTGACTGTGACCTGCAAGAATGATAGGCCTTCCCTGATTGTAATGCTCAAGGTAATATTCAAAAGAAGCTTTAATATCTGCATAAGCATACATCAATGCTTGCTCTCCTCTTTTCCCTTCGGTATAATAAGATCTTATATGTGCTTGTCGATAATAAGGTACATACATTCTCCCAGCCTCAGCCCAAGCACTTGCTTGATATTGCACCGCACTGTTTAGAACTTCATTCATATGCTCTTGTTCCATCATGGGCATGTTCCATCGGTTGTCTTTTGGATCTAACATCAAGGTAGGATAAATATAAAAGACATCCGCTTTTGCTAGTAAACTTGTATCATGCATTTGCGACAATAAATTTTCAGGAGTATGCCAAGGAAGTACGGCCCAATTTTCTTGCTTGGAATAATCTACATGCTCTTGAGCGATAATATTGCCTATGAAACCAAGAAAAAGGAGAGAAAGAAGCAATTTCATTGTAAATTTTTAAGTAGCACAAAAATAGATTGATTTTATTGATAGTTTGATTAATTTTAAATGATTTTTTAATTTAAGTAATTTAACTTTCAAAAGTCAAAACATTAATTTACAATACCAATGAGAGGATTTTATAAAACCATTTTTTCCTTACTACTTGCGGTTCAAGCTTTCAATGCTCACGCTCAATTAGGGGATTATAAATATCACATTGCCTTAAAAGGTTCCATGGGGATCATTGATAGCAGTACCTACAAGGGTGTTGGACTTACAATGGAATGGCGATTTCATCAGCATTGGTCGCTACTTTATAATCTGGATGTTGTTAAAAGAAGTGATGGTTATCGACATATTCACAGCTCAATGGGAACACTAATTGGCCCTCCGTTAATTCTATTGGGATTAATAGCAAGTTCTTCCAATAATTCAAGCATTCTCTTTCCAAGTGTCAATTACAAAGGGTGGGGGGTTGTTGTGGGAATTGCAGCACTTATTATGCCTGAAGGTATTGCCTATCATCATAATATTAATTACCGCTGGGATGTTTCACCGTATGTAAATATTTTGGGTGTCGATTTGATTCGCAATCCTTACACGATGCAATCTAATTTGAAATATGCAGCATCTTTTGGATGTCGCACAAGTTATTCCTTTGCAAACCATTTAACGGCCGGAGTATTTTTGGAATCTAGAAAAGCTGCACCTACTGGTTTTGGTTTAGGAGGAGGTTTTGCATTGGGTTATGCCTTTAATTCAAAAAATTAAGGCTTTGTTTTTGTATACTTAAACAGCCAGTTGTACATTTCATCTGTTCTAAAGATTTTCTCAAGGTCGCCATGACTGGCACCTGCAATCCTCGTATAGATTAAATTTTCGCCACCATTACAAGCTTTAATTGCGTTTACTATTTTATCAGATTCGCTCACAGGAACCGCGGCATCATTCGTGCCGTGTTGAATCCATAGGGGAACAGTTGCCAAGCGACAACCATCTTTTAAATTTCCACCTCCACACAAGGCAACTGCAGCAGTAACGATCTCAGGATAGGAACCAGCAAAATCAAGGGTGCCATAGCCGCCCAAACTCATTCCTGCTACATAGACACGATTGGTATCGGTTTGGTAAGTTTTTTGTACATAACGCAACACAGAAAGTACTTTTGCGTGCTCCCAAGGTTTACCAGCCAATACCTGCGGCGCTATAACAATCGCAGGAACTTTCCTTCCTTTTTCAACTTCATGCATGATGCCGTATCTCTTAACAAGATTTAAATCAGTTCCAGATAAACTTCTTCCGTGTAGAAAAATGAGAACAGGAGGGTTGGTGGCTAAGATACTATCGTTGGGAAGATATAATAAAAATGGATAGGCAGCTTTATTGTACTGAGCTTTTATCTGACCAAAAAGAGGCGAACTCAATAAAAATACGAGTGCGAATAGGGAGATTAAATTTTTCATTTCACTAATTTAAACCAAATGAAAAAATCTCACAAGTTTAAGCAAGCTCTAATCGCTTAATTTATAATTTTTTATGAAAACCACACATCATTTATAACTTCTGTTCCAGCAAAAGTGTTGATGCGTTCAATGATCACTTTTTTACCATGATACAGCTCATCACGCATTACTGCAGAATTTATTTCAAGGTAAAGTGTTTTGTTTTTTATGGTAATACTTTTTGTTCGAAAAGCAATTGCTCCACCCATTAATTCAGGCCATGCAGCAACAATATCCAATTCCTTCATCTTAGTTTCTAAGGAATAGGCTTTTAAAAAATGATCAATTACATCTTTTAAAGGTTGACTGTCTTGATGTCTCTTATCTTTCGGATTCATGGAATTCAATTTCATGGATAATTTCAACTTCTTGATTCTTCACTTCAAAGATACGGCTAGGAACATTTAACCCTTCAAATAATTTTCTCATTCTCTCAATATCTGTATCGGTCACAATCACTTGTCCAAAATCTAGACTCGTTACCATCTGTATTAATTTTTGAACGCGCTTTCCATCCAATTTATCAAAAACATCATCTAAAAGTAAGACTGGAGAAATAGAAAGATGGTTTTTTAACCAATCATACTGTGCTAAACGGAGTGCAATTACGAATGATTTTTGCTGTCCCTGAGAACCAAATTTTTTCGCTGGATGCTCATTAATTGTAAAAAGTAAATCGTCTTTATGTATCCCAACATTGGTGTATTGAGAAAAGGCATCCCTTTTTTCGGAATCTTTTAATAAATCTATGAAGGATCCGTCATTTAATTGCGAGCGATAAGTCAAGCCCACTTCTTCCTTATTCCCACCAATTTCCTTGTAACATTTTTGAAATACAGGAATAAATTCTTCTAAAAATTGTTGTCTCTTTTTATGAATTAATTCACCGGCATTAATCAATTGAATATCCCATACCTCAATACTTTCCCGATCAAATAATCGGTGCTCAAACATGCTTTTTAGTAAAGCGTTGCGCTGGTCTAAGATCTTCGCGTAAAATTGTAGTTGTTCTAAATATTCTCGATCAATTTGAACCAAAATACCATCCATCCACCTTCTCCGCAGTTCGCTTCCTTCAGCAATTAAATCTCCATCATAAGGAGAAATGAACACCACTGGGTATTGACCAATATGATCCGCCAAGCGCTCGTATTCTTTTTTGTTTCTTTTTACTACTTTCTTTGAACCCATTTTAACAGCACAATTTACCGTCGAAACTGTTTCGTTATCCTTCCAATTTCCCTGTATGGCAAAATAGAGTTCGCCAAAACGAATGTTTTGTCTGTCCATTGTGTTTAAGTAGGATTTACACATACTTAAATAGTAAATCGCATCTAGTACATTGGTTTTGCCACTTCCATTATCACCAACCAAACCATTCAGTCGCTCAGAAAAACTAAACGAAATGTCGGTGTAATTCTTAAAATTTAATAAATGTAGATGGGTCAAATGCATTGTTTTCAAATTTACACTTTAAATGTATTATGCACACAGCAATTGCAACATAAATCAATTATTTTGTTAATT